>CAYVPF010000006.1:0-35061 GCA_964453355.1 uncultured Acidimicrobiaceae bacterium | reverse complement strand
ACCATCACCGACGTCATCGGGCCGGACCTGGACGTGCTGTTCTGCGGCATCAACCCCGGCCGGCGGTCCGGGGCGACCGGCCACCACTTCGCCCACCCGGGCAACCGGTTCTGGAAAGCCCTGGTGGCCGCCGGGTTCACGGACCGGCTGCTGCGGCCGGACCAGCAGGCCCAGCTGCTGGACTACGGGGTCGGGATCACCAACCTGGTCGCCCGAACCACGGCCACCGCCGCCGAGCTGTCGAAGGAGGAGCTCCGGCAGGGCGGGGAGGCCCTGGCGGACAAGGTGGCCCGGTACCGGCCAAAGGCCGTGGCGTTCCTCGGCCTCACCGCCTACCGGACCGCCTTCGGCCGCCCCCGGGCCACCATCGGCCCGCAGGACGAGCGGCTGGGGACGGCCGGGCTGTGGGTGCTGCCCAACCCGAGCGGGCTGCAGGCCTACTACGGCACGGATCGGATCGTGGCCGAGCTCGACCGGCTGCGGGCTGAAGTGGGCCGGCCAGGAGTGGGCCGGCCAGGGGCGGGCCGGGAGTAGGAACGGCTCAGAGGACGATGCCGAGCAGGTCGGCGGCGGCGCCAACCGGGTGGCCGGCGGCGGCGTGGCGGTCCATGGCGGCCAGGGCCCCGGGGGTGTCCAGGTCGTCGTCCAGGTGCCGCCGGACATCGACGAGGACGGCGTCGTCCAGCGCGACGTCGTCCAGCGCTTGGTCGGCACCGGACCCGTCGGCGGCTCCCCGGTCGGCGGCTCCATCATCGGCACCAGGCGAACCCGCCGGGGTCGCCGCCCGCCACCGGTTCAGCCGGGCGGCCGCGGTGACGAGATCGGCGTCGGCCCACTCCCAGTCGTGCCGGTAGTGGTGGCCGAGCAGCGCCGTCCGGACGGCCATGGGCTCCCAGTCCTTGACCAGGTCGCCGACGAACACCAGGTTGCCGAGGGACTTGGACATCTTGGTGCCGTGCAGCCCGACCAGGCCGACGTGGAGCCAGTGCCGGACGAACGGCTGCCCGGTGACCGACTCGGACTGGGCGGTCTCGCACTCGTGATGGGGGAACACCAGGTCGCGGCCGCCACCGTGGATGTCGACGGTCTCGCCCAGCTCCCGGAGGGCCAGGGCGGAGCACTCGATGTGCCAGCCCGGCCGGCCGGGGCCCCAGCGGGACTCCCAACTGGGCTCGTCGGGGAGGGACGGCTGCCAGAGGACGAAGTCCAGCGGGTTCCGCTTGTTGGGGTCGTCGGGGTTGCCGCCGTGGACGGCGGCCAGCCGCAGCATCTCGTCCCGGTCGAAGTGGCTGACCTTGCCGAAGCCGCCGAAGGTGGTGACGTCGAAGTAGACGGCCCCCCCGGACCGGTAGGCGTGGCCGTTGTCCAGGGCGACGCCGATCAGGGACAGGATGTCGGCGATAGCCGACGTGGCCCGGGGCTCGGCGGCCACCGGCAGCAGCCCGAGCGTGCCCATGTCGGCGTCGAACCGGGCCATCTCCTCGGCGGCCAGGTCCAGGTAGTGGACCCCCAGCTCCCGGGCCTTGCGCAGGATGTCGTCGTCGACGTCGGTGACGTTGCGGACGCACCGGGTGTCGTGGCCGAGGTCGCGGAGGCGGCGCTGCAGGATGTCGAAGGTCAGGTACACCTCGGCGTGACCCAGGTGGGCGGCGTCGTATGGGGTGATGCCGCAGCTGTACATGGTCACCACCGGCCCCGGCGCCAACGGGACCACGGCGTCCCGGGCGGTGTCGTAGAGGCGCATGCCCATCCTGGTGCTCAGATGCCGGCGAGCTTGAGGGTGCTGTGCACCCGGTAGCGGATGTTGATGGTGATGCAGACGGCCGTGAACGCCTCGATCGCCGCCGCCTGGCTGAGGCTGCCGGCGTCCAGCGGCCGCAGCCCCTCGATGCGGTCCACAAGCTCCACCGTGGCCTCCCGGGCCGCCGGGTCGTCGCCACAGACCAGCACGTCGGCCAGCAGGCCGGAGTCGAGGTTCTCCATCTCGGACGCCGGCAGGTGGTGGAAGGCGGCGGACACCTTGGACCGCGGCAGCGCCGCCTGGATGGCCGCGGCCATGGACCCCCGGGGGGGGATCAGGGCCAGCATCTCCCGACCCTCCTTGGCCAGGGCGTTGACCATGGACACCACCACCTTGCCCGCCAGGGGCTCGGCCAGCGGACGGACGGTGGCCACGGCACTGTCCCACGGGGTGGCCACCACGACGAGGTCGGCCGCCGCCGCACCGGCGTTGTCCACGCCGGTAATGGTGCCGGGCAGCCGGCCCGGCCACGCGGCGGCGGCCTCGGCGGCGACCTGCCCGGCCCGCTCGGCGTCCCGTGACCCCATGGCGACCTGCAGCCCGGCGGCGGCCAGCCGCACGGCCAGTCCCCGCCCGGCCGGGCCGGTGCCACCGAGAATGCCCACGTCAACGCCGCCCATGCCGTCTCCACCCTCCGTCGGGTCCCTGTCGCTCGTCACTGCGCCGCTCACTGTCTCACACGGGTCCCCGGCCGACGCCAGTCGGGGGCCGGCGCTGGGCCCAACCCGGCCGGGGCAGGCCGGCCTCGTCGGCCAGCTGCCGGGCCACCCCGGCCAGGACGTCGTCCAGGGTGGCCGAGCCGGTCGGCCCGGGGGACCGGCCGATGGCGGGCGCCACCTCGTCGGGGTGGGCGGCCAGGTGGGCGGTGAAGGACTGCAGGCACGTCCAGTCGGCCGGGCCGCGGCCCGGGGCTCGGCGCCACCGGGCGGCCACCTCGGCCACGGTCTGCGGCGGCGGTGCGTCGTCGTCCGGCGCGGTGCCGAGCACCAGGTGCTGCCCGGTGGCGGCCACCAGCCGGTGCAGCATGCCCACCGTCGGGTCCATCCGGCCGGACTCGATGCGGGTGATCGTGGACACCGACACCCCGGCCCGGGCGGCCACCACCCGCAACGGCAACCCGGATTGGCGGCGGGCGTCCTTTACTAATTCCGCCGCGCTGGTCATGGGAAATGAGCGTATCCGCTCAATTAGTTGCGCCAGCGCGGCGGGCGAAAACTCGACCGAGACCCCGCGCTCAGCCTCCGGGCGGCCCGATGGTGGCGTGCATCTTGACCGCCCGCATGATCGGGGCCGTCTCGATGTGGACCACCCCGTCCAGGGCGGCCACCTCGCGGGTGAGGTACTCGAACAGGGAGTGGTCGTCCTCGCAGGCCAGTGACACCAGCAGGTTGGTGGACCCCGTCGTCGCCGCGGCGAACGGCACCTCCAGGCGTTGGGCCAGGGTCTCCCCAACGGTCATCAACTTCGCCGGGGCCACCGACATCCACAGGATGGCCCGCGACCGCTTCCCCAACGCCTCGGCCACCACATCCAGGTCGAAGAACAGGACGCCCGAGGCCATCAGGTCCTCGACGCGGCGGCGCACGGTCGACTCGTGCCAGTGCGTCCGGTCCGCCAGCTGCCGATAGGTGGCCCGCCCGTCCTCGGCCAGGGCCTGTACCAACGCCCGGTCGGCCTCCAGCAGCTCCGCCGGCCGGCCGTCGACATTCACGGCCGGAGGCGGTCGGAGGCGGTCGACCTCGTCCGGCGTCAACGCGGTCTCCCCGAAGGGCGGGGCCGGCCCGGTGGAGAACAGGTGCAACAGGCAGTACGCCTCCAGGCCCACCACCTGCCGGCCCGCCGACAGCTGGCCCAACAACAGTGGCGCCGACTGCATGCGATCGTGGGAATGAATGGTGCTGAAGATCTCGGTGCCCCCCGACGTCAGCTGCACCCACGCCGTCTCCGGCCGGCGGGCCAGCTCGGTGGCCACGGCCAGCGACGTCCCCGGGGTGCAGCGGATGCGGACCGCCCAGTCCGACTGGCCCAGCCGCTGCGTGTCCAACTGCCCGACCACCCGCAGGACGTTGCCGTCCCTGAGCAGCCGGTAGCGGCGGGCGATCGTCTGCTCGGACGCCCCCAGCACCTCGGCCAACCGGCTGAACGGGGCCCGCGGATGGACGTAGAGGGCATGGATGATCCTTCGGTCCAACTCGTCCACCGCTGGGGATTCCATGGCATCGATCGTAGTTTGTGGATGAAACCGGCAGCTTCTTCCGAGATGGTGGGATACGTCCGGCCAAACCGGCAGGCTGTGACCCATGGACAAGAAGTGGTGGACCCTCGTCGTGGTGTGCGCAGCCACCTTCATGCTGCTGCTGGACGTCACCATCGTCATCGTCGCCCTACCGGGCATCCAAAAGGGCCTGCACACCAGCTTCAGCGGTGTGCAGTGGGTGGTCGACGCCTACGCCCTGACCTTGGCGTCGGTGCTGCTGACCGCCGGCTCGTTGGCCGACCGCTACGGCCGGCGACTGCTGTTCACCATCGGCCTCATCGTGTTCACGGTCGGCTCGCTGCTGTGCGGGGTGGCCCAGACATCGCTCATGCTCATCCTGTCGCGGAGCGCCCAGGGCATCGGCGGGGCCATCCTGTTCGCCACCTCCCTGGCCCTGTTGGCCCAGAACTTCCACGGCAAAGAGCGCGGCGTCGCCTTCGGCATCTGGGGGGCCATCACCGGCGTCGCCACCGGCCTCGGCCCGGTGCTGGGCGGGGCCATCACCACCGGCATCAGCTGGCGGGGCATCTTCCTCGTCAACCTGCCCATCGGCGTCGCCGCCCTGATGGTCACCCGGTGGAAGGTGGTCGAGTCCAAGACCCCCCACGCCGCCCGACCGGACTGGGCCGGCTTCGGCCTCTTGACCGCCGGCCTGGTCTCACTGGTCTACGGCTTGATCCGGGCCGGCGAGATCGCCTGGAGCGACACCGGGGTCATCATCTGCCTGATCCTGGCCGTCGTGTTCCTGGTCGGGTTCGTGTTCGCCGAGCAGCGGGCCGACCACCCGATGTTCGACCTGTCCCTGTTCCGCATCCCGACCTTCAGCGGCGGCCTGGCCTCGGCCTTCGCCATGAACGGCTCCCTGTACGCCATGCTCTTGTACCTGGTCCTGTACCTCCAGGACGACCTCGGCTACTCCGCCCTGGCCACCGGTGTCCGCCTACTGGTCATCACGGCCGGCAGCCTCGTGGCCGCCACCATCTCCGGCCGGCTCAGCAGCCACATGCCGGTGCGCTGGCTGATCGGGCCCGGCCTGGTCCTGGTCGGCGTCGGCATCCTGATCATGACCGGGCTCAACGGGGCCAGCTCGTGGACCCACCTGATCCCCGGCTTCATCGTGTCGGGCATCGGCAGCGGCATGGTCAACCCCCCGCTGGCCTCCACCGCCGTCGGCGTGGTGGCCCCCCAACGGTCCGGCATGGCCTCCGGCGTGAACACCACCTTCCGCCAGATCGGCATCGCCACCGGCATCGCCGCCTACGGCTCCATCTTCTCGTCGTCGCTGTCCAGCAAGCTCAGCCACGCCCTGGCCGGCACAGCCACCCTCAGCGGAAAGCTGCCCGAGATCGCCACCGACGTCCAGCAGGGCACCGTCGGCCGTCTCATGGCCACCATCCCGGCCAGCTCCCGAGCCACCCTGGTGGACGCCATCCACACCAGCTTCGCCAGCACCCTGGACATCCTGCTGGTGGTCAGCGGCATCCTGGCCCTGGCCGGCTCCGCCTGCGCCATGACCCTCATCCGGTCTCGGGACTTCGTGGCCTCCCACGGTCAGCCCCCGGCGCCGCCCGGGCCGCCGACGGGCACCACCGGGCAGCCGTCTGTGCCATCCACCGCTGCCGCCGACCACTGACCGGCCGGGGCGTCACCCCCAGATTGCTGCGGACCTGCGGTGGTTATCGCTTCTCGGAAGGCGGGGCCGGCCGGACCGGTGGCTTCTGGCCCTTCTCGATGTAGCCGATGAGATTCTTGTTCGGCCGGAAGGGAGGCGGCTCAGGTCGGCTCTTCGCCGGCTGTGGGGCTGGCGCGCTCTGCGGCGCCTTCTCGTCAGGCATGTAACCGACCTCCCGTCGCCACGAGTATACCGGCGACGACCAGGGCGGCAGCGATGGCCAGACACCCAACGGCCGTCCGAACTCGCCACCCCTTTTTGCCTCACGAGCGTCGCGGCTTCCTTCACCATCAGGATCTGGGTATCGAGGAGTTCCAGACGCGTCTCCGCCTCAGACGCGGTGAGGTTTGTCTGTCGGAGTGCAGCTCGCCATCGACGACTTCGGGGCCGGCTTCAGCTCCCTCGTGCAGCTGAAGAGCTACCCGGTCAACGTGCTGAAGATCGACCGGGCCTTCGTCGACGGGGTGGCATCCGATCCTGTCAACCAGGGCATCGTCGAGTCCATCGTCCGGCTGGCCCAGACCTTCCAGCTCGACCTGGTGGCGGAGGGGGTCGAGGCCCCAGTCGATCTCGCCGAGCTCATCCGCTTGGGCGTCCGCCGGGTGCAGGGGTACCTCCTGGGGCCGCCGGCACCGCCCGAGGACATCGACGCCCTCCTCCTCGAACCGCCCAGGGTTGGTCCGGGGGTAACCATCTGGTCGAAGCTGGTGGGGTGAGCCGTAGCCGACGACGTCGCTGGTGGCCCGTCGTCGTCAGCCTGCTGGTCGCCCTCCTGGTGGCCTACGTGGTGGTCACCGTCCTCGTCTTCGTCCGTCCGGATCTCGGGTCGGTACGCCAACCTCAGGCGGTGGTGGTGCTCGGCGGCTACGGCGACCGGGCCGATCAAGGGATCGCCGTCGCCCAGGCCGACGACATCCGGACAGTTGCGCTTTCGACCACGCCGTTATGCCCGAAGGTTGCCCGCCTGCACATCGACTGCTTCTGGCCCGTCCCCCTCTCGACCCAGGGGGAGGCCCGGTTCATCGCCACCGCGGCCCGCCTCCACCACTGGGATCGGATCGTCGTGGTGGCCGGCACGACCCAGGTGTCCCGGGCCCGCCTCCGCATCGACCGGTGTTACCAGGGCCAGGTGGCGTTCGTCGGCGTCGATCCGGACGGGTTCTTCGGTTGGATCCACGACATCGCCTACGACCAGGCCGCCATGGTCAAGGCCGTCGTGTGGCAGCGGGGCTGCTGAGCGGCCAGCTCACCGGGCCCGGGTCAGCCACAAGGAGCCGCCGGTGGCCGGTCCCCACTGGGCCAGCACCGCCGTGGCCTCGTCCGGCCGGACGTTGGCCAGCCAGTCGCTGAAGAGCACAATCTCGTAGTCGGCGTTGAACGACAAAAAGGCGTGCACCAGGTACGCCTCATTCCAGGCTCGGGGCGACCAGGTCGGCGGGTACTCGAACGGCCAAAGGATGTCGTGGAAGTGCACGAGGACCCCGGGCGCGAGGTTGGGCAGCACCTAGAAAACCAGATGGTTCACGTCGCTCCCCATCTTCGAGACGTGGGAGGAGTCGATGAAGAGGAAATCGCCGGGGCCGAGCTGGCTGAACAGGTGGGTGTCCACCTCCTGGACCGGTCGGTCAAGGATCTCGACGCTGGCGTTGTCTGCCGGAAGCAGTAGCGAACGCAGGCGGTCGGGGTACGGCTCGATGAACGTCAGGCGGCAGCTGCCCCCGAGGTGGCGGTCATTGACGTCGAGCATCAGTGCCGAGCTCCAACCCGACCCGACCTCGACGATCCGGCGCGGCCGGTGCTCGCGGAGCATGGCGTAGAGCACCGCCCCGTCCACCGGGCCGAACAGGCCGTTTGTCCAGCCGTACCGGAACCCCCCCTGGGGGTGGGGCCCGAACGGGAGATCCCTCATGGACGGCGCCAGGCGGCGCAGGAGGTCCACCTGGCGTTCCTCGTGGAGGTCCACGCCCCCCATCGATGCGGCCGACCTGGTGGTGGTGGCGGAGGCCCGCCGCACGTCGTCCCCGGAGGGGATCGGGGAGTAGAAGTGCCCGGGGGGCACGGCCAGCTCAAAGCCGTGCTCGCGCTTGGCCCGTACGAAATTCCGGGCTTCGACGAGCTGGGCCACCGCAGGAACGTCCTTCAGCCGCTGCTTGGCCGATGTCAGCACCGGCCCACGGTACACGGCAACCCGGCCGTGGCTAGCCTCTGCCGCCATGGGCATGCTCGACGGTAAGCGGATCCTGGTCACCGGCGTCCTCACCGACGCCTCCCTGGCCTTCGCCGTGGCCAAGTTGGCCCAGGAGGAGGGCGCCGAGGTCGTGCTGTCCGGTGCCGGCCGCGGGCTGTCCCTCACCCGCCGCACCGCCCGGAAGCTGCCGGCCGAGGTCGACGTGCTGGAGATCGACGTCACCAACCCCGACCAGCTGGCGGCCGCCGGTGCCGCCCTGGCCGAGCGCTGGGACAGGATGGACGGCCTGCTGCACGCCATCGGGTTCGCCCCGGCCAACTGCCTCGGCAACGGCATGTTCCAGGCCGACTGGGCCGAGGTGTCGCAGGCGCTGCACGTCTCGACCTACTCCCTGAAGGCGTTGGTGGAGGCGTTCCGTCCGCTGTTGGAGGCCGCCGGTGCCGACGGGGGCGCATCGGTGGTCGGCCTGGACTTCGACGCCACCGTGGCGTGGCCGCTGTACGACTGGATGGGGGTGGCCAAGGCCGCCCTGGAATCTCTCACCAGGTACCTGGCCAAGGAGCTCGGCCCGAAAGGGGTGCGGGTCAACCTGGTCGCCGCCGGTCCTGTCCGGACCATGGCCGCCAAGTCCATCCCCGGCTTCGCCGCCTTCGAGGACACCTGGGGCGACCGGGCCCCACTGGGCTGGGACGTCCACGACAGTGCGGTCGTCGCCAAGGCCTGCGTGGCCCTCATGTCCGATTGGTTGCCCATGACCACCGGCGAGCTCCTGCACGTCGACGGCGGCGTCCACGCCGTGGGATCCTGACCGCCATGCCCACCCCCGAGGAGCTCCGCCAGCTGGTCGACCGTTACTGCCAGGTCACCAGCTCCCGCGACGTCGACGGCTACGTCGCCCTGTTCACCGAGGACGCCGTCCAGGCTGATCCGGCGTCGAACCCACCCCACGTCGGCCACGACGCCATCCGGGCCTTCCGGCAAAGCGCCGTGGAGGCCAGCCGGTCGATGGCCTTCGAGGCTCTCGCCGTCCACATCTCCGGACCCCACGCCGCCATCGACTTCCGGGTGACCGTGGAGCTGGACGCGGGATCGATGGTCATCGAGGGCATCGAGGTGTTCACCGCGGCCGACGACGGCCGGATCCAGGGCGTCACCGCCTACTGGGGTGACGCCGACGTGACCCTTGCGTGACCGCTTGCGGTAACCACCGGCTGGAAACACGATCGCCACACTCCATCGGTTTCTGAACATCGTTCGCTGCGGTAAGATCACCCCGTAGTTCACCCCCGCGGGGGCACGCTGCAACGGCGGTCGACCTGGAACTTCGTTCCGTTGCATCCGGCGTTCATTCGCAACAGGGTTGCAAAACGGTGGCGGCGAGGAGGGGCCGAAGATGCCGGCAATGGGTAAGGCTGTACATATGCAGGCACCGCCCGAAGCCGTCACCGCGGCCAACAGCACCGGCTCTGCCGATCCAGCCGCCGACACCGACCCCTTGAGGTCCATGCCAACCACCGAGCCGTTGTCGCCGAGGGCGGGCGCCGAGATGACCGACCTCGAGCATGCCGTGGTGCTGCTGGCCGTGGACTTCCTGGCCAGCTGCGCGGCACTGGCCCTCGGGCTCCTCCTCCTCTCTGCCTTGTCGTCGGCCCCGTTGAACGCTCTCGCCCGCTTCCCGAGCAACGCCGCCGACGACTGCCTCCTCCCGGTGGCGATCATCGTGGCCCTTGCCATCTCCGGCTCGTACCGCTCCGTCCACCGGGCCCTGCTGCCATCCACCCTGGCCGAGTGGAAGGACCTGACCTTCGCCATCGGCGCCGGCTGCATCCTCCTCCTCGGCATCGGGGCCCTCGGCCATGCCGCCTTCGGCACCGCCCAGCTCAACGCCACCCAGCTGGTGGTCGTCGTTCTCGTGGCGGCGATCCTCGTCGGCATCGGCCGGGCCATGGTCCGAGCCTGGGTCCAGACGTTCCGGACCACCCGAGTCGTCGTCGTCGGCTCCGGTGCCCTCAGTGACCGCATCGCCGTCCATCTCCGGCTGCAGAAGGGCATGGCGCTCGTCGGCCGGGTCGTCGACGGCACCGAGGTCGAAGCCGGTGCCATCGGCACCGTCGGCGATCTGCCCCGCATCTGCCCCGAGCTGTCCATCGACCGCGTCATCGTCTGTCCCAGCGAGCGTCCGACGGCCGACTCGATCTCCGTCTACCGGGCCATCCAGGACCACGTCCACGTCGCCGTGGTGCCCCGGCAGTACGAGCTGATCTCCTGGCGCTCGAAGCTCACCGAGCTGTCGGGGCTGCCACTGCTCGAATTCGCCCCCGCCCACATGACCCGGTGGGACCGGGCACTGAAGCGGGCGTTCGACGTCTCCGTGGCCGGCCTGGCCCTCGTCCTGGCCTCCCCCGTCCTACTCGCCATCGCCATCGCCGTCCGCACCACGTCGCCCGGCCCTGTCCTGTTCCGCCAGGAACGCATCGGTCGGAACCGGCGGCAGTTCACCATCAACAAGTTCCGGACCATGACCGTCGGCACCTTCCGGCCCGACAGCGGAGCCTCGCCAGCCTCGCCGGCCCCGGTGGCCGACGAAGGGTCGGCCCTGTGGCAGGTCCGCAAGAAGCACGACGAACGGCATCGGATCACGAAGATCGGCAGCTTCCTCCGCAAGACCGGCCTGGACGAGCTGCCCCAGCTCTGGAACGTCCTGCTCGGCGACATGGCCATCGTCGGGCCCCGGCCGTTCGTCAGCCACGAATCCGACGACCTGGACGACTGGACCGCCCGCCGGTTCGAGGTCCGGCCGGGCATCACCGGCCTCTGGCAGGTCTCCGGGCGCAACGAGCTGAGCGCCGAGGACCTCCGGCAACTGGACTACCTGTACGTCGTCTCGTGGTCGATGTGGTGGGACTTCAAGATCATCCTCGACACGCCACGGGCCATGGTTCGAGGGCTGGGGGCATACTGACCCAGTGAGCCTTCCCCCGATGGCCCCCCGAGTGGCCATCGTGCATGACTATCTGACCCAGCGCGGCGGTGCTGAGCGGGTGGTGCTGCTTCTGGCCGAGGCGTTCCCCGGTGCGCCGGTGCACACCTCCCTGTACGATCCGGCGGGGACGTTCCCCGAGTTCGGCGACGTCAACGTCCAGCCACTCCCCCTCAATCGCCTCCCCTTCCTGCGCCACCACCACCGGTGGGCATTGCCGGTCCTGGCGCCGGCGTTCTCCGCCCATCGCGTGGAGGCCGACGTCGTGCTCTGCAGCTCCAGCGGGTGGGCCCACGGCGTTCGAGCCACCGGCCACAAGGTGGTCTACTGCTATGCCCCGGCCCGCTGGCTTTATCAGACGGACCGGTACCTGGGGCGGGGCGCCGACATCTCCGGCCGGCGCCACGGTGCCGGTACGGCGGCCACTGAGCCTCTCGGCGATCGCCTCCGGGGCGGGCTGACGACCGCGGGGCTCCGAGCGCTCAGCCCACCGCTCCGGCGCTGGGACCGCCGCGCCGCGGCGTCGGCTGACCGGTACCTCACCAGCTCCTCCACCATGGCCGCCGCCATCACCGCGGCCTATGGGATCGAGGCCGAGATCCTCCCCCCTCCCCCGGCCCTGACGCCGGGAGAGCCAGTATCGGACCCGGGCGGGTTGGCGCCGGGGTTCTTCCTGTGCATCGCCCGGCTGCTGCCCTATAAGAACGTCGACGTGGTCGTCGACGCCATGCACCGGCTGCCCGATCGGCGGCTAGTGGTGGTCGGTGACGGAGAGATCCGAGGCCAGCTGGAGGCGGCGGCTCCGCCCAACGTCACCTTCGTCGGCCGGGTCGACGACCGGCGGCTGCGGTGGCTGTACGCCAACTGCCGCGCCCTGGTCGCCGCCTCCTACGAGGACTACGGGCTTACCCCACTGGAGGCCGCGGCCTTCGCTCGCCCCTCGGCCGTCCTGCGGGCCGGAGGCTTCCTGGACACCCTGGTCGAGGGCAAGACCGGCGTGTTCTTCGACCATCCCGATCCCGATGACGTCGCCGCCGCATTATCGGCCATCGACGCCCAGGAGTGGGACCCCTCGGTACTCCAGAACCACGCCGCCGGGTACTCGAACGCCGCCTTCGTCGACCGTATCCGGCAGGTCGTGGCCGACGTAGCCTCGTCCCCATGACGGGCGTCTCCCATGCGGGCCCGGCCAAGGTGGCCTTCCTGTCGAACCACGGCACCATGGGCGGTGGCGAGGTGATGCTGGTCGCCATGGCCGCCGCCAGCGACGGCGTACCGGCGCAGGTGGTGGGTCCCGCCGCCCCGAACGACGTTGCGGTCGAGTGTGCTCGGTTGGGCCTCCCCTATGTGGACGTCGGAGGAACCAGCCGGATCAGCTACCTCCGCCGGCTCCGCCACTGGGCCGCATCCGTGCGGGGCGGCGCGCCGCCACTGCTGTGGTGCAACGGCGCGACCCCCTCCCTGGCGACGGCCGGGCTCCGGGTCCCCCGGGTCGTCCACCTGCACCATCCGCCACCACCGTCCCAGCAGCTCCCCCTCGCCTACGCCCGCCGCAACGCCCGGGCGACCGTCGTTCCTTCGCTCTCCATGAGCCGCCTCGTCCGAAGCTCGGTCGTCCTGGAAAACTGGACCGCCGACTTCGAGCTCGACGCCGGTCGATCCGGGGCCGTATCCGAGGGTCGAACGTTCACCGTTGGGTACCTCGGTCGCCTCAGCCTGGCCAAGGGGATCGACGTCCTCGCCGAAGCGGTCCGCAACCTCCGCCGTGACGAGCCGCCGATCCACTTCGTCGTCGCCGGCGACTACCGCTTCGTCTCCCGGGCCCAACGCCAAGGCATCGCCGAGTCCCTGGAGGACCTGTCAACGGACGTGGATCTCGTCGGATGGATCCCGCGCCAGGATCTCTTCGACCAGGTCGACGCCCTCGTCGTTCCCTCCAGCGATCCCGAGCCGTTCGGCCTCTCGGCCGCCGAGGCCATGGCCGTGGGGGTGCCGGTCCTGGTGAGCAACGCCGGGGCCCTTCCCGAGGTCGTCGGTCCCGACCATCCCTGGGTGTTCCCGGCCGGCGACGCCACGGCCCTGGCCAGCTCCCTGCGCCAGCTCCGTGACGACGGAGGCCGCCGGCAGGCGTCGCGCCTGGCCGCCCGTCATCGGTGGGAGGAGCGCTACTCCCCAGCGGCCGGAACCGGACGGTTCCAGGATCTTCTGTCGGGCCTGCTTTCCTGACCCGGCCGGATCATGGCCTGGGGGCCCCATCAGCCGGCCGTGAGATCGGCCTGGCCGGCACCCGGGAACTCTCGGCCGAGGAAGTCAGGAGGTGGACCGCCGCCAGTACGAGTCGCTGTACCCCGGTTCCGGCCGGCCATCGGCCAGCAGGGACGGCTCCATGCTCGCCAGCGTGTAGCCCGGCAGACCATCCGCGTAGTGGTGCACGGTCGTGGGCTCGCGTACACCGGTCGGCAAGCCGTCCATGAGCTCGAACAGGTAGACGCTTCGCGGACCTGCGGCTTGGACGATCGAGAGATAGTTGGCCACGACGTCCGGCTCCATCTCCTGGAAGCTCGCCGCGTTCCAGAAGAGCTCGGGCGTGATGTCGGGCAATCGTGGAAATGTCCAGGCCGGCAGCAGGTTGATGCGGCCTGGTTCCGCTGAGACGGCTTCACCGTAGGGAACGACCCGCTCTGGGAAGACGGACCGGAGGTACTGGTGGGCCACATAGAGCTGAGGCGGGATGTCGAAGAGATACAGGGTGAGGTCCGGGTAGAGGGCGGCGAGCACCTCCGCCTGCTTGCCCGATCCCGAACCGAGCTCCGCCACCGACGAGAGCGAGGCGAAGTCCACGAACTGCGCGGTCCAGGCGTATCGCATGTAGAAGTTGAGCATCGTGTACGACCAGGCCCGGCCGTTGACGTGAAAGACGTCCTCCGGACTGCCGACCAACGAGATCACGAGGTCACCGGGCGGACGAGCACCCCATTGCGAGGCCTTGGCGGCGGCGAAAGCCAGGCAGGCGGCACCGTACGCGTCGTACCGACCGGACAGGTGGCGCAGGTAGCGCCGCCGCCACTGTTCACCGACAAGGGAAAGTGCCTTGTCGGCATGCGGAAGCCGCCTGGTGGCCCGGTTGTTGAGGAGGCGGCTCCGCTCGAGCTGAGGAGCCGCCCATTCGTCTCGGAGGAGATCGGTTGCACCGAACGAGAGGAGGATGTTCCGGGCGCCGGTGGAATGCCGGCGGCGAAACTCGCACAGGCCGTACTTGCGGAGGTAGTCGACCATCTCTTGCTGGTTGCCGGCCCAGTAACGGGTCGGCCGATAGGCCTCGGGCGCGGCCGCCAGGTCCGACATCATCCTTTCGAGCAGGGGCAGATCGTCCTGGGGTTGCAAGGTGTCCTCCATGTCAGCCGTTCCCGATCGGGCTCCGCAGGGGGCGGGCCGGCACGCCGGCAACGACCTCGCCGACCCCCACGTCCCTGGTGACGACGGCACCGGCCCCGATCTGCGCCCCAGGCCCCACCGTCACTCCCCCCAGCACGACCGCACCCACGCCGATGAAGACGCCGTCCCCGACGGCGATGTCGCCGCTGGAGCCGACGGCCTCGAACGCACCCGAGTGGTGGAACCCGTCCGATACGGTAACGCCGTCCGCCAGGAAGCAGTCGTCGCCAATGTGAACGGTCGACGTGGCATGCAGGTGGACGTCGTGCCCGAGATAGACACGGTCACCCACGACCAGCCGCGACCGCAACCGGTGCTCGCACTGCAGCCAGGCCCTCTCGTAGACGACCGTGTCCCGCCCGATCTCGATGGCGGCGATGTTCTTCAGGCGCAAAGGCGCCACGATCGTGCTCCCGGGACCGAACGCCCCGAAGCCGCGCCGGTAGACAGTCTGGCTCATCACCTGTCCCCAGCGGAACCTGGCCCCCGCACGGGCCGTCACGATCGTTTCCCAAGGTGTCACAGCTCGCCCTCCTTGGCCAACGGTACCGGCCGCGGGGGGAGGGACCGCACGCCCAAGGCCATCACCTCGTCGTAGACCTTCGCAATCCCCTCGGTCATCTCGCCGACCGTCGGCCACCCGGCCGGCAGCCCGTACGACGAGTGCTCCTGCCCGAGAATGGCCGTCGCCACCTCTTCCGTCGTTGGGGACGGCCCTACCAGGGCCGCCGGTGGCAGGAACTCCCCGTTCCCGCCGACGTCGGTGGCCACGATGCCCCGCCCCAATCGGAGACCGTCGAGCAGGGAGTAGGAGCAGTTCTCCCACGCCGACAGCTGCACCAGCACGTCCACCTCCGGCCAGAAGTCGACCGGCCGGACGTACCCGAGGAACGTGACCACCTGGTCCAGGCCCAGTTGACGGACGAGCGCCCGCAGCTCCGGCTCGAGGGGCCCACTGCCGCCGAGCAGGAGGCGCGAGTCGGGTCGCTGCCGGTGGACCGCGGCGAAGGCGCGCACGGCCAGATCCACTCGCTTCTCCGGCGCCAGGCGGGCCAGCAATCCCACCCGGAGCCCCTGGCGCGGGGGCTGGTCCACGGCGGCCAGGACGCCGGCCCCGTTGGGCTGGACGGTCTGGACCGGGGCCACCAGTGGGCCCCACTGCGTGGTCATGGAACGCCGCGTCGCCCGGGAGACGGCGATGATCCCGGCGGTACGGCGGAGCCGCCAACGGTGGAGCTGGCGCATCAGGTCGCCCCGCATACGGGCGTTGTAGAGCCCCTTGACGTCGGCGATCCCGTGCTCGGTGGTCACTGCCGGTACCGGCGACCGGACCAGCCCGAGGCCGGCCACCACGTCGGCCCAGGACAGGTGGCTGTGCACCAGGTCGGGCTGCTGCTGCCGGACGACCCGGCGAAAAGTCGTCAGGCTCCGGGCCGTCCCCGTGTGTTTGCCGAACGGGCCCGGCAGTTCGGTCACCACGGCGCCAATCCCGCGGAGGTCGGCCGCCAGGGGGCCCTCCTCCACCAGGAACTCAACCCTCCATCCGGGCACCCCGTGGCCGGCGACGTCCAGGGCATGGCGCCCGACGCCCGCGATGTCACCCGCTCCCAAGACCCAGAGAGCGAGGGGCAAACTTCGATCCGGGGAATCCATCTCAGGACTCGGACGCAGGCCGGTGGCGGTGACCGTCGGCGTACCCCGCCACACCCGCAGACTCGATAGTCCACGAGATCACCCGGTGTAGGACCTGGCTGGGAAGGACCGTCCCGAGCTTGTCGACCATGTGGCCCCGACGGCTGTACACCTCCGAGGCTGGGCCCCGGGCTCCGGCGGCTACAAGACCACCCCAGACCCGGGCTTTCAAGCTCGCCCCAGGCGCCGGTCCGGCCAAAGGCGCCGTGGGGTGCTTCGCCTCGAATCGGACCTGGGCCCTCTTGGACAAGAAGGCCCGGCCGGCACGCGCTGACGTCGAATCGGCGGCCGCCAGGTGGTCGGTCTCCAGAGCAGGATCGATCACGAAAGAAGCGCCGGCCATCCAGGCCCGGTAGCCCCACTCGATATCCTCCCACCCATACTCCCGGAAGGCCTCGTCGTACGGTCCGACATTCTCCCAAAGCGACCGGCGAACTGAGCAGTTCCCTGCCCAATGCAGCCAACGGCGTTCCGGGGGTGAGCGGTAGGCGAGCGCGTTGTCCCGCAGATTCGCCGTCTCTCCCCACGCCCGAGCGTACGGCGTAGGGCCATACCGGTTGCGGTACAACCCGATGACCGCCAGGTCGTCAGCGGTATGGCAGTTGACATGTGCCTGAACGAAATCCGCCCTCGGTCGAAGGTCGTCGTCACAGCGGATGAGGACGCCGCCCCTCGCAACCGCAAATCCAGCATTGAGGGCAGCCGGCCGGCCTCGGTTCTCCGTAAATCGAACGGTCCGAAGAGGTAACGACTGCTCGTAGCTCTCGACGACTGCCTCACTTGCGTCCTCTATCCCGTCGAGCACGACCACGACCTCCCACCGCCCATCGACCTCCTGGGCGACGAGGGCGTCCATGACGCACGGAAGGCGACGTTGACCTCGATACGAGGGAATGACGACCGAAGCGACGATCGGCCCTGGTGTGGGATGCACCTGCCCACCGACGGTAGCGTTCTCAGGGACCATGGTACGATTCTGGCGCGTTCCCGCCCCCTTGGCGTACACGACCTTGACTTCGCGAGCTCCATGACCTCCGGCTTCGATCGAGCGCCCGTCGTCGTGGCGATAGGACTCCTCGCAGCGATCATCGCCGGGGCGGCGGCGACGGTGAACCCGAAGATCGCCTTGGTGGTGGCTCTCGTCCTCTTGGCCCTCGCCCTGGCGGCCCTGGCCCGTCGGGCGATCCTGCCCTGGGCCGCCTTCGTACTGGTGGCGATGGCCGGGGTCACCCTTCCGGGCCTGCGGATCCCACTGGGCGACGCGGGCGCCGCCCTGGCGCTCGTGCTCTGCATCGGCCAACGACCGCCCGAGCCCACCCGCCTCCCCCAGGCCATGAAGGTGCTGCTGGGGCTGCTAGTCCTCGGAACCGCCGCCGCCGCCGCCGTCGACGCGCCACCGGCCTCCGGAGCGGCCAAGCGGGTCGTGCACATCGCCCTCTTCGCCCTCCTCGTCGCCGCCCTGGCCAGCGGCCGGATCCGACAGTTCAACCTGGTGCGAGGGATCGTGATCGGCCTCTCACTCGGCCTCCTCTCCGGCCTGGCCGGCCTGGCCGGCGTGTCGTCGCTCAACCACTACGCCCACCGGCTGACGGGGTTCTTCGGCGATCCCAACGTGGCCTCGCTGGTCACCGTCTGCCTCGGGATGGTCGTCCTCCACTACATGAAGGGACGCCAACACCGGCAGCTCGTGATGGGGCTCATGATCGTCATCGTGGCGCTCACCCTTTCGCGGACGGGGGCTCTGGCCCTCGTCCTCGCCCTGCTCTGGCTCCTCCTCGTCCACCGGCTACCCCGATCGGTCGGCGTGGGACTGATCGTGGTGGCCATCATCACGGCGCTGCTCCTCCCGGCGAACCTCCAGACCTTCGGGCCGTTCCAGATCCACGTCAGCAGCGACCACCTGCGGGCGCTCATCGACCAGGCCTCCTTCACCGACCTCCGCCAGCACTTCCTGACCGGCACCGGCCCCGGGACGGCCTACATCACCATCGTCAACGGCGAACAGTTCTTCTTCCACAACAGCTTTTACGCCATCGTCGCCGAGCTTGGTCTCTTCGGGGCCGTCCCCTACCTCTTCCTAGCGGTGTTCACTGCCACGAAGCTGTTCGCCACGCGGCCCCGTTCGCCCGAGCTCGAGGCCGCCTTCCTCGGGATCATGGTGATGGCGCTCACCTTGGGGGAGGTGCTGCTCACCCTCACCGCCGCCGTCGTCATCGGTGCCGCCTGGCGGCACATCCTGCTCAGCGCACGCCTTCGCGAACCCAGGATGGCCAACATCCTGGAACCTGTCTGAGCGGTCACCATGCCCGACCGCGCCAACGCCGATGCCCGCTCTCGGTCACCGCTCATGGAGACAGCGGACCCGATGTTCGACCCGTCGTCCGTGGGGGTAACGGCCGTCATCGCCCACTACGGAGCGGTCGGCATGACGGCGGCACTCGTCGACCAGCTCCGGGCGCAGCGGACCGACCGAACGATACAGATCGTGGTCTCCGACGACGCTTCGCCGGAGCCGTTCCCGACAGCTGACGGCTACGAAGTGGTGCGGGCCGAGGCCAACGGGGGGTTCGGCGCCGCCGTCAACCGCGGTGCCGGCCTGGCCAAGCACCCGCTCCTGCTCATCTTGAACAGCGACCTGTCGGTCAACGCCACGTTCGTCGACGACCTACTGGCCGCCGCCGCCCCCTGGCTTCCCGACCACCTATGCGGCCCACGGATCTACGAGCCCAAGGGCCGGGAAAGCGAGCCCCGTCGGTACCCCCGGCAGCGCTTCTACTTCGTCGAATGGCTCGGGTTTCTCGCCCGCTGGCGGGATAGCCCTCAGTGGGCCCACCTCACCGGCTCCTTTCCGCTTCGCTCCCGGGACGTGGCCGCCTCCGTCGACTGGGTCGTCGGGGCAGCCATGCTGGTGGCGACCGACCACTTCCGGTCGATCGGCGGGATGGACGAGCAGTTCCACATGTACATGGAGGAGGTGGACCTCCAGCGGCGGCTGCGAGCGGTGGGAGTACCGTCGGCGTACCTCGGTTCGGTCACGGTCGAACACCATAAGGCCGGGTCCACGCCCGGGATCGACCGGCGGTTGGCGGCCGTCCTCAACGCTCGGTTGCTCTACGAGCTGAAGTGGTCCGGGTGGGCGGCCGTACGACGGCTCCAGCTGCTCCTGAGTGTGGCCACCGTGCTGGATCTCGCCTCCGACACCCTTCGCCGGGCCCGGGGCGTTGGGGTGGCGCCTCTGGTCGAGGCCCGGCGACGGTTCCGCTTCATATTGACCAGGCCCACCCCGTTTCGGCGTCACCTCGACTGACCGACGACCGGGCGGCCTTCCGGTTACGTCAGCGAGGACGGCGCCATGTTCTCGGCGAACTCGTCCCGAGGGAGTAGCGGCGCCAGGTCCTCGATGGGCCGGGACAGCATCCGTCCTGTGGGCAGCGCTTCGCTGACCATTCCCGGCCCTCGGGGTTCGTCCGGGGGCGTCGGGACGTCGCAGACGATCGGTCCGTCGCTCTGAAGGACGGCGCGGACCTGGGAGGCGAGGTCCTGCGTGCCGTCCAGCCGGGTGAATGGCAACCCGTAGGCCGTGGCCAGGGCCTCGAGCGGGGGGAGGGTGAGGCCGCTGGCGGCGTCGGCACCCACCCGGCGACCGAACCAGCGGGTCTGCGAGGCCCGTATGGACGCGTAGCCATCGTTGGAGAGCACGAACAGCTTTACCGGCAGATCGAGACGCCGGATGGTCTCCAGCTCCTGCGCGTTCAACTGCAGCCCACCGTCGCCGTCGACGGCGACGGTGCGCCGACCGCCCGATCCGAGGCAAGCGCCTATGGCCACCGGCGGTCCATAGCCCATGGCGCCCCAGGCAGGGTTGAAGATCTCCCGCTGTCCGGTCCGCAGGCGCATGGCCAGCAGGAAGATCTCGATGGCCAGCCCTGAGCTGCACGGCGCCAGCACATCGTCGTCGGCGACCAGCCCCGAGAGCACGTCGGCGAAGTGGTAGGTGGAGATGAGCGACGACCGCACCCGGTGCTCGGGGAGGACGACCGGGTACCGCTCGCGCCAACGACGGCAATGGTCCCGCCAGTCGTCCACCTCCAGGGGCGGGCTCCCCTCGACCTCGCGTAGCAGGGCGTCCGTCACCAGCCCGACATCGGCGCAGATCGAAAGATCGATGGCGCCTTCGAGCTTCCCGAGCTCCGCCGGATCGATGTCGACGACGATCTTGCGGGCGTTCCGCCCGAAGCCCTTGGGGTCATATCCCGTCGTCCCCAGATCGAGGCGGGTACCGAGTCCCAGGAACAGGTCGGCGTTCTGCAGGGCGAAGTTGGCGCCCCGGGGTGCCAGGGGGCCCGGTGACCCGACGAAGAGGGGGTGGTCGTCGCCGATGATCCCCCGGGCCGGCCAGGTGCACAGCACCGGCACTTCCAACCGCTCGACCAACCTGCGGACCCGGTCCTCCGCTCCGGACAGGCGGACGCCCGCGCCGACGTAGACGATCGGTCGCCGGGCCGACCGCAGCATCGACACCACCGTCTCCGCCGTCCGGTCCACGGCGCTGGCGTCCAACGTCGCCGGCGGCCCGAGCTCAGAGGGGTCGAAACCCTTCAGGTCGTCCGGCACCACCTGCGCCGCCTGGACATCGACGGGGATGTCGAGCCACACCGGCCCGGGTCGCCCGTGCGTCGCCAGGTACACCGCCCGTTCCACGTGGTATCGGACGGTGGTCGGGTCCAGGACCTGGACGGCGTACTTGGTGATGGAGCGGACGATCGACACGATGTCGATCTCCTGGAGCCCCCGTTGGCGGACACCAGTCGACCCGATCAGGTCGTCCCGCTTGGCCTGGCCTGACAGGACGATCATCGGCGTCGAGTCCACCCAGGCTCCAGCCACGCCGGTGAGCGCGTTGGTCGCTCCCGGGCCGCTGGTCACGAGGCAGATGCCGGGCACCCCGCAGGTCTTGGCGTACGCCTCGGCGGCGATGGCGGCCGCCTGTTCGTGCAGGGTGGACACCGTGACCAGTCCCTGGTGGCCGCCAGCGGCGTCGTTGAGGTGCATGGCCCCTCCGCCGGGAACGAAGAAGACGTGGCGCAACCTCGCGCCGTACAACGCCTCCATCAGCCAGTCCGACACGCGCACCTCGGCGGTCGAAAACTCCTCGCCGGCCGCCGCACGCACGCCGTTCACCATAGTTTCTGGGCCGAGGGCATCCCCCAAGATACGCCGCCCCGTCGGCCGACCCGACCCCGACCGGGCGGAGCCCGGGAGCCACCGCCCGACGTCAGGGGCCGTCTGCTACTGTCCCGCCGGAGGCATCGTGACCACCATCCCCTGGGGGTTGCCCACCAGCGATCTCGACGACGCGGTTGCTCGCGCCGCCAATGACCTCGAACAGTGGCGTGGCGCCCGCATGCTGCTGACCGGCGCCACCGGGTTCCTCGGCAGTTGGTTGACGGCCACGCTCCTGCGTGCCAACGACATCCTCGGACTGGGGCTCCGTCTCGTCGTGGTCACCCGGACACCCGCCGCCGTCCCGCTGGCGACCGGTCCCATGCTCCAGCTCGTGGCGGCCGATGTGCGCAAGCTGCCCTCTGTCGGCCAGGTCGACCTGGTCGTTCACGGTGCGACGGCCTCCAGCCGCTTCGACGGTGGGGAAGCCGATCCCCGGACCATGGCCGGAACGATCCTGGACGGCACCCGGGCCGCCTTGGAAGCGGCGTCGGCCTCCCGTGCCCGTGTCCTCTTCTTGAGCTCCGGAGCCGTCTACGGCCGACAAACGGCCGACGCGGTGCCCGAGGAGCATCTTGGGGGCCCGGACCCGCTGGAGCCCGGCGCGGCGTACGCCGAGGCCAAACGGCTCGCCGAGAACTGGTGCGCGGCCACCACGGCCGCCGGGGACGCCGCCGTCGTCGTCGCCCGGCTCTTCGCCTTCGTCGGACCGCGGATCCCGCTGGACGGACATTTCGCCGCCGGGAACTTCCTGGCCGACGTCCTCGCCTCCAGATCCGTCAGGGTCAACGGCGACGGGCGGCCACTGCGGTCCTACCTCTACGCCGGCGACCTGCCGGAGTGGCTGGTGGCGGTGCTGGCGCGGGGCGTGCCCGGACGGGCCTACAACGTCGGTTCGCCCGAGCCCGTCAGCATCGTCGACCTGGCCCGGCGGACGGCCGCCCTGGCCGACCAACCGCTGGACGTCCAGATCACCGGCCGACCCAGCGCCGGGCCGCCGCACCGCTACGTACCGGACACCCGGAGGGCGGAACAGGAGCTCGACCTGCGCCCCCGGGTCGGGTTGGACGAGGCGCTCCGACGGACGCTGTCCTGGTATGCCGCCCGACGGCAATGAGATATCGTGCGGTTCCCGGGCCTCTCGCCGGAAGGGCCTGCCAAGAGACCTCTGGGATGCGCCGTGACGGGAACTGAAGCTGCCGCAGGGAACTCCCCTCTCCTGAAGTCCGCTCCGACCGATCGCCCCCCGGCAGCGTGCCGACTGTGCGGGGCGGACGACTTCGAGTTGTTCCTGACGATTCCCGAGCTGCCCCCGACCGGGCAATTCCTCACCCATGCGGTTGATGACCTGGCGCCCGAGCTGGCACCGCTCTCCCTCTGGCAATGTGACCGCTGCCGGCTGGTCCAGCATGACGGCGGCTACCCGGAGGGGTACTACGACGCCTACTTCATCTCCTACCGGTCATCCGACCTCGCCCGTAGCTACCAGCAGGACCTGGCCCGGAGGTTCGTCTCCCGGTTCGACCTCGAAGGACAGCCCGTGGTGGACGTCGGTTGCGGAGACGGCCTGTTCCTCTCTGCGTTGGGCGAGGCCGGCGCACAGCCGATCGGGTACGAACGTTCGGGGCGGGCGGCCGAGATCCTCCGGGCCGAGGGCCACACCATCTTGGACGGGGACCTCGTCCAGGCCACCCGTTCACTGCCCGAGCCGCCGGCCGCCGTGACCACCCGGCACGTCCTGGAGCACATCGACGACCTGGAGGCCTTCCTCGGGTCCCTCCGCCAGTCGGTGGCTCCTGGCGGAGCCGTCCTCATCGAGGTTCCTGCCCTGGAACAGACGGTCCACGGCCGACGGGTCTACGACTTCATCCCCGACCACTTGTCCTATTTCACCGCCGCCACCCTCGGTCTCGCCTTGGAGCGGGCCGGGTTCAGGTCCGTGGAGGTGCAACGCATCGTCGGGGGGGAATTCCTCGTGGCCACCGCGACCGCCCCCGCGGACGACCTGACGCCAGCCGACTGGGTTGCGGCCAGCCCCCTGGGCCCCTTCCTCGCCGACCAGATGGCGGCCGGCCGGTCCGTGGCCCTCTGGGGCGCCGGACCGAAGGGCCTCGGGCTGGTGAACGAAACCGGCGGTCGGGGCATCCGCTGCGTCGTGGACTCCGACGCACTCAAGCAGGGTCGGTTCACGCCGACCCGGCGCGTGCCGATCGTGTCGCCGGAGGCGTACATCGCTGATCCCACCGACGTCGTCGTCATCACGGTGTGGACGTACCGGGATGAGATCGCCCGTCAACTCGCCGACCTCGGCTACGGCGGCCAGATCCTGTGGGTCGGTCCGGATGGCGTGACCCCCGTGCCCGCTCCGGGACGGCCGGCCTCCGGTACCGCGTAGGAGGTCAGCCGACCGGGGCCGACCCGTGGCCGAGCGCCTCGGTCACCATCCGGAACGCGGTGCCCGCCAAGACCTCGTCCCGGGGGCCGAAATCGGCCAGGACCCCTCTCTCCAGGACGAGGAGGAAGTCGCAGTCCTCCACCGTGGCCAGCCGGTGGGAGATGACGACGACCGTGACCTGACCCCGCAGCTCGGACAGGGTCTGCCGGATCAGGCGCTCCGACCGGCCGTCGAGGGCGCTGGTCGGCTCGTCGAGCACCAGGACCTTCGGCGAGCCGAGCAGTGCCCGGGCGATGGCCAACCGCTGCCGCTGGCCGCCGGACACCGCTCCGCCCCCCTCGCCCACCGGGGTGTCGTAGCCCATCGGCATGGCCACGATCTCGTCGTGGATGTGGGCCGCCCTGGCCGCGGCCTCGATGGCCTCCTGCGAACAGGGCCGGAAGAAGGCGATGTTGGAGGCGATCGACCCCTGCAGCAGGATCGAGTCCTGGGCCACCAGGGCCACCGGGCTCTGGCGGTCACCCTTCGGGATGTCGTGCACCGGCACCCCGCCCATGGTGGCCCGACCGGCGGTCGGCTGGCGCATCCCGAGGAGGATCTGGCTGAGCGTGGTCTTGCCGCTCCCCGAGCGCCCGACGACGCCGAGGATGGCCCCGTCCGGAAGGCCGAAGTTGACGTCCCGGAGAACGACGTTCTTGCCGTCGTAGGAGTAGTCCACGGCGTCGACGACGACTTCGAAGGTATCGGGCTTCTCGCTGCGGCCACCCGGCTCCCGGCCGGCGTCGTAGCGGTCGACGTCCTCGATCACGCTGTCGAGGAACCCGGCCTGCGACCGGAGCTGCTGGGTGAACGTCTGGATCGTCGACCCGTACGACAAGGAACGCAGGATCAGGATGAGCACCGCCCCGGTCTTGGCCAGGTTCGTGTGCGGTCCGGAGGTGATCACGGCCAAGCCGGCGAGCACGAAACCGAGGGCCAGCGTCATGTAGATGACCGGACTGGACAGGGCCAGGCGTCGCGTGCGGGCGAACGTACGGGCGGCGCTGACGTTCTTCTCGAGCACCACGCCGACGGCTTCACGTTGCACCCCGAGCAGCCGGAACTCCCGGGTCAGCCTCGTGTACTCGGTCACGAGGGTCCCCATGTCGTGGTTCTCACGCGCCAGCTGCGTCACGGCCTTCCGGCCCAGCCGGCTGAAGGGGGAGAGGCCGACCGACAGCAGGATCCCGACGACGATAACGATGCCGGCAGCCAATGGTTCGACGACGAACGCCCCGGCGAGCAGGGCGAGCACCGTGAGGGTCGACTGGATCACCCCGGCCAGCGCCAAGGTCAGGTAGGCGACGTTGTCGGTGTTCCCCATGGCCAGTTGCTGGATGTGACCCAAGCGCTCCTGCGATTGGATGTCCCAGCTGGTCCCGAAGAAGGACGTGACCACCCGGGCCCGGGCCGCGCTCAGCGCCCGGCTCGACAACGTGCTGCTGATGAACATCGCCGCCAGGCTGCCGACACCAAAGATGACCAAGAGGACCACGCCACCGAGAAGGGCCTGGTGGACCGTGAAGTGCCGCCCCGCTATCTCGAGGTGCCCGTGGTCCTGGACGCTCGTGACGGCGATCTCGCTGATCACGACGAGCAGCGCGGCCTGCGCTATCCCGGAGATGAACGAGGTAACCGAAAGCAGGAGGAGGCTCCGGTTCAGCGAGGTGACGCCCAGGGCCTTCAGGACGCCCAGGATCGTCATCGCCTTCTTCCGGCCGCCGCGGCGACGCGACCGCCGATGGCGGGCCGTCCGACCCCTCCCCTGTCCCACGGGCCCGTTCATACGAACCGATCCTCGCAGACGGCGACGAACCGCTCGATGTCCGGGAAGATCTCCTGGCCGACGGCCTGGTAGCGCTCGATGGCCGCCGGGATCTCCGAGCGGGCACGGTCGAGATCTCGCCGGCGGCAGACCATGCCCAGGTGCCCGATGATGGTGTCCCGCAGGCGGCGCCCCGCCGGGCCGGCCAGGAGCACGGGCGTGCCGCACAGCACCGCCTCGAGGTTCAGCGACGAAATGCAGTCGTAGGATATCAACAGGTCCACGTCCCGCAGGAGGTCGGCCAGTTCCGCCCGGTCATGGGGCCACGCCGACGTGATCTCCCGGGTCGGCGGTAGGAGACGGCGAAGTCGCCACCTGGACCACTTCACCTCCAGCCGCTCGACACGAGGGGTGGAGGACCGCAGGCCCTTGCCGATCCACAGGGCGGTGCCCGTCCCCGGCCGGGACTTGGCGAAAAACAGGTCGGGCTCGATCACGTCCACCATCAACCGCGGCGCCGGCCGGGTTGAGAACTCCGGGACCCAGGCGAACTCCAGGTCGTCGGGTCCCGGCGGGTACTGCTCCGGGCCCAGGTACCACCGGACCACCCGGCGGGCACGCGCCGGGTTCCCCTCGACGATGTCGGGGTACACGTGGACGGCCTCGGCCTGTTGCCCGGCCGTCCACGATGTCACCAGCTCCACCCGGAACGGCGGCTCACGGGGCGGCCGCTCATGGTGGATCGGGGCGATTGCCACCGGGGCCCCGAGCCGCTGCAGCCGGTCAGCCAGGATGTACAGGGCCCGGCTGCCGGCCGACGGGCTCCAATACGGCCAGGGGGCGTGGATGGCGTAAGAAAGTTTCACGTAGTCGAAGGGATGGGCTGGGCGGGGTACGAACCGTCTAGAGATAGCGCTCGAGGCGATCGAGCGCCACCCAGAAGCCCTCCCCCAGGTTCTGGTGCCCCTGCCAGATCTCCGGGATGAAGCTGGCCGCCGGCGCGAGGCGGTCGAACTGCTCGGCCAGCACGCCGAAGTCCACCTCGCCCTCGTCGATCTGCAGTCCTTCGCTGTCGAGGCCGGCGGCGTCCACGATGTGCAGGTGCGCGGCCACGGGGGCCAGGATCTCGACCGCCTCGGCGAAGGACTCCCGCCGGTGGTTGCAGGCGAGCTTGGTGTGGGCGACGTCGAGGCAGAGCCGCACCCCGTGCTCGGCGGCGAAACGGGCGGTGTCCTCCGGTCCGACGAAGAGGTTGCAGTACAGCTGTCCCCCGAGATACCAGGGGAACGGCGGGAGCGTCTGGGGGAGGATCTCGACCCCTTCGGCGTCCACCCGGTCGAGGCCGAGGGCCACCCGCTCGTACAGCCGGGGCAGGTCCTCGGGGGGCAATGGCGCGGCGGAGCTGAACCCACCGAGGCTGGCCACCACCAGGGTGCGTTCCTGGGGCCGGAACCGGCCGGCCAGCGCCCGGGTGATGTCGACCACCCGCTGCAGCTCGTCGATCGACCGCCGCCAACGAGCCTCGTCCTCGTCGGCCAGGTTCAAGATGTGGTCGCCGCGGAAGAGGTCGGGGCTGTGGACCACCAGGCCGAGGTCCATGGCCTCGGGCACCATCTCGTCGATCGACAGCTCCAGGTCGCGGTAGCTCATGTGGAATTCGATGAAGTCGGGGTTTGACCGGTCGGCCAGGGCCTGGAAGTCGTGATAGCGGACCGGCAGCCCCCAGCGGCGCCGGAACTTGTACGCCCGCGGTGCCGCCGACTCGTCGACCAGGTCGCTGTCGAAGAAGAAGTCCCCGACGGCCATGTCCCGCTTGGCCACCCGCCCGAGCAGGGCCGCCCGACGGTTCGGCTGGAGCCCCCGTCCGGGGCTGCGCACCTCGACCAGGTCCGCGGTGATGCGCTGGCTGGCGACGATGGGTGCCCGCGCCACCAGGCTCTTGGCCAGGTTCACCCGGTTCATGATCTCGCCCTGCGTCGGCGTACGGGTCGTCCCGCTCCCCAGGGCCTCTTCCACCTCGCGGATCTGCCGCACCATGGTCGTCAGCTCTTCGGGCAGCAGGCTGACCTTGTGGTCATTGCCCTCCCAGCTCCGGTCCAAGGTGATGTGCTTCTCGATGATCTTGGCCCCCCGGGCCACGGCCGCCACCGGGACGTGGAAGCCGCGCTCGTGGCCGGAGTAGCCGACCAGGCAGTCCCCGAGCACGGCGAGCCGGTCCATGTAGCGGAGATGCACGTCGCGGAACGGCGCCGGATAGGTCGAGTTGCACTGGAGAAGGGCGTAGGGGGCGCCCCCGGACCGCAGGACGGCGACGCTCTCGGCGATCTCGTCCTCCCGGGACATCCCGGTGGACATGATCACCGGCCGGGCCGTGGCCGCCAAGGCCTCGAGCAGGTCGTGGTTCGTCAGGTCGGCCGAGGCCACCTTGAAGGCGGGGATGCCGTAGTCGTCGAGAATGTGGGCACTCGGGATGTCCCACGGGGTGCACAGGGGCTCGATTCCCACTTCACGGCAGTGGTCCAGCACCCGGACCATCTCGTCGACGGTGAGCGAAAACCGGTCGAGCAGGTCCAGGGTGTACTGCGGCCCCAGGTCCTCCCGGGGGTCACCGGCGGCACCGGCGTTGCGGTACAGCGACTCCATGTCTCGCATCTGGAGCTTGGCGCAGTCGGCCCCGGCGGCGACGGCGACGTCCACCAGCTGGCACGCCACGTCCACACTGCCGTTGTGGTTGATGCCGATCTCGGCGATCACGAAGGTCGGCCCGTCCTCGGTCAACGGGTGGTCGCCGACCCAGAAGGACCGGGTGCGCGGGCGGGCCACCGCCACCAGCCGGTTCCGGTCGTCGACCAGGGGGACCAGGCTGATCCGTTCGGAGAAGCAGGCCTCGATCTCCGAGAGGCCGGCGTTCTCCGGCAGCGACACCAGGTCCCGGTTGGCCACCTCCCCCGCCGGCACGTCGAGGGACGTGCCCGGGTGCTCCAGCAGCCACCGCCGGAAGTCGCCGTCGGTGATCACGCCGACGAGCAGCCCGGAGTCGCCCAGGCAGAAGACCGCCCGCCGCTGGTTCAGGGTGATCCGGCGGAGGGCCTCCTCGACGGTGGCGTCCTCGGGAACGACGAGCGGGCCGACGTTGCGTTCAATCAGCATTCCAACCTCGCAGCCATCGGTCAGCCATGAGAAGATCGAACTCGTCGTCGATGTCGAGTCCCTCGTGCGGCCGCATCACCAACATACAGGGCCGGGAGTCGAGCCGGTTTCGGCTGGCCGCCAGGTGGTCGAGGGCCGTGACGTAGATGCTGCCGGTCTCGCGGTACCGGCGGTCGGCGGCGGCGACGTCCTGGCGTCGGGGGCGGTGGTCCACGTCGTAGTGCGCCGTGGCGGCCTCCACCGTCCCCGTCCAGAGGAACGGGGACGCCTCCACCACGCTGACGAGGGACCGCGCTCCGGTCGCCTCGTAGAGGGCGACGGCGGCGTCGATCGAGTCGTCGTCCCGGACGGGTGAGGTCGGCTGGAGGAGGATGACGTGCCGCAGATCCTCACCATGCTCCAGCGTCCCGATGGCGTGGAGCATCGCCGCTTCCGTGGGCGACCGGTCCGTGGCCAGCTCGGCCGGGCGCAGGGCCGGCACCTCGGCCCCGCCCTCCCGGGCCAGGTCGGCGATCTCGGGATCGTCCGTGCTCACCACCACCCGCATGGACGTCCGCGCCCGCCGGGCGTGCTCGATCGACCAGGCGAACAACGGCCGCCCGGCGACCGGTCGGAGGTTCTTCCGGGGTATGCCCTTCGAGCCCCCCCGGGCCGGGATCACGGCGACGTACGGCGTACCGCCGGTGACGATCACGACAGCGCCTCGACCGCGTCGGCGATCACCGCCGCCGGTTCGGCCGCCGGAAGGTCGACACGGGTCGTCCCGCTCCCCCCCCACCGTTCGATGCCATACCGGTCCCACAGCTCCCTGATCCACGGCGGTGGCCGTGTGCAGACCCCGAAGGCCGGCAGCCCCGCCGCCGCGGCCTCCAGGATCCCGGTCGAGAAGATGGCGGCCACCGGCGATCGCATCGCCAACAGCGGCCCGTCGGCGTCGGCAAAGGCGACGCCCTGCCGGCGCCACGCCCGGTGCTGCCGCCGGCTCCGCCGGTCGCGCTCGCCGGGATGCGGCCGGTAGACGAAGGTGGGGACTTCCTCTCGCAGGGCGCTCACCGTACGGCGGGTCGTCGCCCGCGTCAGCTCGATCCCGTGGAGCTGGCCCAAGAAGCACAGCGGGGCGCCGGGTTCGGGCGCCACCGGGGACCGGCTGGCGGCCCACAGACCCTGGCTGCCGACCACCGAGGTGGCCACGTCGGCCCGGCCGGACGTCCAGAAGCGGGCGTCGGCCTCGCTCCAGGCCAACAGGTGGACACCGGAGTCGAGGGGCGGCGCGTGGGGGGTGAGGATACCGTGCTGCGCCGCCAGGTAGGGAGCCCCGAACGCCGCGGCGAGCTCCCAGCCGGCCCGCCCCACCCGCATGTACCCTCCGGCTCCCAGCACCGCCCGCGGGGGTGCCAACCCCAGGGCCGACCATCCGGCCCGGTCCGGCGTGGCCAGCGGCCCCGCCAGCGCGACACCCAGCGCGGCGAGGCTCTCCCCAGGGTCCGTCGCGCACACCGCCACCACCGGCACCGAGCGGGCCACGAGCAGCTCGGCCGGCCGGACCAGCGACGCCAGCTGGCTCGGGCTCAGGCCGTCCAGGGCCACGACCACCGGCCGGCCGCTTCCGCCAATAGTGCCCGCGGGGGCCATTACCACGGGGGCCATTACCACGGGGGACGGCGCTCGCTTCCCACCAGCCAGCTGGGCTCGCAGGGCGCGCCCCGGGCCCTGCCGGCGGCGCTGCCAGCGCGACCAGTCGGCCAACGACTGGTGGATCAGCACTGGGGGATCAGCATCGGGGAATCAGCACAGTCCCAGCAGGTCGGCGCACCGCCGGTCGAAAGTGTGGTCGGCCAGCGTTCGGCGGCGGCCCGCCTCCCGGAGGCCGTCGGCCCAGGCCCGGTCGGACCGCACCCGCTCGACCTGGCTGACCAGGTCGTCCACGCCCTGGAACGCCAGGAGCTCCTCCCCCGGGTCATAGAGGTCCTTCACCTCCGGCCGATCGATCAGCTGGACCGCGCCCACCCCGCAGGCTTCGAACGTACGGATGTTGAAGCCGTCCTGGTCCCCGTGGATGTTGAGCGCGGCCAAGGCGCCGTGCATCAGCCCGGCGGCCGCCTTCCGGCTCACGTCAGGCGCACCGGGTACCGGTGGCCGGACCCAATCGAGGGTCCGCAACCGGTCGACCGGCCGCCGGGACCAGTCACGGCCGTAGGCCCGGACCGTGACGCCCCGGCGGACCAGCTCGGCCAGTAGCGCCGCCCGGCCGGGGTAGCGGGCACCCACGAACGCCACCTCGGTGCCGTCGGTCGGGCCCTGGACCGACAGCCGGGGGTCGAAGGCGAGCGGCACCAGCCGGGAGGCCAGGCCCCGAGCGGCCAGGGCGTCACGGTCATCCGGCGAGTAGGTGGCCACTGCCCGGTAGGCCTCGAGCGTCTCGTCCGTGTGCCGGGTGCGCCGCAGCTCGTCGTAGAGCCAGAGCACCACCGGTACGTTCCGCCGTCGCAGCGGCTCCCACAGCCCCGGGTCGAGGAGATCGCCCTTGACCACGACCACGACGTCAGGCTGGTGGGCGGACAGTTCGCGGGCCACCCGGGCGGTCGCCCACCGCCGAGCCGCCTCGGTGCGGTCCCGGCCCAGCCGTTCGGGGATCTCGAGGCGCAGCTTGTTGGCCACCTTGGCCCCCGGGCCGTCCAGCTCGTCGTACCGGATGCAGGCCGCCTCGTGGCCGAGCGACTCGAAACCGCGGACGATGGAGGCCCAGTAGTCGTGGAACACCGGCGAGACGAGGAGGACCCTCACCCCTGTCTCCGGGCGTCGTCCAGCTGCGCCAACGCACCGTCCCACAGGGCCGGGTCCACCGGCTCCTCCCCCGCCGCGTACTCGAAGAACCCGGCCACGCTCGCCGCCAGGGCACAGGCGGGCTCTGGGGCGCCCAGGGCCCGGAGGGCGGCCAGGTCGGCGCAGGCATGCTCGATGTCCCCGGGCCGGGACACGTCCAGGAACTCAGGGACCAGGTGCTCGGCCCCGGCCACCGAGATGGCCAGCCGGGCCAGCCCGGCGATGGAGGTGCGGGTTCCCGAACCCACGTTGACCACCGTGCTGCCGTCGCCCGGCGACTCCACCAGCCAGGCCAGGACGTCGGCGACGTCGGCGACGTCCACAAAGTCGCGGGTCTGGCCGCCATCGCCATAGACCTGGGGCGGCAGGCCGGCGGCCAGTCGTGACGCGAAGGCGGCCAGGATGCCGGTGTACGGGTTGTGCGGGGCCTGTCCCGGGCCCACGACGTTCTGGGGGCGGACCACGACCACCGGTACCCGTCCACCGCACAGCTCGGTCGCCACCCGTTCCGCCGCCACCTTGCTCTCGCCGTACACCGACACCGGGGCGAAGGCGTCCGACTCGGCCGAGGCGTCCGGCCGGGCCGCTCCGCAGCACCGGCCGACCTCGGAGCGTCCATGACGGGGGCAGGTGTACGCACCCTGCCCGTAGACGGCCCGGGACGAGAGCACGACGAACGGCGCGTCGACGGCGACGGCGGCGCCCGCCGCGACCTCGGTCCCGCCAACGTTCACCGACCGGTAGCGGTCGGCCTCCACCATCGACTGGGCCACCCCCGTCTCGGCCGCCAGGTGCACCACCACCTGACACCCTTCAGCGGCCTGGGCGACCACCTCGGCGTCCCGGACGTCGCCCACCACGACGGGCCCCGGGAACCGGGCGACGGACCGCTCAGGGTCGCGGTGGACCTGGGAGCTCAACAGGTCCAGCGCCACGACCTCGCACCCGCGGCCTACCAACCGCTCGGCCAACGTCCGCCCTATGAACCCGACGCCGCCGGTCAGGAGGACGCGCAATGGGTCCCCTCGTCGTCAATCAGGAGGCGGTTGTGGCGTACCGGACCCGGCCGGGACGGCCCCAAATCCCGAGCGGCAGCCCGAGTAGAGTGCTCGTTGGACATGACTTTTTTGCAGCTCCGATCCAATGGGGCCTGGCCTCGACGGGTACAGTGAGCGCATGGCGGACCACGTGAGCGGGCCGCAGGAAGCGAACCTGCTCGACTACCTGGCCATCCTATGGCGCCGAAAATTCATCATTCTCCTCACCGTGGTGGTGGCCGTGGCGGCCGGCATCGGGGTGGATCTGGCGCGCACGCGAGAGTACTCCAGCACCGCCCAGCTCCTCTTTCTGGCCCAGGGCACCAGCGGGACCAGCGGGAGCACCAACTCCTCGTTGACCACCACCCAGCTGAGCACCGACGTCCAGCTGGTGCAGAGCGCCAAGGTCCAGGCGAAGGCGGCCCAGCTCCTGCATCAGGTCCCGCCGGCGGCGTCGGTCGCCCTGGTGGGCACAACCCAGGTGGCCGACATCACGGTGACGTCGCCCAACAAGCAGCTGGCGGCCCAGGCGGCGAACGCCTACGCACGGGCCTACGTCACAGTCACCACCCACGACTACATCGCCGGCCTGACCAGCCAGGAGACCACATACGAGAAGCAGTTGACAGCGATACAAAAGCAGATCAGCACACTCTCCGGACAGCTGACCAACGCCAAGACGAGCTCCAACGAAGCCGCCGGCCTCGGCACGCAACTCGCCGGCCTGTACACCCAGGAGACCCAGCTGCAGTCGCAGCTGAGCCTGATCCAGGACGCCATCGCCCACAATTCGTCCAGCGGCGAGCTGGTCCAGCCCGCCGTAGTGGCCAGCTCGCCCTCGTCGCCCAAGGTGGTCGAGGACGCGCTGATCGCCGGCCTGATCGGCCTGATCTTGGGGATCGGCTTCGCCTTGCTCCGCGACCACCTCGACGACCGGATCCGCTCCAAGGACGACCTTGAGAAGGCAGCGGGCGGCCTTCCGGCCATCGGCCTGATCCCCACCACCGGCGAGTGGCGGGACGGCAAGACCCCGTACCTCATTGCCGCCACCCGACCCAAGTCGCCGGCCGCCGAGGCCTTCCGAGGGCTCCGCACCTCCGTCCGCTTCGCCGGCCTGGACAAGCCGATCAAGGTGCTCCAGGTCACCAGCCCCTCCAGCGCCGACGGGAAGACCACGACCTCCGCCAACCTGGCCTGGACCATGGCCGAGTCCGGGCAGACGGTGGTGTTGGTCGACTGCGACCTGCGGCGCCCGCGGGTCCACGACTTCTTCGGCCTCACCCATGAAAAGGGCATGACGAGCGTCCTCCTCGGGGAGTCGACGCTCGCCGAGGCCCTTCAGCCGGTGCCGAACCAACCCCGGCTGCGGGTGCTCGCCTCCGGTTCGGTCCCCCCCAACCCATCCGAGCTGCTCTCCAGCCGGGCCACGGCGGACATCTTCAAGGCGCTCTCCAACCACGCCGACATCGTCATCCTGGACAGCGCCCCCGTCCTCCCGGTCACCGATGCCGCCGTGCTGGCCACCCACGCCGACGCCGTCATCCTCGTGGCCTCGGCGGGGATCTCGACCAGGCGAGGGGCGGCCCGGGCGCTGGAGACCCTCAGCCGGGTCAACGCGCCGCTGATCGGCGTCGTCCTCAACCGGACGCCCGACTCGGACGCCTACGTCTATTACGGCTACGGCTACGGGTACGAGTACGGCAGCGGCTACGGCACCTACGGCAACGGGAACGGGTCGTCGAACGGGGACGGGGAGCCGGAGGAGCGGCGGCGGGGCCGGTCCGGTGGGCGCCGGGGCAGTTCCGGCGGCCGGCACGCCGCGCCGGCCAAGGGCTCGACGAGTTGATCCCCGCACCCCGTTAGCCGGTGGCCACGGTCCGCCACCGGGGCCAGCGCCGATTCCACCAGCTCCGGCACGGTTTCGGCCATTTCCTCGACCACCTACGAGGTGTTGAGCACAAGCATCGCCGCCGGGCCTCTTCCCCGGTCCCGAGCGACGGCTCGCCCAGGCAGAAGGCCCGGCCGAGAGACGGAGGGCCTCGGCGAGCAACCCGCCGGCGGGTTGCCGTGTGGGCGGGGATCGGGATCGTCGTGGTGGTGCTCGTGGCCATCGGCCTGCTGGCCTGGAACGGCTACCGCTCGCTGGAACGGGCCAAGGACTCCTTGGAGGACGCCCGCTCGACCGTGAGCGGCATCGTCGACGACCCCCACGTCCTGCTCTCGGCTGATGGCCGCGCCGGCGCCGTGACGACGCTGCAGCAGGTAGCCAACGACGCGGCCGCGGCCCGGGCCGACCTGGCGGGGTCCGCCGGGCTCTCGACTCTCGGGCGGCTGCCGTTTCTCGACACCCAGCGCGACGGTGCCCTCGCCCTGGTCGACGACCTGGAGACCACCGCCAGCACCGGCACCGCCCTGATCCAGCGGGTGAGCGCCCTGGCGTCGGCCAGCAACGGGACCACGGTGGCCCTCCCCGAGCTGAAGTCCCTGCAACAGCAGGTGGCGTCGGCCGCCCGGACGTTGGGCCCCCTGGACAAGCCGAGGAGCGGGCTCCTGTCCCCGCTGGCGTCCGCCCAACAGACCTTCGACCGCGAGGACGCGAAGGTG
>CAYVPF010000005.1:19781-46222 GCA_964453355.1 uncultured Acidimicrobiaceae bacterium | reverse complement strand
CAACGCCTACGGCGAGAGCCTGGCCGATCTGCACGTCCCGCCGGCCGAGCTGGCCCTCTACGAGGACAACCACGTCACCCCGGGCATGGGCGAACCGGAGGACATTGCCGCCGTCGTGGCCTTCCTCCTCTCCGACGACGCCGCCTTCGTCACCGGCCAGGTGGTGAACGTCGACGGCGGGATCGCCATGCACACGCCCCTCTACGCCCCCCAGATCGCCGCCGCCCGCGGCGGGGCATGAGGGTCTCGCTCTCGCTGCCCCAGCTCACCGATCCCGGGCACCGCGACCCGTACTGGCCGTCGTTCGCCCTCGCCCGGCTGGCGGACGAGCTGGGGTTCGACACCGCCACCATCGGGCACCACCACTTCGTCCCGGGCAACATCAGCGACCCGCTCATGTTCATGGGAGCCGTGGCCGTCAAGACCGAACGGCTCCGGGTGGGCACGGGGATCTACCTGGCCGCGGTGCACCACCCGGTCCAGATCGCCGAGCAGGTGGCCCTCCTCGACCAACTCTCGGGGGGCCGGGCCGTGCTCGGGGTGGGCACGGGGTGGAACGAGCTCGAGTACCAGGCGTTCGGCTCGGACATCCACCAGCGGGGGGCCCGGCTGGAGGAGACCATCGAGTTGCTGCAGCACCTGTGGACCACGCAGGGCGAGCCCTGGGAGGGCCACTTCTTCCGGTTGCCCCCCCTCACCCTCCACCCACGACCGGTCCAGGACCCGCACCCGCCGGTGCTCGTCGGCGGGGTGGCGCCGAGGGCGGTGGAGCGGGCGGCCCGCCTCGGCGACGGCTGGATCTGCGGGCCGGTGCAGTCGCTCACCCAGGCTCAGACGAGCCTCGCCGCCTACCGGGCCGCCCGGGCCCGTTATGGCGGGCGGCCGGACTGGGTGCTGCGGCGCTACGCCTGGATCGGCACCGATCGCCGGCACATCGAAGACACCGTCCTCCCCGGCTACGTCGGCGAGCTGCTCGGCCACTGGCGGGAGGCGGCCGAGGGCGACGAGGAGCGGGCCCTGTTCGCCCGGCTCGACGGCGGCGAGGCGGTCCCCGCTTCCGTGATCGCCGCCGACCGCCTACTGGCCGGCACGCCGGACCAGTTCCTCGAACAGATCGACCGCTACCGGCGGGCCACCGGCGTGGACCACCTGCACGTGTCGTTCGGGGCCGGCCTGCCGAGCGACAGCCCGGTGGGCTTCCGGGGCACCTACGAGGAGCACCGGGCCATGCTGGAGCTCTTCGGCCAAGAGGTGCTGCCGGCGCTCTAGGGCCCTGTTCCTTGGGCGCGTCAGGCCGTGTCCACCACGTCCTTCTGGCCCAGGAACGACGCCAGCATGGCCTGGCGGTCCGACAGCTCGGCCGCCGGGCCGGACATCTCGATCCGTCCGTTCACGAGCACCGACGCCTGCTCGCAGACGGCCAGCGCCTGCTGGGTGTTCTGCTCGACCAGCAGCACCGGGGTGCGGCGACGGATCTCCGCCAGGGCCCCGAAGACGGACTGGACGACGACCGGGGCGAGGCCCAACGACGGCTCGTCGAGCAACAGCACCTTGGGCGCCGCCACCAACGCCCGGCCGATGGCCACCATCTGCTGCTCGCCGCCCGACAGGGCGTAGCCGTCGCGGCCGCGCAGGGCGGCCAGGGCGGGGAAGAGCGAGTAGACGTCGTCGATGGAGTAGTCGCCCTGGCGGGAGCGGGCCGCCACCGATCCCATCTGCAGGTTCTCGTGCACGGTCAGCGTCGGAAAGACGTGCCGGCCCTCGGGCACGTGGATCAGGCCGAGCCGGGCGATCTGGTCGGCCGTCCGGCCCCGCAGCTCCTCCCCACAGAAGCGGACGGTGCCGCCGTACGGGACGAGGCCGGAGATGGCCCGGAGGGTCGAGGTCTTGCCGGCCCCATTGGGGCCGAGGAGGGCCACGGCCCCGTCGACCACGCTGAGGTCGATGCCGGCCACCGCCTGGCTGGCCCCATAGGTGACGGTGAGGGCCTGTACTTCAAGCATCGGGGACCTCAAGCATCCTGGACCCGCCCGAGGTAGGCGTCCATCACCCGTTCGTCGGCCCACACCGCCGCCGGGGCGCCCTCGGCGATCTTCTCCCCCAGCTCCAGCACCACGATCCGGTCGCAGAGCCGGTCGATGAAGTCGATCTTGTGGTCGACCAGGATGATGCCCAGCCCGTCCTGGCGAAGGGAGGCGATGAGGTCGCCCAGGTTGGCGGTCTCGGCGTCGTTCAGCCCGGCGCTGGGTTCGTCCAGCATCAACACCTTCGGCTCGGCCGCGATGGCCCGGGCCAGCTCGACCAGCCGCTGGTTGCCGTAGGAGAGATCGGTGGCCGGCTCGTCGGCCACCCCCACCAGCCCCACCCGGCCCAGGGCGTCGTGGGCCCGCTGCCAGCGGGCCCGCTCGTGGCGCCACATGAGCGGCCGGGCCAGCCAAGCGCCGGCGAAGCCGCCGCCCCGGTGGTCGCGAGAGGACACCAGCACGTTCTCCAAGACCGTGAACGAGGGGAACATCTGGGGAGCCTGGAACACCCGGAGGAGGCCGGCCCCGTAAGAGCGGGCGGGACTGCCCAGGGTGACCGGCCGGTCGTCCACGTGCAACCGGCCCCGGGCCGGCACCACCCCGGTGAGGGCGTTCAAGAACGTCGTCTTGCCGCTCCCGTTCGGCCCGATCAGGCCGATCAGCTCGTCGGCGTCGAACCCCAACGACACGTCGGACACCGCCCGGACGCCGCCGAAGCTGACGGAGATCTCGTCAGCCTGCAGCAGCATCGCCCTGCTCCGGTAGATGGGGCTTCCGCAGTTGGGTGGGGAGGATGCGGCTCAGCCGCTGGATCAGGTCGGGCGTGGCGTTGGGCGGCGGACGTCGGGTGATCCGGGCCAGCAGGTGGCGCAGGCTGCCCACGAGGCCGAGGGGGAAGACGATGATGACCACCAGCAGCAGGCCGCCGTAGACGATGTTCTCGTACTGGGCCAGGCTGGAGAGGAACTGGGGGATGGCCACGTAGAAGGCGGCGCCGACGACGGGGCCCCAGATGGAGCCGACCCCGCCGATGAACAGCATGAGGAAGATGCCGATGGCCAGGCTGGTGCCGTAGGAGCTGACGTCGACGGTGCCGTTGATCGAGCCCAGGATGGCCCCGGACAGCCCGCCGAGCATGGAGCCGAAGGCGAACAGCATGACCTGGGTCCGGGCCACCGGGACGCCGCCGGACCGGGCGACGGCGGCGTTCTCCCGCCCGGCGATGGCGTGTCGGCGCACCGGGGAGCGCTCCAGGACGATGCCGATCAGGACCACCAGGGCCAGGGCGACGAAGCAGAGCCAGAAATCCGACAGGTAGGTGGTCAGCGAGTGGCCGAACAGGTTGGGGGCGGCGATCCCGATGGTGTTGCCGCTGGGCCCGCTGAACGTTGTCGTGTGGCTGAGCACCACTGTGCCGACCTCGGCCACCGCCAGGGTGCCGATGGCGAAGTAGAAGTCCTGGGCCCGGCTCAAGATGGTGCCCACGATGGCGGCGATGGCCCCGCAGGCGAGCATGGCCAGCAGCAGCCCCAACAGGTACCAGGAGGGCCCGAGGTGGGCGGTGACATACGCCGAGGTGTAGCCGCCCATGGCCATCATGAAGGTCTGGCAGAAGGCGAACCGGCCGGCCAGGCCGAACACCCAGTAGAAGCCGATGCCGGCGATGGCGTAGCACAGCCAGACGTTCAGCAGCAGCTGGTCCGAGAGGCTGTGGTAGAGGTTCGGGGAGACCACGGCGATGAGGACGAACCAGAAGGCCCAGGTGGCGTAGCGGTGCTCCCGGTAGATGGGCGGCCCCAGCCGCGAGCGGCTGAAGCGCCCGCCCACCAGCGGCGGCGGCGCCAGCTCCCCGCTGTAGGCCGGGGCCTCCCCCCCGAGCTCGGGCTCGCGGAGGGTCATAGCCGGGAAGTGGTCAGCTTGAACAGGCCCTGCGGGCGGATGGCGATGACGATGAACATGACGATCACCGGCAGGGTGGTGGAGTAGGAGGGGAGCACGTAGCCGCCGACGACCTGCTGGAGGACCCCGATGCCCAGGGCGGCCGCCGCCGTGCCGCCCAGGCTGACGAAGCCACCCAGGGTGACGGCGGCGAACGAGTAGATCATGAGCGAGAAGCCGAAGCCCACGTTGATGGCCGAGAGCGGGGCGACCAGCACGCCGGCCAGGGCGGCCAGGGCGGCCGAGACCCCGAAGGCCCCCACCGACACCGCCCGGGTGCGGACCCCGTAGAGCTGGGCCGTCTCACTGTCGGAGGCCAGGGCCCGCACCTGCCGGCCGACCGAGGTGTACCGGAAGACGGCCAACAGCGCCCCCACCACGACGACGCTGACGATGACGATGAGGACCCGCTGCATGGCGATGCTGGCCCCGAACAGGTGCCACACCGAGTTGCCGACCGGGCTGGGCAGCTCCTTCGGTGTGGACCCCTGCCAGACCGCGAGAACCCCCTCGATGACCACCGACACGGCCAAGGTGGCGATGACCACCACGATGGGGGGACGTTTTCGTAGCGGCACGTAGGCCACCCGTTCGATGGCCACCCCACAGAAGAACAGGAACACGATCGCCAGCACGTAGGTGACCACGATCGGCAGCCCGAGGGAGGAGGTCCCCCAGAAGGCCACGTACGCCCCCAGGGTCACCAGGTCGCCGTGGGCGAAGTTGATGATGCCGGTGGCCTTGAACAGGACGACGAAGCCGACGGAGACGAGCATGAGGATGGCGCCATAGGCCACGCCGCTCGCCAACAAGGCTACGAATTTTGCCACCGTCTCCCTCCCCGCCTGCTGGGAACCCCGCCCTGGCCACTTAGAATCATTGTAACAAATGCCCTGAACGGTGGGCTAAGGACGGTGGGCTATGGGCTGGGGCGACCGGCCCTCCGGCCGTCCGGCTCAATCGAGGCCGGCGAACAGGACGTTCTTGCGCTGGAGGAACTCGTCCAGCCCCTCCCGTCCCCCTTCCCGGCCGTAGCCGCTCTGCTTGTAGCCGCCGAACGGGGCGTTCGGGCTCATGGTCATGGCCCCGTTGACCACGACCATCCCCGCCTGAAGACGGCCGGCCACCCGCGAGGCCCGGGCCAGGTCGCCGAGTGGACCATCGCCCCGAGCCCGAACTCGGTCTCGTTCGCCCGGGCCACCACCTCGTCCTCGCTCGTGAACCGGAAGACCGACAGGACCGGACCGAAGACCTCCTGCCGGGCCAGGTCGCTGTCGGGGTCCACGTCACCGAAGGCGGTGGGCGCCACGAAGAAGCCGTCGGCGAAGGGCCCGGTGAGCGGGCGCCCGCCGGTCAGCAGCCGGCCGGACCCCTCCGACTCGGCTCGGTCCACCACGGCCAGGATCCGTTCCTGGGCCGACCGGGTCACCACGGGCCCCATCTGGACCTCGGGGTCGAGCGGGTCGCCGACCGGCGCGCCTAGGAGGGCCGCCACCAGGCGCCCCACGACGTCGTCGTAGACCTCGTCGTGGACGAACAGCCGGGTCGGCAGGGCACAGCCCTGCCCGGAGAGCAGGACGACCCCGAAGAAGGCGGCCTGGGTGGCCGCGGCGTCGAGATCGGCATCGGGGAAGACGATGTTGGCCGACTTCCCACCGAGCTCGAGGGTGAGGGGCTTGATGGTGGCCGCCGACGCCTCGATCACCCGGCGGGCGACCTCCCGGCCGCCGGTGAAGCTCACCTTGGCGACCAACGGATGGCGAACCAGGGCCTCGCCCGCCTCGGGGCCGCCGGCCACCACGTTCAGGACGCCCGGCGGCAAACCGGCCTCCAGGGCCAGCTCGGCGAAGCGGTAGGCGCCGAACGGTGCGATCTCGGGGGGCTTGGCCACCACCGTGTTGCCGGCCGCCAGCGCCGGTGCCGCCTTCTGGCCCATGCCCATCATCGGCCCGTTCCAGGGCGGCATGACGCCGACCACGCCGTACGGCTCCAGGCGGACCTGGTCGAGGCCGGTGTTCCCGTGGGTCGGGACCAGTCGGCCCTCGATCTTGTCCACCCAGCCGGCGTAGTGACGGACGAAGCCGGCCGTGTAGTACCCCGGCTGCATCACCGAGATCGGGCTGCCGTTCTCCAGGGCCCCGAGCACGGCGCACTCCTCCGACGCCGCTTCCAGCAGATCGGCCAGGCGGAACAGGATGCGGGCCCGTTCGTCGGGGGCGGTCGCCCGCCAGGCCGGGGCCGCAGCGGCCGCGGCGGCGACGGCCTGGTCCACCTCGGCCGCGCCGGCCAGCGGCACCTCGGCCTGCGGCCGGCCGGTGGTGGGGTCGTGGTGGAGATAGGTGCCGCCCCCACCGCGGGCCACCCGGTCGCCACCGATCAGAAAGCCGCGCTCGGCGACCGACGCCACCAGGCCGGGCGGCCGTTCCCTCACCGTCCGCTCCCTCGCCGTCTGCCTCGCGCTCATCCTCGCCCTCCTCGCAGCACGGCTCCCGGGTAGGCGCCGGCCACCGGCCGGCCGTCCCGGCGCACCTCGGTCCCCCGCACCCACACTCGTTCGATCCCGACGCTGTCGACCACGATCCGGTCGGCCCCGCCGGGCAGGTCCGCCACCCTCTGCGGGGGCAAGCCCCCGACCCGGTCCGGGTCGAAGGCGGTCAGGTCGGCCACCATCCCCGGGGCGATGCGGCCCCGGCCCTCCAGCCCGAACAGCTCGGCGGGCTGGCCGGTGAGGCGCCAGACCGCGTCCTCCAGCGAGACCACCTGGCGCTCGCGCCACCAGTGCGAGAGCAGGTAGGTGGAGGCGTCGGCATCGCAGAGCTGGGTGGCATGGGCCCCGGCGTCGGAGAGGCCCAGCACCAACCGGTCGTCGCCGAACATGGCCGCCAGCTCGTCCTCCTGGTCGTTCATGAGGACCATCGACCAGCGGGTCTGCAAGTCGTCGGCCAGGGCCAGGTCGAGCAGCACCTCCAGGGCCGAGCGCCGGTCGCCGGCGGCCAGCTCGCCGAGCGTCGGACCGCCGATGAGCGCCGGGTGGGCGACGGTCTCGTCGACCACCGCCCGCTCCAGGCGCGGGGCCCAGTCGCTCGCCGCCATCTCGGCCACCACGACGGCCCGCCACGAAGGGTCGGCGAACAGCCCGAGGCGATCGGGCCGCGGGAGCGACAGGGCGGCGGCGAACGCCGGCAGTGTCGGGAAGGTCCCGGTGGCGGCCAGGTCGACCTGCATCCGCAGCGGCTTGCCGGACATCTGCGGGTACACCGCCCCGGGCAGGGCATGCGTGGCCTCCCGGATGCGGGCCGTCCACTCGGGCCGGCCCGGCTGGGTGAGGGCGGCCGCCCAGGTGACCGGGCGCTCGAGGGCGACCGACAGGCGGGAGAGCTCCTCCACGAACAGGTCGGGGCCCCAGGTGGCCTCCACAATCCCCTGCCCTCGGCGGCGCAACGGCCCGGCCAGCCGTTCCAACTCGTCCGGGGCGCCCATCCGGCTGGGCACCGGGGCGGCGCCCGCGCCCACGTGGCTGGTCGAGCGGGAGGTGGACAGGCCCAGCGCCCCGGCCTCGAGGGCCTCGTCCACCAGGCCCACCATGACCTCCAGCTCGTCAGCCGTGGCCGGGCGCTGCCGGGCGTGCACGCCCATCGCCGCGTAGCGGAGGGCCGAATGCCCCACCAAGGGCGCCAGGTTCAGCCGCTTGGGCCGCCCGTCGAGGACGTCGAGGTACTCCGGGAAGGTCTCGAAGTCCCAAGGGATCCCGGCCTCCAGGCACGGGCGGGACATGCCCTCCACCACCGACAGCATCTCGACGACCTCGTCCCGGCATGCCGCCGGGATCGGGGCCAGGGTGAAGCCGCAGTTCCCGGTGACCACCGTGGTCACCCCGTGCCAGCTGGACGGGGTGAGATCGGGGTCCCACAGCACCTGGGCGTCGAAGTGGGTGTGGGGGTCGATGAACCCCGGCGCCAGTACCAGGCCGTCCAGGTCCACCGTCTGGTCGCCGCCGACCGGCAGGTCCGGGCCGACCTCGACGATGGTGCCACCCTCCACCCGCACGTCGCCCCGGCGAGCCGGCGACCGGGTCCCGTCGACCACCGTCGCGCCCTGCAGCAACACGCCCATGGTTCGCCCGGCCAACCTGGCGATCCGCGCTTAGCGCGGGACGGCGGCCTTGAACGCCGCCATGTCGGCGTCCGTGATGTCCTCGTCGACCCGATAGCGGCGGATCCGCCAGCCCCGGTCGGTCTTGACGTACTCGGCCTCCGCCACCCCATTGGACAGCATGCCCATGGTGCGGGTATCGAAGGCCTGCAGGTGGCTCCTCGACCGGGCCGTCGTCCCCTCGACGGTGATGACGTGGGTGGAGATGAAGTGGCGGCAGGTCCCCTCGCTCATGGCGGCGTCGCCCCCCATGATCTTCTCGAACCACTCGAGGATCGCCTGGCGGCCGGTCACCGTGTCGGAGATGCTGCCGCCGGTCGCCGATCGCTGCAGGGCCGTCCACTCGGAGTCGTCCACCAGCACCTCGCCGTCGAGGGCCTTCCAGTCGGCCGCGTCGATCGCCTGGTAGTAGCGAGACAGGAGCGAGGCGATGTGGGCGTGGGCCAGTGCCTCGTCGGCTGGGTCCTGTGACATGTCGACCTCCTTCATTGGGTGACGTCTGATTCGCTTGGTGACGTCCGGACCAACCGCACCACCGAGCTCCTCGGCTTGCCGTCCATCAAGAGGAACGGGGTGCGCAGCACCAGGCCGCCGTCGGTGACCTCGAAGTCGCGGACCTGGGCAGTCCCTACCCAGTTCTGAAAGGTGGCCACATCCAGGTAGTGGGCCACCCGGCCGTCACGGACTTCGAACCGTCCGACGAAGGCGCTGGCCTCGAGGAACGCCTGGGCCCGCTCCGGCTCGGAGCCGCCCATGATGTCGCCGTCGGCGAACCGGGGTCGGTCCCGGCGGCTCAGGATGGCCATCATGTAGCCCTCGGGCGTGTAGGCGATGTAGCCCGCCGGGTCCTCGCCGAACGGCTGGCGGACGTCGCCGTCCTCGTCGACGGACTCCACCGCCACCACCCGGTAGGTGCCGACGAGCTGGTCCCGGAGCTCGGCGTCGGTCGGGCGGACGCCCGACGAGTGGGCACCAGCCGGGCTGGCGTCCGACGAGCGGGCATCGGTCACGGTGAGAACTCCATCAGCTCCAGGCGGACGCCGTCCGGATCGGTGCAGTACACGGAGTCGATGTGCGGGGAGGCCGGGTCCACCCGGTAGGCGACCCGGGTGTGCGGATAGCTCCGACCGCCCAGCTCCACCAGGCGCGCCGCGGTGGCGTCCAGGTCGGTGACCACCACCCCGAACTGGGCGAACCCGAGCTGGTTCATGGGCTGGCGATCTCCGGTGCCGACCGGGTCGGGGGTCACGAAATGCAACAGCTCCACGTTCAGCCCGTCCCGGGTGAGGAACCGGAACTCGAGCTCCACGCCGTCCAGCTCGACCAGGGGGTCGATGAAGGGGCCGACCGTCCCGTTGGGCTCGCGCTCTTCGAAGCCGAGGCCTTCCACGTAGAACCGCCGGGAACGCTCGAGATCGCTCACGCAGATCCCGATGTGGGTCACCTGTTCGACCGGCATCGTCCCTCCCCTCTCCTCATGCCGCTCCGGACTCCTGAAGGCAGACGGTGGTGCCGCTCCGTTCGGCGAGCCCGGTCTGGCGGAGGCGGATGGTCGCCCGCTCGGGCGGCCAACCCAGCCGCTCGGCCAGCTCGCGGGGCTCGATGACGTCCTCGAAGGTCACCGTGGCTCCGGACGCCACCGCCCGGGCCACGGCGGCGTCCAGGTCATCGACCTCGTAAACAGTGGAGAACACCCCTTCCCCGCTGGTCTCCAAAAACCCGGTCAGGGCGGCGGTGAAGGTCCCCGGGGTGGCCCCCGGGGCCACGATCTCGACGCCCGCCTCCCAGGACATGAGCACGGAGATCCCGGCCCCGGCCACCTCGAAGGCGGCCAACGGCACCCCGAGGGCCTCGGTCCAGTACGCCTGCAGGCCCGGCAGGCTGTCGGGACGCACGCACCACACCACGTGGTGCAGGCGGGCGGCGGGGTCGACGGTCACGATCGGGTGGTCCGGGCGCCCATCTCGGCCAGGGCGGCGTACTGGGGCAGGTGGGCCAGCTGACCCCCGTCCACGTGGAGGACCTGCCCGGTGATGAACGAGGCGTCGTCGGAGGCGAGGAAGAGGACGGCCCTCGCCAGATCCTCGGCGTACCCGTGCCGGGGCAGCAGGTTGCTGGCCAGCACCAGGTCGAGGACCTCGGGCGGGCAGACGGCCACCGTGTTCTCGGTCAGGATGCAGCCGGGCGAGACGGCGTTGACCCGGATGTTCTGCTTCCCGAACTGGGTGGCTACCAGACGGGTGAGGGACACGACGCCCCCCTTGGCGCTGGCGTAGGCGGTCTGGGTGAAGTCGCCGCCGAAAGCCTGGTTGGTGGTGGTGTTGATGATCGAGCCGCCGCCCGAGGCCAGCATGTGGGGGATGGCGAACCGGCAGCCGAGGCGGACGCTGCCCAGGTTGACAGCTAGTGACCGCTCCCAGGTGCCGTCGTCCACGTCCACCACCGAGAGGTCCCCGGCGTGCTGCCAACCGTCGGTGAGGGCGGCGTTGTTGTGCAGCACGTCCAGGCGGCCCCACTCGCCAGCGGCGCGGTCCATGAGCGCCTCGACGTCGGCGGCGACGCTCATGTCGACCGTGACGGCCAGGGCCTCACCGCCCTCGGCCGTGACGGCCCCGGCCACGGTGGTGGCCCGGTCGCCGTCGCGGTCGGCCACCACCACCCGGGCGCCCTCCCGCCCGAACAGCTCGGCCGTGGCCCGCCCGATCCCGGCGCCACCACCGGTGACCACGGCCACCTTGCCTTCCAGTCGTCCCATCGCCGGCTCCGGCGACCCCGTTGCGACTATTCCTTGCCCACCGGCTTCAGCTTCATGACCTTGCTCGTGACCGGCTTTGTCACTGTCGAGAAGGTCTCGATCACGGCCGTGTGGTTGAGGATGTGGGCGCCGTCGGCGTGGTATGTGCCGCAGGTCCCGGTCAAGCTGACCTTGGGCACGGCGTTGTTGACCTTGACCGGTGTGGTGCTCTTGGCCGCCACCACCGAGTCCACGGCGAAGTAGACGCCGTCGTAGCCCCAGGTGGCATTCGGGGTGGGCGCCGTGCCGTACTTCTTCTCGAAGGCCTTGGTGAAGGTGGCCAGGTTCGGCGAGTAGGTCGGGTTCTCGGTGTTGCAGGGGCCCGAGACCGACATCTTCGTCAGGGCTGTGGCCGGCGCCAGTTTGGCACTGGCCACCAGGGAGCCCGACTCGTCGGTGACGGTGGGAATGTTGATCCCGGCTTGGGCCATCTGCTTCAGCTGGGCGCCCACCGGTGTCGGGTAGGCCCAGTTGAACACCCCCTGGGCCCCCTTCATGGCCAGGACCTCGGAGGTGAGTGTGGTGGAGGTCTCGGCGAACTGCTCCACGGCGTACGGCGTCAACCCGTTGGCCTTCAAGACGGCGGTGGCCTTCTTCACGCCGTTGCTGCCGTAGGCGTCGTTGCCGCCAAAGAGCCCGATCTTCTTCAGGTGCAGCGTCTTCACGTCGTAGGTGAGGGCCGCTGTCACGAGCTCTGTTGTGTCGTTGCCCAGGAACCACGAGTAGGCGGAGGATCCCTTGCCCCCCCAGATGTCTGTCGGGCCGCCGACGTCGGTGATGAACACCGGGGTCTTGGCGTTGGTGATGTCCGCCGCCAAGGTCGTCGCCTGTGTCGGGCTTGCCACGCCGATCATGGCCGTCGGGTGCTGGCCGGCCGCCTGGACGAAGTCCGAGACGGTCTTCTGCAGTGTGAGCGGCGGCAGGGTCTGGCGGAACCAGGTCACCTTCTGGCCGCCGACGCCGCCCCCGGCGTTGATCTCGTTGACCGCCATGGTCGCCCCCTGCTGGTACTGGCTGGTGGCGATCTCACTCTCCCCCTGGATCTCCCAGAGGAAGCCCAGGCTGATCGGCTTCGACAGCTTCAGGCCGGCGATCTTGGTCACGGAGTCGCCCGTCTTCGCCGCCCCCGCCGTCGCCGCCAGACCCCCCACGCCGAGCCCGACCATCCCGACCAGGGCGGTCCCGGCGGCCGCCGCCTTGCCGGCGCCCTTGACCCACTGTCCTCGCTTCATCGTTCTCCTCACGTCGCCGGCCACTGGGCCGGGCCCCTCGAGACCGCCAGCGGAACGCCATCCGCCGCCGTCGCCCCCTCTTCCCTCGCCCCCGTTCGCCGGACAACGCCAGCAGTCACGGGACCGTCAACGAGCTGCAACATAATCCACTTGGGCCATCTTTGTCAATGATTGATATATGTTGGAGAGGTTGGCGAGATGGAGGTGCGGAGCAATGGCCACGGACGGGATCGTCGACGCGGACAACCACTACTTCGAGCCCGACGACGCCTTCACCCGCCATCTGGATCCCCGCTTCGCCGACCGGGCGCTGCACATCCGGCGTGGCGGTGACGACGACGGGCGGCCGTACATCGGGGACGAGCCCCTCTACTACCTGGCCCGGACCCCGGTGGACCGGATGGGACGGCCGGGGGCCTGGCGGCACGACAAGGACGGCCGGTACCAGCCGCTCCCCGAGGACGAGCTCCTGTCCCCGGGCGAGGTGCCGCACTTCGCCCGGCGGGAGGCCCGCCTGGCCTGGATGGCCAAGGCCGGCGTACAGGCCTGCCTGCTGTGGCCGAGCCTGGCCCTCGGGGTGGAGGTGCAGCTACGCGACGATCCGGCGACCTGCGTGGCCAACCTCCACGCCTTCAACCGGTGGCTGGAGGACGACTGGGGCTTCGCCTACGAGGAACAGATCTTCGGGGCCCCGTGGCTCACCCTGGTCGACCGGGAGGCGGCGGTCGCCGAGCTCGACTCCCTGCTGGCCCGGGGGGCCCGGGCCATTGCCGTCCTGTTCGGTCCGGTCGGCGGCCGGTCGCCGGGCGACCCCTACTTCGACCCCATCTGGGCCCGGTGCGCCGAGGCCGGGGTCCCCGTGGCCTTCCACGGGGCGGAGTCCGGCTACAACCAGCTGTACTCGGTCGCCTGGGGCGAGCGGGCCCGACCCCCGGCCCACGCCCAGTCCCCGTTCCAGCGGGCGGCGTTCTTCGAGCGGGCCATCATGGACACCCTGGCCGCCTTCGTCCTCCACAACGTGTTCGGGCGGCACCCGGGCCTACAGGTCATGAGCATCGAGAACAGCTCGGCCTGGGTGCCGTACCTGCTGCGGGTCATCGACAAGGGCGTCCGCACCGGCATGTACGGCGACTGGCTGGGCGGTCGGGTGGAGGATCCGCCGAGCGACGTCTTCCGCCATCACATCTCGGTGGCCCCCAACGACGACGACGACATCCGGGGCCTGGTCGACCTCATCGGGGCCGACCGGGTACTGCTGGGCTCCGACTACCCCCATCCCGAAGGCCACGACGAGCCGGCCCACTTCTTGGACGGGGCCGGGCTGACCGATGGGGAGGTCGAACTGATCTCCCGCACGAACACCGCCACGTTGCTGCACCTCGACGGCCGGTAACCGGTGACCGCTGGTTCCCTCGGCCCGGCGACGGGGCCCAATCGATCGGACGTGGGCCGATGGGAGTTGGCGGGCCGGGTGGCGGTGGTCACCGGCGGCGCCTCCGGTATCGGGCTGGCCACGGCCCAGGCGCTCGCCGCCGCCGGGGCCCTCGTGGCCGTGGCCGACATCGACCTGGACGGGGCCCGCCGGGCGGCCGCCGTCGTCGGGGCCACAGGGGCCGTCAAGGCAGCCGGCGGGCACGCTCGGGCTTTCCGGGTCGACGTGGCCGACGAGGCCGCCGTGGTGGCGATGGTCGGCGAGGTGGTCCGCCAGTGCGGCCCGGTGGGGATCCTGGCCAACGTGGCCGCCCTCACCGACCGGGCCCACCAGGCCCGGGACGGGGCCGTGGCCGACATGGAGCTCGGGGTCTGGGACCGTACGGTGGCCGTCGACCTGACCGGGACCATGCTGACCTGCAAGCACGTGCTCCCGGTGATGGTGGAGGGCGGCGGCGGGGCCATCGTGAACGTGTCGTCCAACTCCTCGCTCGGCGGCGACCTGGGGCTCAGCGCCTACGCCGCCGCCAAGGCCGGGGTGAACAGCCTCACCCGCTCCATCGCCACCGCTTACGGCAAGCAGGGGATCCGGGCCAACACCGTCTCCCCCGCCGCCATCGCCGGGCCGACGTTCCTGGCCAACCTCACCCCCGAGACGGTGGCCGCCATGGAGGCCCAGTGCCTCCTCCCCCGCCTGGGACGGCCCGAGGACGTGGCGGCGGTCATCGCCTTCCTCGCCTCCGACCGGGCCGCCTTCGTCACCGGGCAGCTGCTGTGCGTCGACGGCGGCGTCGGCAGCCATCTCCCCCACGTGGCCGACCTGCGGCGGCTCGGGCTGGGCCCCGTCGAAATGGGCAGGGTCGAGAAAGGAGAAAACCCGTGAGCACCCCGACCTTCGAGGACTGGCTGGCCATCGTCGGCGCCCTCAATCGGCTGGGCGCCCTGTACGACGCCCGAGACTGGGACCATCTCGACGAGGTACTGCTGCCTGACGGCCTTATCTACGGGCAGAGGGGCCTGGAGGCCCTGCTCGAGAACAACCTGCTGGCCCATCTCGGCGGCTGCGGGCCGTCCCAGCACTTCCTGGGCAACTACGACATCGCCGTCGACGGCGACACGGCCACCTCCGACACCCGGGTTCGGGCCTTTCACCGGGGGGCCGACGAGCTGGCCGACCGGACCTTCGAGACCTTCGGCGTCTACCACGACCGGTGGGTCCGGACCGCACAAGGCTGGCGGATGGCCGAGCGGGAGCTCCAGGTCGACATGAACATCGGCGACATCTCGGTACTGAAGAGAAACTGATGCCCACCTTCGGTTACGTCATCCCCAGCATCCCCCCGTTCACCGACCCGGCCGCCTTCGTCGACCTGCTGCAGGCCGGCGAAGCGCTGGGCTATGCCGACGTCTGGTTCGGCGACCACGTGGTCCTGCCGGGCTACGCCGCCCACCTGACCCATCCGGACTGGGTCGATCCTCTCGCCGCCTGCTGCTTCGGCCTGGGCCACACCAGCCAGCTCCGGTTCGGCACCGACGTCCTGGTGGCCCCCTACCGGCACCCCGCCCTGGTGGCCAAGATGGTGGCCTCCGCCGACCACCTCTCCGGCGGCCGCCTGGTCCTGGGCGTCGGCGTCGGCTACCTGCGAGGCGAGTTCGCCATCTTGGGCCTGGACCCGGCTGAGCGGGGGTCGAGGACCGACGAGTTCCTCGACGTGTTGGACCGGCTGTGGAACGGCGGGGACGACATCCTCGAATACCACGGGACGCACTTCTCGTTCGACGACGCGGTGTTCGGGCCGGCCCCGACCCAGCGACCGATGCCACTGTGGGTCGGCGGCAACGGCGCCCGGGCGCTCCGGCGGGCGGCCACCCGGGGCAACGGGTGGCACCCGCTGTTCCCCACCCCCGACGGCTACGCTGCCGCCCGCCAGCAGATCTTGGCCCAGCGGACGGCCGGCTCGCCGTTCACGTTCTCCTACAGCTGCGCCGTGACGACCCTGCTCGACGCCAACCCGGCGACCTACACCACGGGCACCTGGGACGAGGTCCCGGACATCCCGGACGACTTCTCCTACGCCCCGCCCATCCCGACGGCCGCCGACGGCCGGCCGCGGTTCGTGGGTACGCCCGACCTGGTCGCCGACGACGTGGCCGCCTTCGTCGCCGCCGGGGTCGACCACTTCACCCTGCGCTTCGCCAGCGGCGTCGACGGCCGCGGGGTGGGCGACCTGTTGGCCCAGATCCGGTGGTTCACCGAAGAGGTGGCGCCGCGGTTCGACTGACCGTGGTTCGACTGGCGGTACTAGGCCTCCGACACCCCGGCGGCGGCGTTGACCGAACCCGGCGGGATCTCGGTGATCTCGACGATCTGGCGGTCCGTCACGGCGTAGACGTCGGGTTCGACCACGTGGTCCCGGACCAGCTGTTCGGCCAGCTCGACCTTGCCCCGCTCGATGGCGTCGACGATGACCTCGTGGCTCCGCAGGCCGGCACTCCGGGTGGCGAGGCCAGGGGCGCCCTCGGCGGCGGTGATCCGGTGGGCCCAGGTGTCGCGCTGGCGTCCCCACAGCCACTCGAGCGCCCCCACCACCACCCCGAGCGTCTCGTTGCCACAGCCGCGCACCAGCACGCGGTGGAACCGGCGCATCTCCCGGCCGAACTCCATCGGATCGTCGATGGTCTCACGGGCGTGCTCGCAGGTGGCCCGGAGCTCGGGGACCACCGTCTCCGCCCGGTCGGGACGTCGGGCACAGAAGCCGGCGCAGAGCGGTTCGAGGCCGACGAGGGCCGTCTCGAGGTCGGCCACCTGGGTCTGGCGGGACTGCAGGATGATGCCGATGGCGTAGGCAACGGTGGCCGGCTTCGGGACGTGCGTCACCGCCCCGCCGACGTGGCCCCGCCGGACGCTGATGAGGCCCTCGCTCTCCAGGATCCGCAGCGCCTCCCGGATGGAAGGGGCGCTGACCCCGAACTCGGTCACCAGCCGGTCAAGGGTCGGGAGCGACGAGCCGTCGGCGATCTCGCCGGAGATGATGCGGTCCCGCAACGACTTGGCGACGATGTCCGCCAGCCGGGGTTGGCGAAGCTGGGCTCTTGTTGCGGGTCGGGGCGCCTTCGATGCCATGGACGGCCTTTCTGTGACCGGCGGGCAGGTGACGGGTCGTGCTCACCCTAGTGCCGGGATCGCCCGACCAGGACGAACCGGCAGGGCAGCGGGGCGGCGGGGGTCGACGGCCTGGCGGCACTGCCCGGCCGGGCGGCGGGTGGTCAGGCGGTGGCGACCCGGCTCGCCACGGTGACGGGGAGGTGTTCGGGCCCGTACTCGAGCATGTGGTCGACGCAGGCCCACTCGAAGTCGTCAAGGAGGCGGAGGCGGCCCTTCGGGAAGCGGTCCACGAGCTCTTCGAGGACGACCTGGCCCACCATGTTGGTGAGGTGGTTGCCCACACAGAGGTGGGGGCCGAGGCCGAAGGACAAGTGCTCGGGCTGGCCCTCGCGGTCGAGGCGGAAGGCGTCGGGGTCGGGGTAGGCCCGGCCGTCGCGGTTGGCGGCGGCGATGTTCAAGAGGATGTTCTCCCCGGTGTGCACCGGGCAGCCACCCACCTCCACCTCGGAGGTGGCGTGGCGGAACATGAACTGGACGGGGGCCTCGAGGCGGAGCGACTCGGTCACGGCCGCCGGGATGAGGCCGCGGTCGGCGGCGATGGTCTCGACGAACCCGTCGTCGGTGAGGTACCGGTACATCAGGTTGCCGAGGAGGTAGCTCGCCGAGAGGGAGCCGGCCAGGATGTTGATGGTCAGCGTCCGGACGTGGTCGTGGGCGATCCGCCACCCGTCGTCGTTGACCGTGTTGACCATGAGGCCGAGGAGGTCGGTCGTCTCCTGGCCCTGTCGCTCGGCGATCAGCCGGTCCACCGCCGCCGACAGCTCGGGGAACGACTTCTCGACCCCGACGCCGAGCTCGGTCCGGCCGGTGGGCACCCAGGTGCTGTGGAGGACCTCGTTGCACCACGTCATCATCTGGTCGTGGAGATCGTCGGGGATGCCGAGGACATGGGCGGAGACGGACCCGGGGAGGGGGATGGCGAATGTGTCCATCAGGTCGCCCCCACCCTGCTCCTCGATGGCCGCCAGCCGGCGACGGACGAGGGCGCGGGTCCAGTCCTCGGCGGCCGCCGCGGTCTGGGGCGTGAAGGACCGGATCAGGATCCGCCGGATCTTCGGGTGGACCGGCGGGTCGAGCTCGCCGAGGAAGCACTCCTCCTCGGGCACCTCCACGCCGGGGGCCCGCATGTCGCCGGCCGAGGAGAAGTGGCGATTGTCCCGGAACGCCTTGGCCGTGGCCTCGTACCGGGTGGACACCACGAAGCCGTCCACCGGCCGGACCACGCCCTTGTCCTCCCGGATCTTGGCCAGGAAGTCGAGGTTCTTGGCCTTCGTCGCGTCGGCCGGGTCGAACGCGTACTCGGCGTCCAGGGTCATGTCGGCTCCTTCGGGTCTGTCCGCCCGGTCGAACCGGCGGGCCTCTCGGTTGGACCGGCGGCCATGCTCGCGCCGGGTGTCATTAATGTCAATGATTGATTGAGATCCCACCGGCGTCCACCGGACGCGGCGTGGACCGGGGCGGCGTGGACCGGGCGGCGGGCGCTCACGTGATGGGGCAGCTCCCCCCGTCGATCATGACGGTCTGCCCGGTGACGAAGCGGGCGTCGTCGGACAGGAGGAACCGGACGGCCGGGCCGATGTCGGCGTGGGGATCGCCGAGGCGGCCCAGGGGGATCCGGCCGAGGACCCGGGCCTTGTTGACGGGGTCCTCGAAGTACCGGTCCATGGCCGGGCTGGACGAAAGCGGAGCGACGCAGTTCACCCGGATCCCCGACGATCCCCACTCGCGGGCCAGCACGCGCACGATCCCGCGCTGGGCCGCCTTGGCTACGGCGTAGGCCGGGAGCAGCGGCTTGCCCTCGAACCCGGCCTCGGAGGTGAGCACCACCACCGAGCCACCGGCCAGGCGGAGCTGCTCGAAGGCGGCGGTCCCGAGCAGGTAGAGGCCACGCAGGTTGACGGCGACCTGGTCTTCGATCTCGTCCAGGTCGACGTCGCCGATCGACCGGGGGATCGAGGAGTACCCGCTGGTGGCGTTGTGGACGAGGCCGTCGAGACGGCCGGACTCCTCGATGACGGTGTCCACGGCGGCTTGCACGGAGTCGGCGTCGGCCACGTCGCAGGCGACGAACCGTCCGGTCCCGCCGGCCCGGTCGACCTCGGCGGCTACGGCATCGCCCTCCGGCCGGCGGCGGGCCGCCAGCCAGACGGTCCAACCGGCCTCCCCGCAGGCGACGGCGATGCCGCGGCCCACGCCGCCGGAGGCGCCGCTGATCAGGATGGTCTTGGACGGGGGATCTGTCTTGGACGGGGGATCCGGGGTCACGCGGCCCGGCCCCCGTCCGGGGTCGACACCGACCCGGTGACCCCGACGGCGTCGTCCGAGAGCAGCATCCGGACGGCTCCGGCGACCTCGGCGTCGACGCGCCCGGGGAAGGACGTGAGCGCTGGTGCCGGCCCGAGCAACTCGTCGGGGACGGTCCACAGCTCGGTGGCCACGGCGTTGACCCGAACCCCTCGGCGTCCTTCCGAGGCGGCCATGCACCGGCTCAGGCTGAGGACGCCTTCGGCCGCGCCGACGAGGGCGGAACGGCCGAGGGTGTCCAGGGCGGCCGGTCGCTCGACCACCATGACCAGGGACCCGCCGTCGGCGCAACGGCCCACACCCACCTTGGCGGCGATCATCCACAGGGCCAACCGACGCTCGAGGTGCTCCAGCCAGGCCCGGGGTGAGAGGTCGACGAACTGGACGGCCACCTCGACGGCGTCCCAACAGCAGACCACCACCGAGTCGAACCGGCCGAGCTCGGCGGCCTGCCGCTCCCACCGCTCCAGGTCGTCCCGCCAACCCCACGCCCAGGAGTCGCCGGGGGCGGCGAGAGCCGGAAAGGCCAGGAGGTGGTCGGCGGCGAGGGCGCCTTGCAGCTGCCGGGTGGGTGGGTCGTCTTGACCGATGACGAGGATCCCCATCAAGCCGTGACCGGCTCGAAGGTGATCGGGGTGTGCAGGACCCCCCGGGTGGGGACGAGGGCCGAGCGCTCGATCCCGGCCTCGTCCACTTCCCAGTCCCCGAGTGAGGACACCAGGCACTCGAGCGCCACCCTGGTCTCGAGCTTGGCCACCGCCGCCCCGAGGCAGTAGTGGATCCCGTGGCCGAAGGTCCAGTGGGCCTTGGCGTTGCGGTCGAGGTCGAGCCGGTCGGGGTCGGCGAAGACCGACTCGTCGTGGTTGGCGGACCCGTACAGCAAGAGGACCTGGTCGCCCTCGGGGATGACGGTGCCACTGACCTCGACGTCGCGGGTGGTGCTGCGGCAGAGGCCCTGGACGGGGGAGACGTACCGGAGCAGCTCCTCGACGGCGGCGGGCCAGCGCTCGGGATGGGCCGCCAGCGTGCGGCGCTGGTCGGGGTGGCGGGCCAGGACGATGACGGCGTTGGCGATCATGTTGATGGTGGTGTTCTGGGAGGCGTCGTGGAGCAGGGAGCAGAACCCGGAGATCTCCTCGTCGGTGAGGTCGGCGTCGTCCTCGACCTTGGCGTGGTAGATCTCCGAGATCAGGTCGGCGCCCCGGTGCTCCTTGCGCTCGGCGACGAGGTCCGACCAGTACTCCTCCATCTCTGCGTACGCCTGCAGGGCCTCCGGGCTGGTGAAGTCGGCCCCGCCGATGGTGGCGAGGTTCCAGGCCAGGAACTTCATCTGGTCCTGCCGGGGCAGGTCCATCAGCTCGCAGACGACCGAGCTCGGGATGAGCTGGGCGAAGTCGGTGGTGGCGTCGGCCGAGCCCGACGCCCTGAACCGGTCGATCAGGCCCAGGGCGTGCTGCCGGATGAACGGTTCGAGGCCGGCCACCCGGCTGGGGGTCATGACCCGGCTGAGGGTGCGGCGGAGGGTGTCGTGCCGCGGCGGGTCCATGTTGAACATGTTCAGCGGGAGGAGGCTGACGTCGATGTCGATGAGCGTCCCGGTGGCCGACGAGAAGGTCCGCCAGTCCGAGGCCGCGGCGTCGACGTCGGCCGCCCGGCTGATGACCCAGTAGTGGGGCCACACCTTCGGCTCGGCGTTCTCGACCTTGTAGACCGGCGCCTCGTCGCGGAGCCGCCGGTAGGTGGGGTACGGGTCCTCGAAGAACGCCGGGTCCGCCGGATCGAACGTGATGTCTGCCACTGCCACGGCACCCTCCCTCCGGTCCGCGTCGCCGCGACGGCCCGAGCTCCGAATCAATTCTCTTGATCATTGTAGTCAATGAGCGGGTTGCCCGCTACCAGAAGCCCGGCTCTCACAGAAGTGGTGGGGAGGGGACGCCGATCGAGCGGAACGCCTTGTACCTGAGCCTCAGTTACAATGCATCCCATGCCCGCAACGACGACCGTCAAGGTGTCCCATCGAGGCCAAGCCAGCCTTCCCGCCGACCTCCGCCATCGCTGGGGAATCGACCATGGCGGCGAAGTCGGCTTCATCGACCTTGGCGATGCCGCCCTCGTCGTCCCGGGGGGAGCCGACGCCGCTCGCATGGAGCTTCGACGCGTGCTGCAAGACCGTTACGCCGCCGGTCTGTCGGCCCTCGACGACCCGGACCTCGCCGACCAGTAGCCGCCGGTGGGACCCGAGGTCGTCGTCCTCGACGACCGCCTGCTGATCGAAGAGCTGTTGGTCGGATCTCTTGGACCGGGCGCCGAGCTGCACACGACGACCTACTGGTATTACCGCGCCTGTCGCGCCGCCGTTCTCGGAGCCGGTGGCCATCTTTCCGGCCCGTTCGCCCAGGTCGGTACCCAAGATCAGGGGCGCGCCATCCTCAGCCTCCTCGAGCTGCGCGATGACCTGGCCCTGCCGGACCCCCGCCTGACGGTGCCGGCCATGGCGAGACTCGCCGGCCGGTATCCCAGCCTCAACCTGTTGAACCTCGAGGCGGTGGTCGTCGGGCAGCTCCTGGCCGCCACGTTGTGGCTGTCGCCGGGCACCACCGCCGGCGTCCTGCCCGGCGTGCTGGACGCCGAGGGGGTCGACTGGCGAACGGTCACTGTCCCCCGGTAGGCAACGTCCGTCTCCGGAACCGGAGTTCTCCAGAAATTCGACGGCGTAGGGTGGCCGGTCAGCGGATGGCGATGGCGCAGGACGGCGACCCGCTGCCGCCGGGGACCCACAGGGGAACGGCGACGAACAGGAAGTCCCACCGTCCGTCGCGCTGGCAGGCCTCGGCCAACCGCTGGTACCAGAACAGCTCCCCGAAGGTCAGGCCGAGGTTCCGCATCATGGTGACGTGGGCCGAGGCCGCCCACCCTCCCCGCGGTGGCGTGGCGTCCATCCCGAGGTTGTCGGCGGTGACTGCCGCCCAGCCCTGCTCGTGGGCGAGGGTGGCCAATCCGGCCGAGATCCCCGGGCAGGCGGTGTGGCCGAGGTCGTCGACCGGGGCCATCAGCTCGGCCTTCCCGGCCTCCGTGGCCGACAGGTAGGCCTCGGTCCACCCGGTTCGGAGGCAGACGACGTCGCCCTGCCGGATGGCCACGCCCTGCCGATCGCTGCACTCCCGGACCAGGTCCTCTTCGATCAGGAACGTCAGCGGGAGCGAGGTGTCCGCCCCGCCGGCCACGAACCTGGCGATGTCCAAGAGGACGCCCCGGCCGACGATGCCGCGCTGAGCCACCTTGTCGATGCTGTTCTTGTGCACGAACCCGGATTCGTCGACGGCGTCGGTGCCGACCCCGTTGTAGAAGACCCCGTCGTGCCCGGGCTCCTCCAACCCGGCGTGGATCAACCCGTCCCATTGGGACGACCCCTGCAGGGCGATGGTGACCCAGTCGTCGTTGACGGTCATGCCCAATACGTCGATGTTGCGGGCGTGCTGCACCCGTTGATAGTCGGGGCGCCCGAAGCCGATGCCGGCCGGCTGGTCCAGCGGCAGGTTGAGCGGGAAGTACTCGCCGGTCCGGATGCACGATGCCGCGGCCAGGACGGCGGCGGGGGTCAAGAAGTTGAGCGTCCCCAGCTCGTCGTCGTCGCCGAACCGACCCCAGTTCGTCGGTCCCCCGCCACCGGGCCGGGGCCGTTGTCCCCCGTCCGCCATCAGGGCACGTTGACGGCGCCGCCGTCGAGCATGAAGGTCCTCGACGTCATGTAGTCGGAGCCGGGGCCCGACAAGAAGACGATGAGGGGAGCGGCGTCGTGCTCGGGATCGCCGACCCGCCCCAGAGGGGTCATCGCCGTGACGCCCTCCCGCATGCCGGGGTGCTCGTCCATGAAGTTGCGGAACGAGTCGGTCTCGATCATGGGCACGACGGTGTTGGCGGTGATCCCGTGGGCGCCCCACTCCCGGGCGGCGGTGCGGGTCAGCACCCGGATGGCCGCCTTGTTCGCGTTGTAGGCGGCGGTACCCTCGACCGCCAGCATCTCGTTGCCCGAGCTGAAGTTGATGATCTTTCCCCCGTGCTCCTTCATGTGGGGGAAGACGGCCTGCATGGCGAACAGGGTCGCCTTCACCCCGGTCAAGAACGTGTAGTCCCAGACGTCCTCGGGGAATGCCTCGAGCGGCCGGGCGATGGGGGTGAGCTCACCGGAACCCGGCAGCCCGTAGCTCTGCGCCGCGTTGATGAGGACATGCACCGTCCCGAAAGTGGCGACCGCCTCCTCCACCATGACATCGATCGACGCCTTCACCCCGACGTCGGCCGCAATCCCGTGCACCGCCCCACCGTCGTCGCGGATCTCGTCGACGAGCGAGTCGACCGTGGACTTGGTCCGCGACACGGCGACCACGCTCGCTCCCTCGCGGGCCAACGCCTTGGCCGCCGCCCGGGCGATGCCCCGACCGGCGCCGGTCACGACCACAACCCGGCCGTTCAGCGGTCCGTCCATGGAGCCCCCTCCAACTGCTGGGCCAGCCCCCCCACCCGTCAGGCGCAGGCTGTCACATTCACACGGTAAGCCGCCGGTTCACTGGAGTCAATCTCTACCAAACCATCGTCCTCTACCGAACCATCCCTCTACCCGGTCGTCACGACGGTGTCCGTGGACGGGCCCATGCGGGCACCCAGGCGTCGGCGCCGGAACGATCGACTTGCGTAGAGAGGTAGCCGAGAAGGGCGCCGAGCGCCGGGTGGGTGTTGTCGTGATGCCAGATCAGCGAGCCCGGGTAGACCGGGGTCGGCTGACGGATGGGGATGCGACGCAGGTCGTAGTGATCGGGCCAGACGTACCTGGTCTGCTCACCAACGAGGTTCGCCACCGTCGACGAGTCGGCGAGCACGTCGAGGAGGTGCTCGCTACCGAAGTAGGAACCGACCCGCTCGATCGTGAGCCCGAACGCCTCGGCGAGGTCGTCGTAGTAGATGTCCCACTCGCTTCCGGGGAGCATGCCGGGCATCCAGATCCGCTGTCCGACCAGGTCGACGAGCGTGACGGAGCGGGCGGAGGCCAGCGGGTGCGCCGGCCCGACGAGCAGCTGGTGCGCGTCGGCGGCCGCGGGCACCTTCTCGATCCCCGGGGGCAGCCGGGACGCGGGTGAGCCCACGGCTCGGAACGAGGCGTCGATCGTCCCGGCTTGGATGGCGGCGATGGCCGCTGGCGCGCTGTCGACGATGGTCACGAGGTCGAGCTCCACGTCGGGGTGGGCCCGGTGGAAGCCGCGGAGCACGGCCGATGGCGCGGTCCGGTAACTGATCACGTCGACCCGCAGCGCCCGCCGGCCGGGCCGCACGGAGTCCGCCGCCCGCTGTTCCACCCGCAGCAGCTCGCGGGCGTGCGGGAGGAGCGCCTGCCCGTCGATCGTCAGCTGGGTTCCGCCAGCGGTACGCGTGAACAGCCGGACGCCGAGGTCACTCTCCAACGTGGCCAGGCGCTTCGAGACGGCCTGCTGGCTGATGCCGAGGTGGCCGGCGGCGAGCTGGAACTGCCCTTCCTCGGCGACGGTGACGAATGCCCGGACCGCCTCCACGTTCATGCCACACCGCCCCCTCTACACAACCGCTGGTTGTTTACCAATGACAGACCGTTGTTTGATAAGAGGAAACTACATCGATGTAATAGATCAATGCACACCCGTAGGTTGATGAGGCGGTCGCTGGGACGCCAGTTCGAGTGGCTCTGGGCGGCGTACGCAGTGAGCGCGGTCGGCACCTCGCTGGGGTTCGGTGCGTTTCCGTTGATCGCCATCCTCGTCCTGCACTCCGGGCCGACCGAGGTGTCGGTGCTGGCCGCAGCGGGGCTGGCCGTCGGGGCCGTGGTGGCGGTGCCCTTAGGCCCGTGGGTGGAGTTCCGCCGCAAGCGCCCGGTCATGATGGCGATGGACCTGTCCCGGTTCGCGGCGTTGATGACCGTCCCTGCCGCCTACGCGTTGGGCTGGCTCACCTTCGTCCAGCTTCTGGTCGTGTCGATCGTCGTCGCGGCCGCCAGTATCGCCTTCAAGACGGCCAGCGGCGCCTACTTGAAGGCGCTCGTGGCGCCGGCGGACCTGCTCGTCGCCAACGGGCGCTTCGAGTCCACGACCTGGACGACCATCGCCGTCGGCCCCCCACTCGGGGGCGTCATGATCGGCGTTTTCGGCCCGGTCGTGACGGTGATCGCCGATGCGGTCAGCTACCTGCTCTCGGCTCTCGGGATCAGCGCCATCGGGGGTCGGGAAGAGCGCCCTGAGCGGGCCGAAACGCCACGACTCCGGGCGGGGGACCTGCTCGACGGGTGGCGGTACATCCTGGCCAGCCCGGCGCTGCGCCCCGTGTTCTTCAACGTGCTCGCGGTCAACGGCTTGATCATGGTGACGGCGCCGCTGATCGCCGTGCTCATGCTCAGTCACCTCGGCTTCACGCCATGGCAGTACGGGCTGGCCTTCGGCGCGCCCTGTGTCGGCGGCCTGATCGGCTCCCGGCTGGCCAGTCACCTGGTGGCCAGGTTCGGCCAGCACAAGGTGATGCTGACGGCCGGGGCACTGCGGGCGTGCTGGCCCATCGGGTTGGCGTTCATCGGCCCCGGCGTGGCCGGGATCGTGCTGGTCATCGCCATCCAACTCGGCCTGGTCACCTGCTGTGGCGTGTTCAACCCGGTCTTCGCCACCTACCGGCTGAACCACACCGGGAAGGACCGGGTGGCCCGCACCCTGTCCGCATGGTCAGTCACCAGCAACCTCACCATTGCCGTCCTGACCGCCCTATGGGGCCTGCTGGCCGACCTCACCAGTCCACGCACGGCCATCGCCATCGCCGGCATGTTCATCTTGGCGACCCCGCTCCTGCTCCCGCGACGCGTCCACACGCCGCAGCCGGAGCTGGCCGTTCCCGGTTCGGCCGCCGTTACGGAGAGGACGAGCGGGCAGCCAGGTCGAGAATGACCTTGGCCATGCGGTCGGGCTGCTCCTCGGGGATCCAGTGGCCGGACCGATCGACGATGACGACCTCACCGTTGAGGGCTATCTCGTCCACCATCTCGTCCAGGTCCCGGGGGGCGGCCGTCATCCCGCTGGCGACGGCGATCACCGGCATGGCGAGCTTGCCGCCCTCAGCCAACGCCGCCAGGTTCAACTCCCGGTCAACTGGAAGGGCTCGGTACAGCTCCAAGCCGGAGCGAAGGGCTCCGGGCGCCGCGTACGCCGCGGCATAGCGATCGATGTCCTCCTCGCTGATGGCGCTCACGTCGTAGATGCGAGTCATGACGAACTGGCGCACGTACGCCCGCTCCCGTCCGGAGATCAGCATGTGGGCTACGTCGACGTTGGCGTGGAAGGCGACGTGCCAGACCCTCGGGAACGTCACCAACCGGTCCATGAAGGACGTCCCCG
>CAYVPF010000005.1:0-19681 GCA_964453355.1 uncultured Acidimicrobiaceae bacterium | reverse complement strand
CGCCGCCGACGCTGTCCCGGTTGTCGAGGGCGTAGGCGAATGCGACGTACGCCCCCATGTCGTGGCCGCACAGCAGCACGGGCTGGTCGCCGCACTCAGCTTCGACGATAGCCCGGACATCGGCGGCCAGGGTGTGCTTGTCGTAGCCGGTTGCCGGCCCGGGCGTGCCACCGAGGCCCCGGAGGTCGGGCACGATCAGCTGAAAACCGTCGGTCAGTCGGGCCATCACCTCCCGCCATTGCCACCAGGTCTGGGGGAAGCCGTGAATGAGCACGAGCGGGCGGCCGGCACCCGCGGTCACGTAGTGGTGCACCACACCGTCGACGACGATTCTCCGGTGCTCGACCTGCTGCTCGATGTCCACGTCAACCTCCCGACCTTCCAGTTGGCGAAGCGTACCGATGGCGTACCTTGGGGAGCATGAGCGACGACCCGACGCACCTCGGAGACGCCCACGGGCAGTGGTACTACTGCTTCAAGCACAAGAAGGTCGAGACGCTCGACGAGTGCCACCAAAGGGATCGCATGGGCCCGTACCCGACCCGGGAGGAGGCAGAGCACTGGCAGGACCGGGTGGCCGAGCGGAACGAGGTAGCTGACGAGGAGGACGATGACTGACAGTGACGGACGTCACCCCGAAGAGGGGCTCAGCGTTCGATCATCTGCATCTGCTGTTCGTTGTGGTGCTCTCCGGCCGCCGGCGCGAGATTCGTGAGCTTGTCGATCTGCTCGGAGCTCAGCCGGATGCCGTCGGCCGCGGTGTTCTCTTCGACTCGTGAGACTCGCTTGGTCCCAGGAATGGGGACGATGTCGTCGCCCTGGGCCAGGACCCACGCCAAGGCGACCTGGCCGGGGGTGGCGTCAGCCTCGGCCGCAATCGCCTTGACCTCTTCGACAGCGCGAAGGTTGCGCCGGAAGTTCTCACCCATAAACCGTGGGTTGGTCTTTCGTGAGTCGTTGTCAGCGAAGTCCTCGGTGGAGCGGATCTCTCCGGTAAGGAACCCCCGGCCGAGCGGCGAGTAGGCGACGAACCCGATACCGAGCTCGCGCAGTACCGGGAGGACCTTCGGTTCAGGGTCCCGAGTCCACAAGGAGTACTCCGACTGCAGGGCCGTTACCGGATGGACGGCGTGCGCGCGACGGATGGTATCGACGCCGGCCTCGGAAAGGCCGATGTGACGGACCTTCCCCTCGGCGACGAGCTCGGCAAGAGCACCGACGGTCTCTTCGATGGGCGTGTTCGGGTCAACCCGGTGTTGGTAGTACAGGTCGACGTGATCAGTGCCGAGGCGTCGAAGCGATCCCTCGAGTGCGGTGCGAACGTTGGCGGGCGTGCTGTCGAGGTTCCAGGCACCGTCGCCGGCGTGGGAGATGAATCCGAACTTCGTCGCCACGATGACGCCGTCTCGCCGGCCCTGGATGGCCTGGCCGACGAGCTCTTCGTTGGCGAACGGACCGTAGATCTCGGCGGTGTCGATGAGGGTGACACCCAGGTCGAGCGCACGGTGGATGGTGCGGATGGACTCGGCGTCGTCGGTACCGGCCCCGGTATACGCGCTGGACATGCCCATGCCGCCAAGACCGATGCGTCCGACATCGAGACTTCCAAGCTGGATGTGCTTCACGGTTCAGTCGTCCTTTCCACGTTGGTTCGACAGTTGATCGCTGAGAGGCAAGGTCACCATAGAGGTAAGACCAGGTGACGCCGCCGTCCAATCGCCGAGATCCTCCACGCACCGCGACTACCTCGCCGGCTGCGAAGAGCCAACGCCTACGCCACGTCGACGGTGAGGACCGACTCGTCGGGGACGCCGAACTCTGCGATGAGCCCGGTCAGGCTTCTCGAAGGTCCCCGATCGCTGCTTCGACCGTCAGCCATCACAGCAGCAGCCCTTGTGGGAGCTCTTTCTAACCTTACGCTCCAACAGCGGCGGGTCCTCGGCCTACTTGACTAGGGAAGATAGTCAGCCCGCCGTCGTTACGCCGGGGCAAGCACTTGACATAACGGGGGTCGTTTGAAGCGACAGCCAGGGAGTCGGACCGAACGGGAACGTTTTCAAACCCGCCGGGCTGGAGCGGGTGGCAACTGGCCGAGGACGGACCTCGGCGGGCAACCTCCGTCCGGTACGATGGATGCATGACCCGGCAGGCCACCGTTCCCAGTCTCACCGAAGAGCAGATGGCCCGTCGCCTCGAAGAAGCACAGGATGACGAGCGGGACGGCCGCCTGGTCCGCTGCCACGACGAAGCTGAGCTTCGGGAGTTCTTCAGGACGCTGCACCAGTAGGCGTGACCTGGCACGTCGATTTCACCAGCGGCGTCCGGGCAGATCTGGTCGGGCTGGGCCCTGACGTCACTGAGGCCCTGACCGACGTGCTGGTCACTTGGTTGGCAGACGGGCCGCCTCGATCGAACCCGCGAACCATGCGGGGCATCGGCTTCTACGAAGCAGTCGTCGGCGAGCGCTATCTATTGGCCTATGCCGTGGACGACGATCGACAGCGGTTCGTCCTCCTCTGGTTGCGACACCGACCTGGTGGGGCACCTCAGGAGTGAACTTGACACTGCTCGGCCCGAGCCGAGCGGAATCAGCGTCTCCCGTCGTCGCTGGTCGGGAGGTGTCGTGCAAGACTTGTCCCATGCCGTTCGTGTGCATCGATTCGAACGTGATCGATCTCTTCCTTGACGCGTCAATCCCCGAGGCAGCCGACTCGATGGAGTCCCAGGAAGCCCCTCCGCCCTATCAGCACCCCGATCCGACCTACCGACGAGAAATACTCGCCTGCTATTGGCTGATGGCGATGGCCTCAGACTGGCGAGGGGTCCTGTACACCTTCTCCGACGAGCTCTACCGAGAGGTGGGGCAGGCGGGGATGACAAAGGTGGCCAGTCTCCTTGGCCTCGCCTTGGAAATCCGGGAGCACCACCCCCTCGAGGCACGAATGGTCGACGCCAATCGGCGCCCGACAGACACAGAGCTGACGGCCCTGGGCTTGAAGGCCAAGGACGCACGGCACGTCGCAGACGCCATCGGGATGGGGTGCGACACCTTCCTGTCCAACGACCGCCGGCTCCGGAACAAGTCCTCCCTCACCGAGCAGCAGTGGGGTATCCGGTGTCGCCGTCCCTCGGAATTCTTGGTCGAGGCCGCGCCGTGGACCACGAGGGCACCATGGCCCTGGGAGGCGCTGGCAGCGGCGTGATCCATCCCAACGCAATCCCGGGTTGGAAAGAGGCTGAACACCCTCTCAACGGGAGGCAATACCAACCCCCTCGTCCACCAGGGAGGATGACCTCCTGACTGGACGGAGCAGCCCCAACGGGGTTCGAACCCGTGTCTCCACCTTGAGAGGGTGGTGTCCTTGGCCTCTAGACGATGGGGCCCTCCAACGGTGTGGGCCGAAGCGACCCGTCCGCTGAGCTCGGGGGGAAGGACTCGAACCCTCAATAACTGGACCAGAACCAGTCGTGTTGCCGATTACACCACCCCCGAACGGGCGAGCAATCAGGTTAGCTGATCTGCCCTCGGGGTCGCATCAGCCCAGTTCAGCGGATATCTCCCTCCGCTCCTCCACCTGGCCCCTGACCAGCGGCCCCCGGCCGCCGCCCTCTTCCGCCGTCCCCCCTGGGCCTACCCGAGGGCATGCAGGTGGTTGTAGCCGATGATCCGGCCCAGCCCCACCCCGAGGGCCTCCTTCAAGAAGTACGGCACGGTGGACCAGCCGGTGATCGGGGAGGTCTGGGTGGGGGTGGGGTACGGGGTGAGGCCGACGTCGGTGGCGATGGCCATGGACCGATCCTCGTGGAACGGGTCGGTGACCATCAAGACGGTGGTGGCTCCCCGGGCCAACAGCTGCGGGGCCGCCTCGGAGAGGTTGGCCCAGCTGTCGTCGCCACCGGCCTCGACGATGTCGGTGGGCGGCACCCCCTTGGACTGCAGGTACTGGGCGCCGGCCTCGGCCTCGGTGAACTGATCCCCGGGCTCCTTGTTGCCGGTGACGGCGATCAGGTGGGCGTAGCCCTGGTGGAACAGCTTCAGGGCCTCGTCCAGCCGGGCCTGAAGATCCGGGGACGGCACCCCGTCGTATTGGGCCGCCCCCATCACCACGATGGCCTGGGCCGGCCGGGGGTCGTAGTGCCGGGAGGTCAGCCACACCTGGACGAGGGTGACGGCGAAGTACACGATGACGGCCACCAGCAGCAGCGCCAGGACCTTCAGGACCAGCTTCAGGGGGCGGAAGATCAGCATGGACGGCCGATCAGTCCGGCGGCGCCGCCCTGATCTGGTCCAAGGCGGCCTGCAGGCGTCGGATCACGTGGTCCCGCCCCAACACCTCCAGGGACTCGAACAGTGGTGGCCCCACCGTCCGGCCGGTGACGGCCACGCGGATGGGGGCCTGGGCCTTCCCCAGCTTGCGGCCGGCCGCCTCGCCGAGGGCCAGGGTGCTCTCCTTGATGGCGTCGGCCGTCCAGTCGCAGGAGGCGTAGGCGTCGACCGCGGCGGCCAAGATGGCCGGGGCGCCGTCGTCCCGGTCGATGGCCTTGTCCCAGCTGGCCGGGTCCACCGCCGGCTGGTCCAGGAACAAGAAGTCCACCATCCCCGGCACCTGGTCCAGCCGGGACACCCGCTCCTGGACCAGCGGCGCCACGGCGGCGAAGACCGCCGGATCGAACCGCTCCGGCGGCCACGGCGGCGGGGCGATGCCCGGCAGCGGGACGACGTCCGACAGGGCCGTGATGTCCGGCGACGGAACCGTGATGTCCGGCGACGGAACCGTGCCCGTCACCTCGGGGGCCGTGCCCGCCGGCGCGGCCCCGCCAGTCGTCGGGGCGGGCGCCGCCGTCGGCGCCACCCATGGCTGGACCCGGTCGATGAACTCGGCCACCGGCAGGTCCCGGATGTACTCGCCGTTCAGGTGGGTCATCTTCTGGACGTCGAAGAAGGCCGGGGCGTGGTGGACGTCCTGGAGCCGGAACTCGCGCACCAAGGTGTTCACGTCGACCTTCTCGGCGTCGCCGGGGGGGCTCCAGCCGAGCAGGGCCAGGTAGTTGCGGAAGGCCTCCGGCAGGTAGCCCTGGTCCCGGTAGGACTCGACGGCGACCGGGTCCTTGCGCTTGGACAGCTTCTTGCGCTGCTCGTTGACCAGCATGGGCAGGTGGGCGAACACCGGCAGTTCGGTGGCCTCACCCCAACCGGCCTCCCCCTCGGCGGCGCCGTCCAACGCCGCCCACAGCAGCAGCCCCTTCGGCGTGCTGGGCAGCAGGTCCTCGCCGCGGATGACGTGGGTGATGCCCATGTCGCGGTCGTCGACCACGTTGGCCAGCAGGAACAGCGGCTGGCCGGTGGACTTGACCACGATGAAGTCCTCCATGGCGTCGTGGGGGAAGACCACGTCGCCGCGGATGATGTCGTGGACCACCGTGGTCCCGTCGTCGGGGGTGCGGAACCGCAGGGCCACTCCCCCGGCCACCGCCTTTACCTCGACGACGGGGCCGTAGGTTGGCCGGGGCAGGCCGCGGTCACGGCAGAAGCCGTCGTAGCCGGGGGTGGCGTTGTCCTTGGTGCGGGCCTGCACCTGGTCGCGGGTGCAGTCGCAGGCGTACAGGTAACCGGCGTCCCACAGGGCGTCGACGGCCACCTGGTGGCGGTCGGCCCGGGCCGACTGGCGGTAGGGGCCCTCGTCGGCGGACATGCCGAGCCAGGCCAGGGCGGACAGGATGCCGTCGACCCACTCCTCGCGGTTGCGCTCGGCGTCGGTGTCCTCGATGCGCAGGACGAAGGTGCCGCCGGTCTGGCGGGCGAACAGCCAGTTGAACAGCGCCGTGCGGGCGCTGCCGACGTGGAAGTAGCCGGTCGGTGACGGGGCGAAGCGAACCCGGGGCGCAGTCAAGGCGCCGCCGGCGCTATTCGTCCTCGACGATGGAGATGGCTCCGGTGGGGCAGCCGTTGACGGCCTCCCGGAGCTTGTCCCGCATGGTCTCCGGAGGGTTCTCGTCCAGGACGTACAGGTAGCCGTCGTCACGGACCTCGAAGATCTCCGGGGCGATGCCCATGCAGACCGCGTTACTGGCGCACTCGTCGAAGTCCACGACGACCTTCACCGGCGACCTCCTCAGTCGGACCGCCCCCGGGCGGGAGCGGGATCAGCATATCGGCCCTGCCCCCGCCGACAAGGACCCCCCGTCAGGGCTTGTCGACGGCGAGGACCCACATGGCGAAGAACTGGGAGCCGCCACCGTAGGCCTGGCCGAGGGCCCGGCGAACGCCGTCGACCTGGTGCTCGCCGGCCTCCCCGCGGACCTGCAGGGCGACCTCCAAGAACCGGATCATGCCGGAGGCACCGATGGGGTTGGACGACAGGACGCCGCCGGAGCAGTTCCAGGGGATGTCGCCGCCGTCCATAAAGGTGGCACCTTCGTCGGTGAGCTTCCAGCCGTCGCCCTGGTCGCAGAACCCCAGGTTCTCCAGCCACATGGGCTCGTACCAGCTGAACGGCACGTAGACCTCGGCGCAGTCGAAATCCTGCCGCGGGTTGGTGACGCCGGCCTGCCGGTAGACGTCGGCGGCGCACTCTCGGCCGGCCCGCGGGTTGATCTGGTCGCGGCCGGCGAACATGGTGGGCTCGGACCGCATGGCCATGCCGTGGACCCAGGCCGGCCGGCGGCCGGTGGCCGCCTCGGCGGCGGCGGCGGCCTGCTCCGAACCGAGCACCATGGCGGCGGCGCCGTCGGAGGACGGGCAGGACTCCAGGTAGTGGAGGGGGTCCCACAGCATGATGGACTCCTCGACGGTCTTCAAGGAGATGTCCGGCAGGTGCAGGTGGGCGTACGGGTTGCGCAGGGCGTGCAGCCGGTCCTTGACGGCCACCTTCATGCCGATGTCCCCGGGGGCCCCGGACCGGTGCATGTAGGCCCGGATGTGCGGGGCGAAATAGCCACCGGCGCCGGCCAGCAACGGAGCCGAGAACGGCTGGGGTACCGACAGGGCCCACATGGCGTCGGAGTCGGACTGCTTCTCGAAGGCCACCGTCAGCACCCGCTGGTGGACCCCGGAGGTGACCAGGTGGGCGGCCACCAGGGCGGTGGAACCGCCGACGGAGCCGGCGGTGTGCACCCGGATGATGGGCTTGCCGACGGCGCCCAGGGCCGGGGCCAGGTACAGCTCGGGCATCATGACGCCCTCGAACATGTCCGGGGCCTTGCCGATGACGACGGCGTCGATGTCCGCCCAATCCAGGCCGGCGTCCTCCAGGGCCCGCAGGGCGGCCTCGCGGACCAGGCCGGCGATGGACACGTCGTCCCGCTTGGCCTTGTGGTGGGTCTGGCCCACCCCGATGACGGCGACGCGCTCGCTCATGACGCACCCTCCAGGACGGCCACCAGGTTCTGTTGCAGGGCCGGTCCGGAGGTGGCGTGGGCCACCGCCCGGCCGGCGGTTCCGTTCATGATCCGGGCGGCGGCCTCGCCGATCCGGATCAGCCCGCCGGCCATCAGCGGATTGGCGGCCAAGGCGCCGCCGGACGGGTTGACGTCGACGGCACCGCCGTCCCGGCCCAATCCGGCCAGCCCCAGGGCCTCGGCCAGGATGAGCTCTTGGGGGGCGAACGGGGCGTGCAGCTCGGCCACGTCGACGGCGCCGTCGGCCACCCCGGCCACCTCGCCGGCCTTGCGGGTGGACGGCGACACGGCCAGGTCCCGAGCGCCGAGGGAGTGGGTCTCCACCCGGTGGTCGATGCCGGTGATCCAGGCCGGGCGGACCCCGGCCCGCTCGGCCCACTCCCAGGCCTTGTCGCCGACGGCCAGCACCACGGCGGCGGCGCCGTCGGTGATGGGCGGCAGGGCGTGCTTGCGCAGCGGCGCCACCACGTAGTCCTCGGCCAGCAGCTCGGCGACGGACCGGTCGTAGGCGACCTGGGCCTTGGGATTGTCGAGAGCGGACTTGCGGCTGCGGGCGGCCACGGCGGCGAAGTCGTCCTCGGTGGCCTTACCGCGGTCCAGCAGGGTCCGGGCCTGCAGGGCGGCCAGGGACACCGGGTCGGGCCACAGCGGGGCCAGCACGTACGGGTCCAGCTGCAGGGCCATGATCTTGTCGAGCTGGCCCAGGGAGGACTTGCCGAAGCCGTAGACCAGGGCGGCGTCGACGTCGTCGTCCTGCAGGGCGACGACGGCCTCGTAGAGGGCCCAGGCGGCGTCCATCTCCACGTGGCTCTCGCTCCGGGGCGGCCACACGCCGATGGCGTCGAGGGCGGACACGAAGCTGAACGGCCCCCCCACCAGGTAGTCGGTGGAGCCGGAGCAGATGAAGTCGATGTCGTCCTTCGTGATGCCGACGCGGCCGAACACGTCGGCGAACACCGGCATGAGGGTCTCCACCTCGTTGCGGTGGGCCTCCCGGCGGAGGTTGTCGGTCTGGGCGAACGACACCACCGCCACCGGGCGGCGGCCCAGTCGGGGGGTCGGGGTGGTCGGCATCAGGTGTAGTCCTTGTAGGTCTCGTAGTCGGCGTCCGGCTCGCCGGTCGGCCGGAAGTGCTTGACCGAGGCCAACGTGGGCCCCAGCTCCTCGGGGGCTACCCAGACGGCCTCCACCCGCAGGCCCATCCGGACCTCCTCGATGGGCATCTCCTGGATGAGCCCCATGAAGGAGATGTCGGCCCCGTCCAGCAGCACCATGGCGCAGATGTACGGGATCTGGATGGACTGGCCGGCGAACGGGACGTTGACGATGCAGAAGGTGGTGACCGTGCCGGTGTTGCCGAGCACGACTTCCTCGTCCGTCGGGACCCCGTCGGTGGGGCAGGACCCCCGGGAGGGGACGTACACCTTCTGGCACACCGGGCACCGCTGCCCGATGAACTTGCCCTCGGCGTACCCGCGGAGGGTCTTCGACTGGGCCACGCCGGCGCTGAACTGGTAGTCCAGCCGCATCGGGGTGGCCAGGGTGGTGACCGGCCCCCGATCCCCCCCGTCCTTGGGGGTGCCGTTGGCTTCGGGCTGATCGCTCATCGGCGTCCCCCTAGTTCCCGGCGGGCACGAACGCCCGGATGTCCTGGACCCGACCGACCCGTTCATCGGCGGGAAGGAAGTCGGCGCGGACCCGCATGCCGGTGGCCACGGCGTCGGGCGACCCGGCGTCGAGGACGTGGAGCATGCCGGTGTCGGCGCCGTCCAGGGTGACGAGCACCCAGGCGAACGGCTGGTCCAGGGGATGCTGCTCGGCCGGCTCGGCCACCCAGGCCCAGCTGGTCACCGTGCCCTCCGGGCCCACCTCGACCAGGTCGCCGGTGGCCTCGGCGGTGTCCGGGTCGTACTCGGCCGGCGGCACGATGATCCGGCCACCGGACCCGGTGGCCCCCAGGATGCGGCCGTCCCTGAGCCCGGTCAGGAAGGCGCCGATGACCGGGCCGACCGACCGCGAGTACGGGTATTCCAGCACGTGGGCGCTGGTGAGAACGTCGTCACCGGTGCTGACCATGCACAACCTCCCTGCCCTGAAACTGTCCCCTCCGAAACCGTCCAGAAGTAGAACACATTTCAGTTTCCCCTGCCAACCCCCTGATGGCTTGGGCTGGCCGATGAAGATAGCATCCAGTCTCATCTGATAGCATAGGGACCATGGTGCAGGTGATCACCCGGATGGACGAGGAGCTGGCGACCGCCCTGAAGGCCCGGGCCAAGGAGGTCGGGGTGTCGGTGAACGAGTACGTCACCCGGTTGGTCCGGGTGGCCGTCGGCGGTCCGGCGACGGCCACACGAGCGTGGAAGGCCAAGGGCGTAGCGGAAGGTTGGCTGGTAGATCGTCCGGCGGCGACGCCGGGGAAGCGACTAGCAATCGAAGAACGACTGCGACATCTCCCGAGCCCCACGTTCCCTCCCGGCTATCGCAACCCGATCATCGAGGAGCGGGACGAACACCGTTGATCCGATTCTTCGACACCAGTGCCCTGGGAGCGGCCTACCTCGGTGAGCCCGGTCGCCTCTGGGTTCGGGAACTGCTCTTTTGGAACACCGACCGGGCGATGGTCTCCGAATTGGCCGACGTGGAGCTACCCGGCCTGCTGTGTCGATCGCAGCGCAACGGGGTGATCACCGACGAAGAACTACAGGCGCTGTTGGGCATCTACGACATGGACACCTGCAGCGAGGGGCCCATCGGGGTGCTCCGGTTGACGCCGACCACGTTGACCACGGCCCGGCAGATCGCCCTGGACGAGCCGGTGGGTTCGCTGGACGCCATCCACCTGGCCGCCGCCGTACTGCTGCAACAGAAGCGACCGCAGGAGGCGGTGACCGTCGTCACTTTGGACCGGCGGCAGGCAACCGCCGCCCGGCGGCTTGGGTTCCACGTCCTGGGCGACCTCGAGGACCCGGACGGTCCGGCCTGACCCGAGCCACTCCCGACAACCAGGCTCAGCGGGGGGCGCCGGCCAGCAGGGTGGCGAAGAACTCCCGGTCGGCCAGGATGGGGACGTCGGCCAGGAACAGCTTGCCGTACCGCTCGAAGTACATCAGCTGCTTGCCCAGCAGGAAGGTGCCGCGGTCGAAGTCGGACATGAGGCCGCCGGACTCGTCGGCGATCCGCCGCATCCGCCGCTGGGTCCGCAGCCGCCGGGCGACGGACCGCAGGGACCGCCCGTGGGCCCGCACCCCCTCGGCCCGGGCCGCCTGCACCTGCGGGGCCTCCAGGAGGGCGGCCAGGCTGACCTCGCCGAACGGCCGGGTCAGGGTGGGCTCGATGAGGCCGCGGATGAAGGCGGTCAGCTGCTCGTCGTCGAGCCCCAGGCCGACCTGGATGGCTTGGCCGTAGGTCTTGGTGAGGTGGGCGGTGATGTCCGGCCAGGCCGACTCGTCACCGAGGGCGCCGTCCAGGAGGCGGAGGAAGAACTGGTGGGTGTCGTGGTCCAGGCGACCGACGATGCCCCAGTCGATGATGCCGATGCGGCCGTCTTCCAGCAGCAGCATGTTGCCGGCGTGGACGTCACCGTGGAAGGCCCCCCAGCGGACGGTGGTGACGAAGAACCCCCGGACCACCTGCTCCACCAGCGGGGCCGGGTCGTAGCCCAGGTCGGCCACCCGGGCCAGGTCGTCGACCGGGACCCCCTTCAGGTACTCCATGGTGAGCACGTTGGGTCCGGACAGCCGCGGGTACGGCTCCGGCACCACCACCAGGGGCAGGTCGATCTCGGCCCCGAGCAGCCGGAAGTGGGCCAGGGCCCGGGCCTCGTTGCGCAGGTCCAGCTCCTCCCCCAGCTGCTGGCGGAGACCGTCCAGCAGCTGCAGGGTGGACCCGGCCATCTGGTCGCCGGTCTCCCGGGCCAGGATGTCGAAGAACGGCTGCATCAGGTCCAGGTCGGCGGCCACCAGCTTCTCGATGCCCGGCCGCAGCACCTTGACGGCCACCTGCCGGCCGTCCAGCAGCCGGGCCCGGTAGACCACGGCGATGGACGCACTGCCGATGGGCTCGCGCTCGAACTCGGCGAAGGCCTCCTCCAGGGACAGCCCCAGGTCGTCCTCCACCCGCTCGCGGACGGCCGAGAACGGCACCGGCGGCCCGGTGTCCAGGCAGGACCGGAACTCGTCGGAGAACTCGTCCCCGAACAGCCCCGGCGACGAGGCGATCATCTGCCCGAACTTCATGAACGTGCCGCCCAGCGACTCGAAGGTCAGCCGCAGCGGCCGGGCCAGAGCCGTCGGGGGCAGGGCCCCGGCTCGCAGCTCACGGGCCTGACGCAACGCCACCGGTCCCAAGTGACGGCCGACCACCCGGGTGATCTGCGCCCCTCGCTGGGCCAGCTCCAACCGGGTGGGGGTGGGCAGCCGACGGAGGTGGACCCGGGGGACCGACTCGGTCACCATCGCAGGCTATGCGACATCGGCCCCGCTTCCGGCCGGGCCGGCCAGGAGCAGATGTGACGGCTCAGGCGAAGCTTTCCGCCAGGACCTGGAGGGCGCTGGTGTAGCTGTCGGTGAAGAGCGGCAACATCTCGTCCGGGGTGGCCTCGACGGCCCAGGTGACGAGAGAGCCGTCGCCGCTCGGAGCCACCGACACGGTGGCCTGGTGGGCTTCCACCGGCAGCCCGTCGACGATCGAGTAGGTCAGCGACCGGGTGGCGTCGTCACGGGTGATCAGCCGCTCACGGATCACCATGCCGAGCATGGAGATCACCCGGTCGTCTCCCTCCAGGCGGACCTCCTCCATGGCCGGGAAGATGGCCCCGATGCCCCCGAAGTCGCCGACCTTGGCCCATACCTCGTCCGGTGCTGCCGCCACCTCGATCTCGACCTGCGTTGCTGCCATGTCGCCTCCCCTGTCCAACGGTCGCCTGTCCAACGTCCGGGGTACGCTACCGCGGCGATTTGGGCACGGGACCCGGGTCAGACAAGACGGACCCGGGTCCCGGCAGGACCGGATCGGACACCCCCACAACCGGATCGGGGAGCACCGGATCGGGGTCCGCCATGAGGGCGTCCAGCTCCCGGTCGGATCGGACGCCCCGACGCTCCTCCTGGTGCATCCACTGGATGGCCACCGGGATGAGGGCGGCCATCATCAAGGTGTCACCCCCCACCCACATGATGACGCCGCCGATGTGCAGGTCTGTGAGGAGGGACGGGCCCCAACCCCGGTGCATGGTGAGGTAGTAGGTGAAGATCTCGTGGGTCTCGTTGTCCAGGGACAGCCCCACGAAGGTGTCGATGGGGACGGCCAGGAACAGGTAGAGCATCTTCACGCCCTGGTTCATCCGGTACCGGTTGGGATCGGACCCGAAGATCTGCCGCCAGAACAGGTAGCCGATCGCCAGGAAGATGAGGTGCTCGGCGTTGTGCACCGGCTCGTGCTCGAGGGTGTAGTTGTAGAAGACGGTCAGGTGGGTGACCGGGATGACGACGGCGTAGAGAACGAAGATCACCACCGGGTGGCCGAAGACCAGGGCCACCTGCGACCGCAGGCCACGGGCCACCCAGCGGTGCGCCTCGCCGGTGGTGGCCCGGAACGCCAGGTCGAGGGGGGAGGCCACGGCGAACAGGACGGCGGCCACCATGATGAGCATCAGGTGCTGCACCATGTGGTCCCAGAACAGCACGTCGTCGTAGATGCCGATGAAGCTGAACACCGCCACGGCGGTGACGAAGAGGCCACTGACGAAGGCCGCGGTCTTGCCCACCGACCACCGGTGCCGGGGGTGCAGGCGGTTGTTGCGGACCACTCCCCACACGTAGAGCGCCAGGGCCCCGAGGATGAGGACCAGCGGGACCGCCTCGAACTGGAGGGTCAGGTACCGGCCACCGTGCAGCGGCGGGGGTAGGACGTCGGCGAACAGGCCGCCGGGAAGAAACGAAGCGGGGATGATCATGGGGGGCGGCTTGGCAGCCTAGACGGCTGGCCCTGTACTTCCCAGGCGGGGACCGGGACTTCCGAGGCGGGGACCGGGCACCGGCCGGCCGTCAGGGCCCTGCGGCTCGGGGCGCCGGCCGGAGATGTTCTCCCGAGTCACTGGCGCCGAGAATTGAGCGGATACGCTCATCTGGACGCGCCAGTGACCCAGGAAAATACTTCACGACCTCCCGCCGGCGGTCTCGGCCCGATGGGCCCGGACCTCAGGCGTCGGCGACGGCGGCGACCAGCTTCTGCAGGGTGTCCTTGGCGTCGCCGAACAACAGGACGGTCTTGTCGTCGAACAGCAGCTCGTTGTCGATGCCGGCGAAGCCGGGGCGCATGGACCGCTTCAAGAACACCACGTGCTGGGCCTGGTCGGCGTGGATGATGGGCATGCCGTAGATGGGGCTGCCCGGGGTGTCGTTGGCGGCCGGGTTGACGGTGTCGTTGGCCCCGACGACGAGGGCGACGTCGGCCGTCGACATCTCCGGGTTGGCCTCGTCCATCTCTTTCAGCTCGTCGTAGGGGACGTTGGCCTCGGCCAGCAGCACGTTCATGTGCCCGGGCATCCGGCCGGCGACGGGGTGGATGGCATAGAAGACGTCCACCCCCCGGGCCATGAGGGAGTCGACCAGCTCCTTGACGACGTGCTGGGCTTGGGCCACGGCCAGGCCGTAGCCGGGGACGATGACGACCTTGCGGGCGTAGGCCAAAAGGGTGCCGACGTCCTCGGGGGTGGAGGAGCGGACGGAGCGGTCGGTTGTCCCCTCGGCGCCGCCGGCGGCCGTGACCACCGAGCCGAAGGCGCTGAACAGGATGTTAGGGAGGGACCGGCCCATGGCTTTGGACATGAGCCGGGTCAGCAGGATGCCCGACGCCCCGACCAAGGTGCCGGCGACGATCAGTAGGTTGTTGTCCAGGGTGAACCCCGAGGCGGCCACGGCCAGGCCGGTGAACGAGTTGAGCAGCGAGATGAGCACCGGCACGTCGGCCCCACCGATGGGCAGGACGAAGATGACGCCGAGGCAGAACGCCAGGGCCAGGATCGGCCAGACGTAGACGATGGACCCGGTCACCAGGGCCAGGATGACCAGGACCACGATGGCCAGGGCCACCAGGGCGTTGATGACCTGCTGGGCCGGGTACGTGATCGGCCGGGTGGCCATCAGCTCCTGCAGCTTGGCGAAGGCGATGGCACTGCCGGAGAACGACACGGTGCCGATCAGCACCCCGAGCAGCACCTCGGCGATCTGGTAGACGGCCGGCTTGGCCCCCAGGGAGTGCCAGTGCAGTAGCTCCACCACCGAGATCACCGAGGCGGCACCACCACCGACGCCGTTGAAGATGGCCACCATCTGCGGCATCGCCGTCATCTTCACCAGCCGGGCCGCCGGGACGGCCACCGCCGCGCCCAGCACCATGGCCACCAGGGCCAGGATCAGGTTGGTGCTGTGGGCGTGGACGACCGGGTTGGTGAACGTGAAGGCCACCGCCAGGATGGCGGCGCCCGCCCCGACCAGGTTGCCCTGCCGGGCCCGCTTGGGCGAGCCCAGGCCCTTCATGGCGACGATGAAGCCGATGATGGCGATCAGGTAGACCAGGTCCCGCCAGGTGGAGAGCGGCATGGACAGTGCGGTGACCGTCGTCACTTGGCCGCTCCGTCATCGGTGGCCGCGGCCTCGTTCTTGGCCGGCTTCCCCGGGGCCTTGCCCTTGAACATCTCCAGCATCCGGTCCGTGACGACGAAGCCGCCGACCACGTTCAAGGTGGCCAGGAACACGGCCAGGAACCCGAGAACCAGCTGGGCCGGGCCGTGGGCCTCCCCCATGATCAACAGTGCCCCCACCAGCACGATGCCGTGGATGGCGTTGGACCCGGACATGAGCGGGGTGTGCAGGATGGACGGGACCTTGGAGACCACCTCGACGCCGACGAAGGCGGCCAGGACGAAGACGGTCAGGTACTCGACGATGCCGGTCACGACGGGCCTCCTTCGGCCTGATCGGTAGTGGCGGCCTGATCGGCGACCGCGTCGGCGGCAGGGACCGGTTCGGCGGCGGCAGCCACCTCGGCGGCCACCTCTCCGGCCGGAACCGCTGGTACCCCGAGCAGCTCGGCGGTCGGACCGTGGACGGGCCGGCCGGCCTTCAGCAGGCAGGTGCCAGCCACGATCTCGTCGTCCCAGGCCGGTGGCTCGGCGCCGTCCTTGGCCAGCAGGGCCAAGAGGTTCATGACGTTGCGGGCGTAGAGGAAGCTGGCGTGGGTGGGCATGCCGGCGGGGGGGTTGGCCATGCCGACGACGAGGGTGCCGTCGACGACGACGTCCTGGCCGGGTTCGGACGGCTCGCAGTTGCCGCCGGAGTCGGCGGCCATGTCGATGACGACGGCGCCGGCGGCCATGGCCTGGACCATGGCCGTGGTGACCAGGATCGGGGCCTGGCGGCCGGGGACGGCGGCGGTGGTGATGACCACGTCGGAGGCGGCCACCTCGGCGGCCAGGGCCTGCTGCTGGGCGGCCAGCTCCTCGGCGGACAGCTCCCGGGCGTAGCCGCCGGCGCCCTCGGCGGTGACACCCAGGTCGACGAAGGTGGCCCCCAGGCTTTCCGCCTCCTCCTTGGCCGCCGCCCGGACGTCGTAGGCCTTGACCACGGCCCCCAGCCGCCGGGTGGTGGCGATGGCCTGCAGTCCGGCCACCCCGACACCCATGACCAGCACCTTGGCCGGCGGCACGGTGCCGGCCGCGGTCATGAGCATGGGGAAGAACTTGGCCAGGTGCTCGGCTGCCGACAGGCCGGCCCGGTAGCCCGAGACGGTGGCCTGGGAGGACAGGGCGTCCATGGACTGGGCCCGGCTGATGCGGGGGAGCAGGTCGAAGCTGAAGACGTTGGCGGCCTTGTCGGCCAGGACGCGGAGGGCGTCCAGGGAGGCGGACGGCTGGCAGAAGCTGAGGACCAGGACGCCGTCGGGCAGGGCCCGGGCCTCGTCGGCGGTGGGCGGCTGCACCCGGACCACGGCGGCGGCGTCGTGGTAGAGGGCGGCGACGTCGGCGACCACCTCGGCGCCGGCGTCGGCGTAGGCGGTGTCGGTGAAGGCGGCCCGTTCGCCGCAGCCGGCCTGGACCGCCACGGTCCAGCCGGCGGCCACCAGACGCTTCACCACGTCGGGGACGAGGGCCACCCGACGCTCGTCGGGCCGGGTCTCGGTGGGCACAGCCAATTTCACGGGTGGTGTTCTACCAGTTGCGGAGGGGCCGAAACCGAGAAAGTGCCTGGCCGGTGCCTGGCAGGCCCCTGGTGGGTCAGCCGCGGGCGGCGGCCAGGAAGGCCGGCCACTCGCCGCCGCCGTGCACCAACAGGTTGGTGCCGGTGGCGAAAGCGGCCAGAGGGGAGGCCAGGTAGAGGCAGGCGGCGGCGATGTCCGCCGGGGTGCCCATGCGGCCGAGGGGGATGGTGCCGGCCACCCGGGCGAACCCCTCGGGACCGCCGTAGTGGTCGTCACCGGCCCCGGTGTCCAGCAGGCCGGCGGTGACGCAGTTGACCCGGACCTTGGGCGCCCACTCGACGGCGAGGGAGGTGGTCAGGTTGATCAAGCCGGCCTTGGCGGCGCCGTAGGCGGCGGAGAACGGGGACGGCCGGACGCCGGAGACGCTGCCGATGTTGACGATGGCGCCGCCGTCGGGCTGGGCCTGCATGACGGCGTTGGCGGCTTGCGAACAGTAGAAGGGGGCCAGCAGGTTGAGGGTGACGACGCCGGCCACGAGCCGCGGGGACACGTCGGCGGACGGCACCGACGGGGAGCCGCCGGCGTTGTTGACGAGGACGTCCAGCCGGCCGAACCGGTCGACGACGGCGTCCACCATGGCCTTGGCCTGGTCGGGCTCGCGGATGTCGGCGACGACGAACACCGCGGTCCGCTCCCGGCCGTCGGGCCCGGTGGCCCGGGGCAGGTCGTCGGTGGCCGGCTCGTGCCGGCCGCAGACCAGGACGTCGGCGCCGGCGGCCAGGAATGTCTCGGTGATGGTCCGCCCGAGGCCGCGGGCCCCGCCGGTCACGGCGACGACGCGACCGCTGAAGTCCAGGGAAAGCACGGCGCCGACCCTACTGCGCCGCACTGTTACCCTTCAGCGGCCGGACATACGACCGTTTGGGTCGGCCGTTCGGAACCAGACGATAGGCGGGCCGTGCCGCGGACGACGCGGGTGGCCCGGAGCAACGGGACGGTCCTGGAGCAACGGGACGGTAAACGACAGGAGGTAGGGCCGGGTGCCCATACATACCCTGCAGGAGCAGGACGGCATTGCCGAGGTGGTCATCGACCACCCGCCGGTCAACGCCCTGGACGTGGCCGGCTGGTACGCCCTGGCCGACGCCGTGACGGCGGCTGGCCGGGTGCCGACCAACCGGGTGGTGGTGCTCCGGGCGGAGGGCCGCGGGTTCTGCGCCGGCGTGGACATCAAGGAGATCCAGGCCAAGGGCGACGAGGCCCTGGTGGGCTGCAATCGGGGCTGTGCTGCGGTGTTCGCGGCCATCTACGACTGCGAGGTGCCGGTGATCGCCGCCGTCCACGGCTTCTGCCTGGGCGGCGGCATCGGGCTGGTCGGCAACTCCGACATCATCGTGGCGTCGGACGACGCCACGTTCGGGCTGCCGGAGGTGGACCGGGGCGCCCTGGGGGCGGCCACCCACCTGGCCCGACTGGTCCCGCAGCACAAGATGCGGGAGATGGTGTACACGGCGAAGCCGGTGCCGGCGTCGTTGCTGGCCCACTACGGGTCGGTGACCCGGGTGGTGCCGCGCGAGCAGCTGCGGGAGGCCGCCTTGGAGATCGCCGCCGACATCGCCGGCAAGAGCCCGTCCATCATCCGGCGGGCCAAGGAGTCGGTGAACGGCATCGACCCGGTGGACGTGAAGCGGAGCTACCGGTTCGAGCAGGGGTTCACCTACGAACTGCACGTCAGAGGGGTGGCCGACGAGCAGCGGGCCGCCTTCGTCGAGAAGCGAGACGCCGACACCTCCCGCTGAGGGGGACGGCTGGCCAAAGGGAACGAGCCAAAGGGAACGAGAGGGAAGGAAGCAGGGTGGCGGACAAGCGAACGACGGTCGACGAGGTGGTGTCGGAGCTGCGCTCCGGCATGACCATCGGCATCGGCGGCTGGGGATCCCGGCGCAAGCCGATGGCGGTGGTCCGGGCCATCTGCCGGTCCTCGGTGACCGACCTGACGGTGGTGGCCTACGGCGGCCCGGACGTCGGGCTGCTGTGCGCCACCGGCAAGGTGGCCAAGGTGGTCTGCGGGTTCGTCACCCTCGACTCCATCGTGCTGGACCCGCATTGGCGGGCCGCCCGGCAGGGAGGGCGGGTCGACCTCATGGAGTTGGACGAGGGCATGTTCTTCACCGGGCTGCAGGCCGCGTCGTGGCGGCTGCCGTTCCTGCCCTCCCGGGCCGGGCTGGGGTCGGACGTCATGAAGGTGAACCCGGACCTGCGGACGGTGCAGTCCCCGTACCAGGACGGCCCGTTCGCCGACCCGGCCGACGTCGGCGCCGACTTCGTGGCCGTGCCGGCCCTGCGGCTGGACCTGGCGGTGGTGCATGCCAACCGCGCCGATACGGCCGGGAACGCCCAGTTCCTGGGGCCGGACCGGTACTTCGACGAACTGTTCCTCGGGGCGGCCGAGCGCCGGTTCGTGACGGCGGAGAAGGTGGTCGAGAACGGCACCCTGACCGACGAGGGACCGCTGGCCGCGGCCACCGTCCACCGGATGCTGACCGACGGGGTGGTGGAGACCCCCCACGGCGCCCACTTCACGGCCTGCCCGCCGGACTACGGGCGGGACGAGGGGTTCCAGAAGGAGTACGCGGCCACGGCCGCCGACCCGGACGCCTGGTCGGCGTTCCGGTCCCGGTACATCGACGTCGACGAGGCCGGCTACCAGGCCGCCGTCAAGGAACGGTCGGAGGAGGCCAAGTGAGCTCGCCCGCAACCAATTCGCCAGGGACCGGCACGCCATCAACCAGCAGCACAGTGACGAGGGCGGAGATCTGCGCGGTGGCCTGCGCCGAGGCCTGGCGGGACGCCGGAGAGATCATGGTCAGCCCGTTCGGCACCATCCCGGCCCTCGGGGCCCGGCTGGCCAAGCTGACGTTCAGCCCCGACCTGGTGCTGACCGACGGGGAGGCCGCCCTGATGGTGGGGGCGCCGCCGCTCGGGACCCCGGCGGACCAGCTGGTGCGCGAAGCGGTGATGCCGTACCGGACCATGTTCGACGTGGTGTGGTCGGGCCGCCGGCACATCATCATGATGGCCA
>CAYVPF010000004.1:16686-49988 GCA_964453355.1 uncultured Acidimicrobiaceae bacterium | reverse complement strand
CGGGACCGGCCCCTGGTGGAGATCCGACCCCGGCCGGCGGCCGGCGGCTCGGCGACGATCGACGCCGAAGTGCGCATCGGCACCCTGGACCTGGCGTTCCTTTCGCTGACCGGCACCACGTTGCCGGGGCTCCGGATCCGGCCGCTGGCCTCGGAGCCGTTGCTCCTGACGTGCCCGGCCGACCATCCGCTGGCGGCACGGTCCTCGTTGAAGCTCGGTGACCTGGCGGGCGAGCCCTTCGTCGACCTGCCCCCCGGTTGGGGCACCCGGCGGAGCGTGGACGCGGCCTTCGCCCGGGCCGGCCTGGAGCGGGACGTGGCCGTCGAAGTGCCCGATACCACGACCTTCACCGAGCTGGTCCGAGCCGGCCTCGGCGTGGCGATCATGCCTGAGTCGTTCCTGCCGGGCACCACCGGGCTCGTCGGGGTGCCACTCGTCCCCTCCATGTCCTTCGACGTGGCGCTGGCCGTGCCGGCCGACCGGCGGCCGAGCCCGGTGGCCCAGGCCTTCCTCGACCTGGTGGACGCGGCCTATCCGAGCTCAGCCGAGGTCGGTTAGCGCCGCGTCGGGGTTCGGCGGCGTGCGGACGAACGCCGCCAGGACGGCGGCGACGAGGCAGGCGGCGGACCCCACCAACAGGGCAGCCCGTGGGCCACCAGCGGCGGTGATCCACCCGGTGACGATGGTGCCGACCGGGGTGGTGCCGATGTAGACGAACACCCATAGCGCCATGATCCGACCCCGGAAGGCGGTCGACGAATGGAGTTGCAGGGTGGTGGAGGCGAGGGTGACGAAGGAGAACGCCGCCGCCCCGGTGACCACCAAGGCGATGCTGGCCGTGACCACCGACGGGGCGGCCGCCGTGGCGGCCAGACAGACCCCGAAGGCCAGGGAAGCGACGAGCAGGTACTGGCGCCGTGGGTGGTGGATCAGGCCCACCAATAGTGAGCCGCCGACCGATCCCACGCTGAGCATGGTGGTCAGCAGCCCGTAGGTGCCGCCCGTGCCGTGGAACGTGTCGCTGGCCAGCACCGGCAGGATGACGGCGAAGTTGAAGGCCAGCAGGCCGACGAGGGCCATCATCAGCAGCGGCAGCCACAGCTGTTGGCGGCCCACCGCGTAGCGCAGCCCGGCCCGGACCCCACCTGTGTGCTTGGCGGCCCGGCCACCGGTGCTCAGTGGACGGATCACGAGCAGCGCCAGGACGACGGCCACGTAGGAGACGGCGTTGACGGCGAAGCAGGGGGTCGTGCCGACGGTGACGATGAGGACGCCGGCCAGGGCCGGTCCCACCACCCGGGCCGAGTTCATGACCACCCCGTTCAGGCTGACCGCGCTGGACAGGTCGTCCGCCGGCACCAGGCGGCTCACGAAGGCCTGCCGGGCTGGGGAGTCGGCGATCTGGACGAACCCGCTCAGGACGTTGATGGTGATGATCAGGGCGACGCTGGCCGTCCCGGCGGCCGCTATGCCCCAGAGGGCGGCGGCCAAGAGGCCATAGGCGGCCTGGGTGACGATGAGGAGCTTGCGCAGGTCCACCCGATCGGCGATCGTCCCGCCCCAGGGTCCGAACAACAGGAACGGGATGCCGCCGGAGGCCAGGACCAGCCCGAGCGAGCTGGCCGAACCCGTCAGCTTCAGGACCAGCCAGCCGATGGCCGTCTGCTGCAGGAAGGTGCCGCTGGCCGACACCACCTGCCCGGCAAAGTAGATCCGGAACGGTCGGGAGTGCAGGGCACGGAAGGACGACCGGCCGGCGCCTTTGGTCGGCCCAGCCCTTTGCGGCCCAGCCTCTTGTGGGGCCGCCTCCGGCATGCCGGCCAGGGCATCACGATCCATGGGTCTGGCTAAAGGGTACGGGGGGTCATGGCGGGCTCACCATGCGCCGGGGGTGGTCGGCTGGCTCATTCGCGGGCACCCTCGGCCAGCCAACGGTCGAACATGGCGACCCGGTCGGGAGGCCAGGGACCGTCGCACGGCATCGATCCGTCCCGCAGCCGAGCGGCGATGGCCGTCCCATGGGCCCGCACATCGGCGCCGGACCAGAGATCGAACGCCGCGTGCATCGCCTGGCGATCACTCTCTCGGAAGAGCGGCCTGATGTCCGAAGCGAAAGAAAGGTTGTCGTCCATGGCAGCCACTATGGCAACCCCCGGGCCGCCGGACCAAGACATTTGTCGTTTCGATTGATCGTAAAACATGATTGGTTCCTCCGGAACCCATCTCGGACATCATGGCTGAGCCTGGTCCTCACCGGTACCATCTCCACCCAGCATGGATGTCCGTCAGCTCGAGTACGTCGTGGCCGTCGCCGAAGAGGGGAGCTTCACCCGGGCCGCACGGCGATGCCACGTCGCGCAGTCCGCCCTCAGCCATCAGGTGGCCCGGCTCGAGGCCGAATTGGGAACCAAGCTGTTCGAGCGAACCAGCCGTTCGGTTCGGATCTCCGAAGCCGGCCGAACCCTGCTCCCCCACGCCGTTCACGTCCTCCGCGACATGGCCGACGCCCGAGCCGCCCTCGACGGGCTTGCCGGCATCATTCGCGGACGACTTCGGATCGGCATGACCCAGACGGCGAGCCGGACCCTCGATCTCATCGCCGTGATCGGCGAGGTCCACCGCCGGCACCCCGAGGTCGCCCTGGCGACGGCCACCGGCCCGGGAGATGAGCTCATCCACGCCGTACGGGAGGGCCAGCTCGACATCGCCCTCGCCAGTCTGGCCGCCAGCGGCCCCCCGCCGGAGATCACGTTCAGCCCCCTGGTCGACCCGGAGCCCCTGGTGGCGGTCGTCCCTTTGAGCCATCCGCTGGCCCGGCGCAGCCGAGTCCGTCTCTCCGAGCTCGCCGGTGGCGGGTTCGTCGAGTTCCGATCGGGAGACACGCTGCGCGAGCTGGTCGACGCCACCTTCGCCGAGGCCGGCATCGAGCGCGTCGTGAACTTCGAGGTCGGTCAGATCGCCGACATGGTGCAGTACGTCGGCAACGGACTGGGCATCGCCATCGTGCCACGGGCCTTCACTCGCCCCGGGCCGGCCGGCGCCGTGCCCGGGGCGCTGGTTCACGTCCTGCAGCTTGTCGACCCCGCGCTCCGGCTCACGATCGGGGCGTACAGGCGCGCCGGACGTGACGGGGCAATCACCAACGCCTTCTTGGATCTCGTCACCCACGGCATCGACTAGTCGCCGATCAACGGCGCCGCTGGGCTGGAACTACTCTCCTTGGACATGACCGCCGCGCCGCCTCCCTCGCGTCTCCAAATTGCCCATCAACTGGCCGCACACCTCGGTCATCGTGACTTCGACAAGGTGGCCGAGCTGCTGTCCCCGGAGGTCACATACCGAGTCGAAGGGAACCATGTGCTCGCCGGGAGGTTCCACGGTCCAGAAGAAGTCATGACCCATGTGCAGGAGGTCGCCGAGCGAACGGGCGACACGTACGATCCCTTCAAGTGGGACGACTGGTTGGTCGGCGACCAACATGTGGCGGCCCTGTTCCGGATCCGCGCCCAGGGGCACGGGGCGGTCTTTTCGGCGAAGATCCTGGTCCTTTTCGGATTCGATTCGGCCGACAAGGTCTCCGAGATCAGGGTCTTCTTCGACGACGCAGAGGGCGCCGACCGGTTCTTCATCTAGGCCGGCGGTAGCTCTGGAGGGCCGAGCGTGCTGTTTCGCCAGTTGGAGTACTTCGTAGCGGTGGCTCGAGAACGGCATTTCGCCCGGGCTGCTGACGCCTGCTTCGTGTCCCAGCCTGCGTTGTCGTCGGCGATCGCCAAGCTGGAGCGGGAGCTGAACGTGACGCTCATCAACCGGGGGCACTCCTTCGCCGGCCTTACGCCGGAGGGTGAGCGATTGGTGGTGTGGGCGAAGCGCATTCTCGCCGAGCATGATTCGTTCAAGACCGAGGTGCTCGCCATGCAGTCGGGCATCACCGGCACCCTGCGGCTCGGAACCGTTCCGACGGCGTCGTTGATCACGCCGCTGCCGGTGGCGGCGTTCTGCTCGGCGCACCCCTTGGCCAAGGTGCAGGTGTCCTCCGGGCTGTCAACGACCGAGCTGCACCAACGGCTCCGCGACTTCGAGATCGACGCGGCGATCGGCTTCTTCGGCGAGGACGATCAGCAGGCGTTCGAGATTTCTCCCTTGTACGAGGAGCGCTACGTCCTGCTCGTGCCCGAGAACATGCTCCCGGCCGGCGGCCGGCCGCCCAGTTGGGCCGAGATAGCCCAGCTGCCGCTCGTACTGCTCACGCCCGAGATGCGCGTCCGCCGGATCATCGACCAGGCGTTCGCCGAGAACGACGTGGTCGCCGGCCCACAGATCGAGACCGACTCGGTGGCTTCGATGCACGAATACGTGGCGACTGGGATGTGGGCAAGCATCGTGCCGCACACCTGGCTCCGCACGCCGCCCCCGCCCCGCACGGCTGTAGTGAACCTGGTCGATCCCGCCCCACGGGCCCAGCTTGTCGTCGCCACGAATGGCGGGTTACCGGGGTCGCCCATCGCTCGGGCGTTTGCGGCCGCGGCCAGGGGACTGGCCCTCGACGACCTCTTCGACCAACAGCTGTCCGTCGGTAAAGACGGGAGCTGAGCTCCCACCGCCGAGTCGCGTCGGCGTGCCACCCGTTCCCGCAGGCAGTGAGCCCAATCTGGCGTCGATCGGTCCTGCTTATCGTCCAATCGCCACAGGCTGTTGGACTTGGCCGTCGAGGAGGCAGACGCTGATGGTGACCCGGCAGCCAACGGCCGACCGGGGTCCGCCCAATGAAGGAGCACTCTGATGGCCAAGATCCTTTGTGTCCTGTACCCGGACCCGGTAGACGGATACCCGCCCACGTACGCCCGCGACAGCATCCCGACGCTCCGGGGCTACCCCGACGGACAAACGCTCCCGACGCCCGAGGCGATTGACTTCACGCCCGGCGAGCTGCTCGGCTGCATGTCCGGCGAGCTCGGCCTGCGCCCGTTCCTGGAGGCGGCCGGCCACACGCTGGTCGTCACTTCGGACAAAGAGGGCCCGGACTCGGTCTTCGAGAAGGAGCTCGCCGATGCCGACGTCGTCATCTCCCAGCCCTTCTGGCCGGCCTACCTGACCGCCGAACGGATCGCCAAGGCCCCCAACCTCAGATTGGCGATCACGGCCGGCATCGGGTCCGACCACGTGGACCTGAACGCGGCCATTGCCCGGGGCATCACCGTGGCCGAGGTCACCTTCTGCAACAGCATCAGCGTGGCCGAGCACGCCGTCATGCAGATCCTGGCCCTGGTCCGCGACTTCCTGCCCTCCCACGACTGGATCACCAAGGGCGGGTGGAACATCGCCGACAGCGTGGAGCGGGCCTACGACCTGGAGGGCATGGACGTGGGCGTCCTCGCCGCCGGCCGCATCGGCCTGGCCGTCCTGCGTCGCCTCGCCCCCTTCGACGTCCGCCTTCACTATAGCGACAAGCGTCGGCTCTCCTCGGAGGTGGAGCACGAGCTCGGCTTGACGTTCCACCCAGACCCGAAGTCCCTGGCCCGGGTCGTCGACGTCCTGTCCATTCACAGCCCGTTGGTGCCCGAGACCTACCAGCTCTTCGACGACGAGCTGCTGGGCTCGATGAAGCGGGGCTCCTACATCGTCAACACCGCCCGCGGCGCCATCATGGATCGCGACGCCGTCGTTCGAGCCCTCGAATCCGGCCAACTGGCCGGGTACGCCGGCGACGTCTGGTACCCCCAGCCCCCACCGGCCGACCACCCGTGGCGGACCATGCCCAACAATGCCATGACGCCCCACACCTCAGGCACCTCGTTGTCGGCCCAGGCCCGTTATGCGGCCGGTACCCGCGAGATTCTCGAGGACTCCTTCGCCGGCCGGCCGATCCGCGAGGAGTACCTGATCGTCGACGGCGGCAAGCTGGCCGGTACCGGTGCGACGTCCTACAGCGTGGGCGGCACCAGCAGCCCGGGGAGCAGCGGTCGGTAATCACCCCTCGTGCGTCAGAGCGCTCCCTGCTCGTCCATGCCGGCCGGGTGCGGGTGCAGGACCTGCACATCGAACTCGCCGACGACCTTGTCCGCAATAAGCGGCTGCAGCTCCGCCAGGGCCGGGCTCTGACCGTGCGCGCCCAACGCCTCGGCGCTCGCCCACTTCTCGATCATGACGAGCCGATCTTGACCCTCATGGAGCGCGTACAGCTCACAGCCTTCGTCCTCGGCGTGGACCCGCTCGATCGCCTGCACCATCGCCCGTACGACCTCATCGCGGTGCTCCGCCATCGGGTACACCGTGGCAACGACGACGACACTCATGGAACCTCCGGATGTTCGGGCCGGGTAGTCCCGGGTAGTCGCGGCAGCCTACCGGCGGCCCCCACCGATGTCGGCGACCAGACGTCGGAGCACACCGACCATCTGGTCGACCTCGTCGGTGGTGTTGTAGACCGCCAACGACGGACGGACGGTTGCCTCGAGCCCGAACCGCCGCAGGATCGGCTGGGCGCAGTGATGCCCGGCCCGCACCGCGATGCCGTCGCGGCTGAGGGCCTGCCCCACCTCCTCGGGGGCGTAGCCGTCGAGGACGAACGACAGCACGCTGGCCTTGTCCGGCGCCGTGCCGATCAGGCGGAGGCCGGGGACATCGACCATGGCCGCCGTCGCGTAGGCGAGCAGCTCGTGCTCGTAGCGTTGGACGTTCTCCATCCCCAGCCGCTCGAGGTAGTCGAGGGCGGCCCCGAGGCCGATGGCGTCGGCGATGTTTCCGGTGCCGGCCTCGAACCGCATCGGTGGGTCGAGGTAGAGGGACCGCTCGAAGGTGACGTCACTGATCATGTTGCCGCCGCCCTGCCACGGGGGCATGGCGGCGAGGATCGGGGCCTTTCCGTAGAGGACGCCGATACCGGTCGGGCCGAACACCTTGTGCCCGGAGAACACGAAGAAGTCGGCGTCGATGTCCCGGACGTCGACCGGCATGTGGGAGACGGACTGCGCACCGTCGACCAGCACGCACGCCCCCGCCCGGTGGCCCATCTCGACGATCTGGTGGATCAGGGTGATGGTGCCGAGCGCGTTCGAGACGTGAGCCACCGCCACCAGCTTGGTTCGGTCGCTGAGCAACTGTTGGTACTCGTCCAGCCGGACCTGCCCGCGGTCGTCGACCGGGATGACCCTGAGCACCGCCCCCTTCTCGGACGCCAGCCGCTGCCAGGGGACGATGTTGGCGTGATGCTCGAGGTGGGAGAGGACGATCTCGTCGCCCTCCCGTATGTTCTGGCGACCCCAGCTCTGGGCGACCAGGTTGATCGCCTCAGTGGCGCCGCGGGCGAAGACGATCTCGGTTGCCGACCCGGCACCGATGAACTTGGCCACCTTCGACCGGGCGCTCTCGTAGGCGTCGGTGGCGCGGGCCGCCAGCTCATGGGCGGCCCGGTGGACGTTCGAGTTCTCGTGCTCGTAGTAGTACGTGAGCCGGTCGATGACCGTCCGGGGCTTCTGCGTCGTGGCGGCGTTGTCCAACCACACCAGCTGGCGACCGTTCACCCTCTCCGAGAGGATCGGGAAGTCGCGCCGGACGGCGTGGACGTCGAACGGCGGGTGCGGATCGGCCAGGGGTGGCTGATCCGGCACGGCTCGGAGGAAATAGCGGTCCGGGTGCTCGGCCGGCCCCTTTTCGGCGCCGAGCGTGCCCGGGAGCACGGTGAGCAGCGCCTGGAGCGCCGCCTCGTCGGGGAGCCCGAGCTGGTCCGGTTCGGTCGCCGGCACCACGTTGGGATCGGCGAACGCGCCCGCTTCGCCGAGGAAGTAGTAGGGGGTGGACGGGGCCGCCACGGGCGACGGCGAGATGTCTGGGGTGGCGAGGACCGGTGGGAAGGGGCCGGGCGCCGTCGGCAGTTCCGTCAACGAGGACAGGTGGGCCGGGGCGGGCGAGTTGACGGGCACCGCCGGCGGGCGGACACCACCTGCCCCGGGATGCCCCTGCGGGAGTGTGTCGATCGCCGAGTCCGTCGGGGTCGGAGGTGGCCCCGCGAACGGGACCGGGGCGAACGGGACCGGGGTGACCGGTTCCGGCACGGCCGGAGCCGAGGGTGGACGGCCCGGCGGGCCCTGGTCCGGCAGGGACACGAAGAGCTCGTTCGCCAACCTCGCCAGGGTGGAGAGGTCCAGTGGCCCACCCGCGTCGACCGGGGAATCCGTGCCTCCGGGCGCCCCGGCCAGCTCGCCGGGCGTGCGGCTACTTCTTGTACTTGGGGGCGTAGTCATGGAACCTGTCGATCTCGACATCGTCCAACACCGCCAACGCGTCGTCGGTCAGCACCGCCAAGGAGCAATAGAGGGAGATCAGGTAGGAGGCGATGGCGCTCCGGTTGATCCCCATGAAGCGGACGGACAGTCCCGGGCTCTGTTCGCCGGTGAGACCGGGCTGGAACAGCCCGACCACGCCCTGGCGCTTCTCGCCGACCCGGAGCAGGAGGACCTTGGTCTTGTTGCCGACGACCGGGACCTTGTCCGACGGGATCAGCGGCAGGCCCCGCCAGGTGACGAACTGCGAACCGAACAGGCTCACGGTCGGCGGCGGTACCCCTCGCCTGGTGCACTCCCGGCCGAAAGCGGCAATCGCCTTCGGGTGCGTCAGGAAGAACGCCGGCTCTTTCCAGACCTTGGTGATCAGCTCGTCGAGGTCGTCGGGCGTCGGTGGGCCGGAGATGGTGGAGAGACGCTGGCTGTCGGTGACGTTGGCGAGCATGCCGTAGTCGCCGTTGTTGATCAGCTCGCCTTCCTGGCGCTCCTTGATGATCTCGATCGTGAGCCGCAGCTGCTCTTTGATCTGGTCGTAGGGGCTGCTGTAGAGATCCGAGACCCGGGTGTGGACGTCGAGGACCGTCGCTACCGAGTTCAAGAAGTACTCCCGCGGCGATTCGTCGTACGGCACGAACGTCTGCGGCAGCTCCGACTCGTCACGGGGCGGGCAGGCGACGTCGATCGACTCGGCATTCGTCACCTTGTTGAGCCGGTAGATGCCGGCTTCGACCGGTACCCACTGCAGCAAGTGGACCAGCCACCTCGGCGAGATCGTCGAGAGCTGCGCCGTCGTCTTCGTGGCGTTGGCCAGCTGGCGAGCGGCGGCGTCACTCAGCGCGAGAGGTACTTGATCGTTGCCTGCCATCATTGGCTCCTTTGGCCTGCGGCCACCGCTTCGATCGGCAATTGAGGTTGCCCGGGTCGGTACTCTATCGGCCCCCGGGGATGGCCATCGGCAGGTCGGCCAGGACGCGGTGGGCCACCGTCGGACTGACCGACCCAGGGAGGGGCCTTCAGAATCGCATAAAAACGACTTGATTAGTCATGTTTTATCTGCTAATCTTCACCTCGTGCAGTTGTACTCCCGTTGACGCCGATCCCCGGGCGTTCCGCCCGTATCGATCGTCAGCTTCCCAACGGCACCTAGCGAGGGGCAGTCGAGAGACGCCCTATCGACGACGGCGGCCGCCCGGGTGGATCCCCCTCCTTACCCGGGCCGCCGCCGTCGGCTATCTACCGGTGTGACGGCCTGAAAGGTCCAGGACCCGATCCCCTGCTTGGTTGGTCACGTGCCGGCCATCTCGGCATCGGCGTAGAGGGAACGGCGCGTGGTCACGGCGTAGAGGGGGTCGGCGACGCGGGTGATGACGATCTCCCCGGGCTCCACCACGAACGGGTGCCCGTCGAACTGGGCGAAGATGGCCTCACCGTCGATCGGCTCAATCGAGAGGGTCAGCGACGCATCGGAACGGACCTCCGCCGGTTGGACGGACTGGACCACGAAGCGAGCGAAAACCGGCACCAGGGTCGAGGGACGCTTGTCGGCCAGCTCGAACAAGGCGAAGGACTGAAGCGGCAGTCCCACGCCGAACCGGCCGTGCTTGGCCACTCTCGGACCGTTGGCGATCAGGACCTCGATCCTCCGCCGGCCATCCACAGAGAACGGACGGGTCTCGCGCAGCGCTCGAGCCACCGCCACCGTTTCGGGGACCTTGCGGAGCAGGGGTACGGAACTGATCCGATTGGTACGGAACGAGGGGGCGTCGAACCGCAAGGCGGCCCGGCCGGTGAGGCCGATGCCGATCGTGAAGAGGGCCAGGCGAGCCTCCTCGGCCGGACGCTCCGGGTAACTGAACAGCAACGGATGGATCGGGACGGTCTTGCCGCGACGAAGGATCTGGACCGGCCGCCGGTATTGGAACCAGGAGTTGAGCATCAGGGCCAGCTGGTTGGCGTGGCCGAACGGCAGAGGGAGCAGCGGCAGCTTGCCGAGGTCACGACGGAGGGCCACCGACCCCGCCGCCTGGGTCACCGTCGAGTCTCCTCCGACCGGCACCACGACGTCGCCCGCCCGCAACAGCTCGGCCAGGCGCTCGACATTCGTCCGCTCGTCCTCGCTGGTGTCCACCTGGTGGAGCCGGCCGGCAAACACCTCTTGCAACCGGTCCAGTACCCGGTGCCCCTGCCTGGCCCTGGTGCTCGCCGGGTTCCTCGAGACCACGATCCGCTCGAAGTCGAGGTCCTCTACCAAGGTCGTCCCCTCGTGCCGCCTGCCCCGCCGACACTGTCTACCGCCTCCCGGTCGGTCGACGCCACCACCGGCAGCGCAGGTGCCACCGCCAAGGACCGCTCCTCCCGGCGCTTCCTCCCCCACACCCCCCACTTGTCGAGCAGGCGACTACCGACGAAGTAGGTAACCATGGCGTAGGTCCAACCCACCACCTCGTCCAACACGAAGTGCTCACCGGCGTAGACGAGGGTGAAGGCCATCGCCAGCACATAGGTCACGAGGACGATCCGCAGCGGCGTCCGAGCCCGCTTCCAGAAGAACAGCAGGAGCAGCATCGGATAGGCGGCGTGCAGGGACGGCATGGCGGCGATGTTGTTGTCGAACCGGTTGCCGCCCGTGAACAGCGCCGCCGCCCCGTGGACGCCGACGTGGTTCCAGACCACCGGGATGATCCTGGTGATGTGGGCGATATGCCCGGTCTGGCTGGCCAGCCACGGCGGCAGGGCCGGGTAGAGGACGTAGGTCACGTACCCGATGAACGTGAGGCCGACGAAGAGGGCGACGAACCGCCGAAAGCGGGCGTGGTTCCGCTTCCAGAGCACCCCGGCGACGATGAAGCTGGTGAAGAAGTGGCTCATGTAGGTGAGCCAGGCCAGGTAGTCCCACACGTGCAGGTCCCCGGGGTGGTACAGCCACCGCTGGAGCGTCACCGTCGGTGGCTGGCCGCCGCCGATGAACGAGTCGAAGTCCACCTGGGCATGCCAGAACGGGCCCCAGAGCACGTGGCTGGCGTATCCCCGCAGCAGCGCGTACACGGCCAGTACGATGTAGAGGGGCAGCCAGTCGCGGACGAGGCCACGACGCCACTGGCCAGGATCCCCGAGGCTGGCGACGAACAAGGCGGCGGTCAGCCACAACAAGATCTCGTCTTCGCTGTAGGGAAGTCCCAGGAAGATAGTGAAGAGGACGAAGGCCACGGCGAACACCGTCCAGCCGATCACAAGGCGCCGGCGGGGCGTCAACGAGATCGCCAGGCTCGAACGCCATCCCGGGCCGCCACCCGCGGCGTCTTGGCCCGTCCGGGTCGGACCAGTAGGCCCGGCGTCGCCCGCCGGCTCGGCCGTAGGGATGGTGTGCGGACTCGTGGTCACGACCGCGACCGCCCCCGGCTGCTCGCCGTTCAGCCCAACGGAAACCGCCGTCTCGGGTTCGGCCTCCCGGTCCGGTGCCTCCAGGGTTTCTCCGTCAGTCATCTGTCCGCCTCGCAAATCCAAGTAAGTTGATCGAAATTATCAGCTTTTCCTCTACGGTGGCGATTCAGTGACGTCGGTGACGGAACCGGTACTCCGGCGGGAACGGGCCTCAGCCCGGTCCAGCGCCAGGTGGCGCATCGGTCGCCTCGTCCAGGGGCTCGTACTGCTGACCTGCGTCCTGCTGTTCCTCGGCGCCGGCCTCTACGAGGCTTGGGCCGATGCACCAACCTTTGACGAGCCGGTCTACGTCGCCGCCGGGCTCCAGGCCGTGCTCCACCACGACCTGGTCATCAACGACGAGCACCCACCCCTGGCCAAGGTCATCGCCGCCCTCCCCGTTCTGTTGGTTCGGCCAGTCGTCCCGGCCAACACCGCACCGAACGCCAACGGCGAGCGGGCTTACAGCGCCAAGTTCCTCCGGGCCCAAGAACAGGCAGGAACGCTCCGGGCGGTCACGTTCGCCTCGCGACTGGCGACGTTGCTCGAGGCGCTCGGCCTCGCCGCTCTGCTCTTCTTGCTCGGCCGCCGATTGTTCGGGTCGATGGCCGGCACCCTGGCGGCTTCCTTGTGGCTGCTGTCCCCGTTCGTCCTCGGGCTGAGCCACCTCGACGCCGTCGACCCGGCCTTCGCCGTGGCCGTCGTGGGCTGGTCCTGGGCCATGCTCCGATGGACCGACCGGCCGACCACCCGGCGGGCGGTGGTCGTGGGCCTGCTGAGTGCCGCCGCCGCGCTGACCGACGTGACCGGGATGCTCATTGCCGGGATCGGGGTGGTGGTGATGCTGGCCTACGGCTGGTCACGACTCCCGCGCCGGGGTGCCGGACAGTGCCTCGTCGTGGCCGCCGTGTGCTGGGCGGCGATATGGCTCGTCTACATCCTCCTCGATCCCCGGGTCGTGACGGACCCGACGATCGTGCTCCCCTCCCCGTACCTCCAGGGGATCAGCTATCTGGCCCATCAGGACACCCAGCCTGGGCCGGGCTACCTGTTGGGCGTGGCGTGGACCGGCGGACGGTGGTGGTACTGGCCGGGCAGCCTGCTGGTGAAGACGGTGCCCACGACGTTGCTCGTGCTCGTCCTCGGGCCCATCGGGTGGCGGACGGTCGACCGGTCCACCCGCCGCCGGGCCCTGGCGGTACTGGCCGCCCCGGCCGTCGTCCTGCTCGCCTTCGACATGACCACGCCCCGGGACATCGGCCTGCGGTACCTCCTGCCGGTCATCGCCCTGTGGCTGGTGGCCGCCAGCTCCGTCGTCCGCTACGGGCGGAAGGTCGGCCCGGGCCTCGGCGTCCTGGCGATCCTCGTCGCCGGGGCGTTCACCGTGGCCTCCCTCCCGGCTTCCCTCGCCTGGGCGGCCCCGCCGTTCGGCCCGGCCTACCGGTCGGTGACCAACTCGGACGTCGACTGGGGTCAGGGTCTCTATCAGTTGCAGCGTTGGAGCCGGGGCAAGGATCCCTGGGTCGCCTACTTCGGTCCCCGGGGCCTCGGCAGCAGCCCGGTGTCGGGAGCGAAACCCCTTCTCGGCACGGCGCCGGGCCGCGTCACCGGCTGGGTGGCGGTCTCCGCCACCGACCTGACCAGCGCCGAACGCCGCTCGCTGCGCTGGCTCCGGGCCTACTGCCCGGTGGGTGACCTCGGCGGATCGATCCTCCTCTACCGCTTCCGTGAGCCCCCTTCGGGGTCGGTCGGGCCCACCCGCCCCGCGGCCCGCTGTCCCCCGGCGGACCGCTGGTCGGTCCGGGTGTCACGGTGATCCTTTCCTGATAAACTTGATCGTGTTAGTCAGCTTTGCGAACTTGCCGCGACGAACCACGGGAAGGAGGGACGATGGGCAAGGCCGTTGGACTCGGAGTCGATCGAGACGTGCTGGGCGCGCTTGCCGCCGGCGACCTGGGGCGCGTCCTCGAGCATTGTGGCGAACGGCTGCTCACCACCGTCTGGGGATGTGGCCCCACCCCCACCCTCGTGCCTCGAACCGGCCTGGTCGCTTGGTTCCGAGGGCGAGACGCCCTTACCGATAAGGGCGTCCGGATCCATCCCGTGGCCACGATCGATGCCTCGATCGATACGGCAGGCCCCACGGTGGCCTTGCTCCGCCACTCCCTCGAGCGGACAGGACACCAGCACGCCTACGAGACGGTTGACCGGTGGGCCTTCCAGGCCGGCCGGCTGGTCGCCTGGTTCTCCCGGCCCGTGGACCCCGCGCAGTACGCACTGGCCTGGGGGGTCCCGTACCGGAACACCGGGAACCGGGCCGCCCACACCCTCGGCCGGCCCCACGTGGTCGACGGCTCCTGGCTGTCGAGCTGGCCGACCGTGACCGGCGCCAAGGGACCGAGCGCGGCGGCCGACGATGACTCCGGCACGGTCCGGGACGGGAGGTCGAGGCCATGAGCGAACTGGCGGTGGAGAAGTTGGCGGTGGAGATCGGTGAGATCCACGAGCTCTTCACGGCCTTGACCACCGGCGAGTACGACCGGTTCCTGGAGGGCTGCGCCGACGATCTCACCGTCGTGGTACGCCACGATCGGCAGACCGCCGTCCTGGAGCGAGGTGACGTCAGGGGCTGGTTCGAGCAACGGTACTGGGCGTCCGGCGCCACCCTCTGCTCCGCCCCCAGCTCGGTGGTCACCGCGGCGGGACGGGCGGTGGTGGTCCTCAGCCACGCCCTCCGCCGTGACGGTGTCGGTTGGCAGTACGAGACGATCAACCTCTGCGACTTCGACGACGACGGGCTGCTCTTCCGGTGGACCGTGAACCCGAGCAACCTGCTGGAGTACGCCCAAGCGTGGGGGCTGTTGCCGGAAGTCCGACTCCTGCCGGTCTGAGGAGGAGGGGGGTGACCCTCCCCCGGGGTCCCGTCGCCAAGCTCCTGGGGACACCGTCGGCCTGGTCCCGGAGGTCGGTGTGGGGCCCCGCGGTCCTCGGCCTCGCCGGGATCGTGGCCATCGTCGTCAGCGCCTGCCTCCCGGGATCGCCCTTCTCGCTCCAACGTCCGGATGCCTGGTTCTTCGGCGTTCCCACCTCCCCCGGGCCCGTCCGCCCGGGCCCGGGCCTACGGGTCCTCGAGCTGGCCGGCGGCTTCGGGGGCCTGGTGGTCCTGGCGCGGTCCTGGCTGGCGCTGCTGCGGGCGGCCCGCACTCCGCAGGTTCCCGTGAAGGTCCTGGCCCGGGTCTTCGGGGCCTGGATGGTGCCGCTCCTCGTCGCCCCTCCCCTGTTCAGCACCGACGTCTACAGCTACGCCGCCCAAGGGGAGATGGTGAGCTGGCACATCTCGCCCTACCTCTACGGTCCGAGCGTGCTGGGGGTGACGCCGTTCGCCACCCTGTCGCACGGGGTGTGGAGCTCGACCGCCTCGCCCTACGGACCCCTCTTCCTCGGCCTCGCCGGCGGTCTCGTCCGGTTGGCCGGCCACCAGGTCCTGCGGTCCCTCATCCTGTTCCGGCTGCTGACGGTGGCCGGCGTCGTCCTGGCCGCGGCCTGCGTCCCCTCCCTGGCGCGCCGTCATGGCTGTCCGCCCGGGCCGGCCTTCGTCCTCGGGGCCATGAACCCGCTCATCCTCCTCTTCGTCGTCGGCAGCGCCCACAACGACGGGCTCCTCCTCGGACTGGTGACGGCCGGCGTGCTCCTGGCCAGCCATCGCCGGTGGCTCCCGGCCATCCTCCTGTGCACGCTGGCCGCGGCCGTCAAGGCCCCCGGACTGCTGCCGTTGGGCTACGTCGTCTGGTCGTGGCTCCACCAGGCCCCGGGGCGGTGGGCCGCGCTGCGGCGGGGTGCCCTGGCGGTCGCGACCGTCGGGGGCACGTTCTTGGTGCTCGACAGGCTCACGGGACTGGGATGGGGCTGGCTCCGCAACCTCGGCGCGCCCGGGGAGGTGTTCTCGTGGACCACCCCCGTCGACCTGGGCGCCACCGCGGTCCACTCCGCCGTCGGCTGGGTCGGAATCGACGCCTCGACCGGGCACGTCGTCTCGGCGATGCACGTCGTCGGGCTGGTCGCCGCCGCCGCCGTGGCCACCGCGCTGTGGTGGCGCTCCCGGGCCCTCGACCTGACGGCCATCGGCGCCAGCCTGGTGGTCTTCGCCCTCCTCGGTCCGACCGCCCAACCCTGGTATCTCACGTGGGGCCTTCCCCTGCTGGCCGCCGGGGCGGGTCGCCGATGGCAGGCCTGGCTGGCGTGGGGGCCCATCGTGGTGGTCTTCGTGGACCTTCTCGACGCCAACACCCTGATCGAGCAGCTCAGGCATGTCGGACCGATCGGATCGCTTCTGGTGCTGGCGATCGTCCTCTCCCTGGCCGGCTTCAGGCCTCGGCCCAGCTCACCCCGGGGGACGGTGGTTCAGCCGTCGGCCCCGACGGCCTTGGCCACCGCCAGCGCACTCGTTACGGCTTGAGCAGCCGGCCGGACCGGAAGACCAGGGCCGACCACAGGGTGAGCACCGCGGCCAAGCCACCGACCGCCACCAGGGCGGCCGTCGTCGAGATGTCCCCCCGGCCGAGCAGGCCGATGCGCAGCGCCTGGACGACGTAGAAGACCGGGTTCAGGTGGCTGATCGCCCGCCACGGCTCGGGCAGCTCGCCGACCGAGTAGAAGATCCCGCCCAGGAACCCGAGCGGCAACACCACCAGGGTCTCGATCGAGTACACGTGATCGAGCGTGCGGGCGTAGGAGCCGGCGAGGACGCCGAGTTGTCCCGCCGCCAGCAGTATCGCCAGGGCGGCGACGGCCAGGACCAGTGGCTGGTGCACCTGCAGGTGCGTCGCCGGCATGGCGATCAGCAGGATGCCCGAGCCGACCAGCAGGCCCCGGATGGCGCCGCCGGCCACCAGGGCCAGGTTGAGCTCCCACCACAGCACGGGACTGGCCAGCACGTCGTGGATGTAGCGGTCGCGCCGGGCGTCGAACAGGCTCGTGGTGCCGTTGATGTAGCCGACGGTGACGACGGCCTGGGCGGCCAGCCCGGGCAGGATGAACTGGTCGTAGGGCACCCCCTCCACCCCGCTGATGTGGCCGGAGAGGGCGAAGCCGAAGACCAGCACGAACAGCAGCGCCGAGAGGATCGGGCCGGCGACGGTGAACTGCCAGATCTTCAGGAACCGGACCACCTCCCGCTCGAGCAGCCAGGTGAAGGCGGGCCGGGTCGCCCGGTACGGCTGGTCGTACGGGCGCGGCTCGGCCACGGCGAACCGTGTGCTCATGGCTCGCGGCCGACCCGTGTACTCATGGCTCGCGCGACCTCTGTGCTCATGGCTCGCGGCCGACCCGTGTGCTCATGGCTCGCTCATCGCCCGCTTGTAGACCTCGGCGATGTCGCGCGCCCCGTAGTCCCGACGCAGCCCGGCCGCCGTGTCACGGGCGACGATCCGGCCACCCCGCAGCAGGGCGATCTCGTCGCAGAGCGCTTCGGCCTCTTCGAGGTAGTGGGTCGTCAGCAGGATCGTCGTCCCCACCTCGTGCAGTCGCCGGGTGTAGTCCCACAGCTCCTGGCGCAGCTCCACGTCGACACCGGCGGTCGGTTCGTCGAGGATCAGCAGTCGCGGCCGGTGCATCAGCGCCCGGGCCAGCAGCAGGCGGCGCTGCATCCCGCCCGACAGCGCGCCCGCCGGGCTCTTCGCCTTGGCGCTCAGCTGGAAGAGGTCCATCAGCTCCCGGGCCCGCCGCCACGCCTCGCGCCGGCCGATGCCGTGGTACCCGGCGTGGTAGACGAGGATCTGGTCGATGTTCAAGAACCGGTCGAGGTTGATGTCCTGTTCGGCCAGCCCCACCAGCTGCCGGGCCTGGCGCGAGTCGTGGTCGTGCCCGAAGATCCGGATCTGTCCCGCCGTCGGCCGCAGCAGGTTGCAGGCGGCCCCGATCAACGTGGTCTTCCCGGCGCCGTTCGGCCCGAGCAGCCCGAAGAAGGCGCCGTCGGGGATCTCCAGGTCGAGGTCCGCCACCGCGGTGAACCCACCCCGGTAGGTCTTGGTCAGGCCGCGTATCGAGAGCGCCGGTGGGATGGCGTGCGAGCCCATCAGAGAATGCCCATCTCAGAGAATGAAGGTGGTGTTGCCCTGCGAGACGTCCCGGTCGACCAGCAGCAGGACCCGGTACCGGATCTGCCATCCCTGGCCGGTGCGCTCGAGGCGATGGAACTGGCGACCGGCGTAGACCTGGGAGCGCCCCCGCCGCTGTTCGTGGACGATCAGGCTCGAGTGGACGTCCGCCAGGTCCGCCGTGGCCTGGCGGCACTCGACCTCCGACAGCACCCGGCTGGTCCGCGACGGCGGCGTCTGGGCGTGGAGATGGCCGGTCCGGATCAGCGCCACCCGGTCGGCCAGGCGCCGGTAGTCGTCGAAGTGGACGCTCGGCTCCAACCGGGGGTCGCCAACCTCGTCGTTGCGGGGCACCCAGTAGACGCAACCGGGCGAGAACAACGCCAACCACCCCTCGTAGTCCCGGGCGTCCAGCGCCCTGGCCTCGCGACGCACCACGTCGGCGATCCCCGGATCGCCGGTCGCCACCGCCGCCCCCGACCAGTTGACATTGACCCCGAAGAACGCCAGGACGTCGTCGTAGCGCGTGTCGTCCAACGGTCCGACCGCGGCCTGTTCAGCCAGGTGGTCAACCATCGGCGACCGTCCTGGTCGGCCGGGCGGCCATGAGGCGCTTCCACTGCTCGTAGCCACCGCGGATGCCGGTCTCGTCGGCGACGTTCCCGGTCACCGACCCGTCGGCCTCGATCCGCTCCCGTCCGCTGTCCCACCCCCGGCTGACGTCCACCCACTCGACGTCACCGACGTCGGTCAGGGCCTGCTGCGCCCGCTCGAAGATCTCGATGTCGTCCCGGTTGCCCACGTTGATGAAGTCCTCGGCGAACCGCATCCGCAGGGCGTTGACCTCCGGGGGGCCGTCGACCAGGAGGGCCACGAAAGTGTGGACCAGCGTTCGGTCGACGGCCACCGGTTCGTAGACGTACAGGCTGCCGTTCCCCCGGATGTGCAGGTTGGGGTACAGGATCAGGTTGATCCCGGACTGGCCGACGTGCTCCAGGTGGCGGCGCGCCTGGTCGGCCCCGATCCTCTGCGCCAGCTGCTCCCCGTAGGCCTCCTTCCCCGGGAGTGGCCGGGTCCGGTCCCACGGGGAGTCGATGGCGGCCCGCTGGTCGATCATCTTGTGACCGTTCCCGAAGCTCCGCACGGCCATCGGGCCCTGGTCGTTGGCGAAGTGGTCGAGCAGCCGGCCCGTGCCGTGGCGCTGCTCGGTCATCACCGCCGTAGACCGGTGGGTGAAGGGCGTGTGGTACATGTCGCCGTTGTTGTCGTTCTGCAGTTTCCAGTTGCCGTGGTACACCATGGTCGCCGCCGGCAGCACCCGGATCTCGGGCTGGCTGTCCACCGCCCAATCCACTACCGCCCGGGCCGGGCCGAGCCACTCGGTCAGCGGCGCCACGTCGGGGTTGAGGCTCCCGAAGACGAACCCCCGGTAGGACTCGACCCGGGGCAGCCGCCCTAGGTCGAGGTCACGGCGGTCGAAGGACGACCGGTAACCGTCGGGATACGGCAGCCCGACCAGCCGGCCGGTGTTGGTGAACGTCCACCCGTGGTAGGCGCACTGGAACCGCGCTGCCGACCCGCCCTCCAGGGGGCACAGGAGCGTCCCCCGGTGGCTACACCGGTTCACAAGCCCGGCGATCGTGCCGTCGGCGGTGCGGGCGACGATCACCGGCCGCCGGCCGACGTTGACGGTCCGGAAGTCGTTCACCCGGGGCACCTGGCTCTCGTGGAGCAGATAGACCCAGGTGCCTCCGAAGATCCGGACCATCTCCTCCTCGAAGATGGCCGGGTCGACAAAGACCGACCGGTGGACCCGGAAGTCGTCGGTGACCAGCCCCCCGTAGTCGACGGCGCGGTCATCGACTACGCCCTCATCGACAGGGCCGTGATCGACTGGGCCGTACTCGTCCGGTGCCGGCCGTCGGTCCAGCGCGGTCACAGCCGGTGGTGGTCGGCCAGCAACGTGTCCAGCCGGGCGGAGATCTCCGGGCCGGCCGACAGGCGCCGGATCCAGGCCGGCGGGATCCCCGCCAGGCCGAGATGGGCGCCCAGCCAGCCGCCGACGATGGCCGCCCGGGCGGCGCTGTCTCCACCGGCCCGGACGGTCGAGAGGATCGCCTGCTCGAAGTCGTCCGGGTAGGTGAGGAGGACCTGCAGGGCGGCAGGCACGGAATGGACCAGTGGGCACGACTGGCCGAAGACGAGCGTCGCCTCGGTGACGTCGCCACCGGCGGCCGCCCGGGCTTGGCGGACCTGCTCCCCTATCGGGCCAGCCTGCGCGGGCGCCGCCTCGGCGAGGGCTTCTTGGGCCTCGGCGATCGACGGCTCGATCCCCCGGCCCTCGAGCAACCCGTCGAGGAGGACGGCCGAGAACACCGCGTACGCCAGGGACAGCGGGTGGTCCTGGGTGACGAGGGTCAGCGCCCGCACCCGGTCGAGCAGGGCCGCCCGGGAGCTGCCGGCGTAACGCCCGACGAGCACGGACAGCCTCGTCAGGGTGGCCGGTTGGTCGTCGGCGGCGCCGGCCTGAAAGGCGAACGGCTCGCCGGGGTGATCACGGCGGAAGGCGTCGTAGTTGTCCAGGGTCCCCAGCGTGGCGTGGTCCAGGTAGCCGCCGTAGGTGGCGCGGTCGAAGGTCTCGACGAACCGGCCACCGAAGGCGCCGGCGTCGAAGCCACCGGCGTCGGTGATGCTCCGCAGCAGCACCAGGGCGCCGTCCCCGTAGTGGGTCTGGTCGCCGGGTCGCCGGCCCTCGTGGTAGTGGCCGGCCCGCGGCGGCTCGAAGCCGGTGATGCCCTCCGGATAGGCCCGGGCCAGCTCGTCGAGGTCGTAGATCCAGTGGCTGCCGAGGGCGGCGGCGTCCCCGACCAGCTGGCCCCAGATCGCCCCCCGGACCCGGTCGTCCCGGGTGGCAACCCCCGGGCCATGACCGGCTCGCCCTTCGACGTCTGCGTCCTCGATGCCGGGGTCTTCGATGATGGGGTCGTCGATGATGGGGCTGGCCATAGCGGCGCTCCTTCCTGCCGGGGCAGAGCCCCGGCCTCGCTCAGCTCTCAGGGACCACGGCGTTGCCGGACGAGGCGACGATGGCGCTCGCCTCGACCGGGACGCCGATGGAGGCGGCCACGTCCCCGGCCTGCACCCGTGGCGGGGTCCGGACGATGGCGACGACCCCGTCGACGGGCGCCCGGACCTCCTCGGGCGGCCGATCGGGGTACTCCAACGGGTGCACCCGGGCGATCGTCGTCCCCTCGTCGACCCGGTCGCCCAGCCGGACCAGCGGCTCGAGGAGCCCGGCCGTCGTCACCACGGCGGCCGAGGACCCACCGAGCCGGAGAAAGCGGGTCCCCCGGTCGTCGGTGCTCGCTGGGTCCCAGGCCAGCCCCCCGTCCCCGGCCAAGAGGCCCCAGTGGACCAGGAGCCGATGAACGGCCGTGGTGGCCTGGGCCAGGATGCCGGCGTCGACTCGGCCGCCCCCGCCGAGCTCGGTGGCCACCATGATCGTGCCCTGCCGATCGGCGGCCGCCGAGAGGGTCCGGGCCTCACCGGCCGCCGGCACCACGAAGGCGTGGGGCAGCCCGAGGACCGTGGCGGCGGTGACCTTCTCCTCGGTCCGCCGCCGGTCGTCGTCGATCCGGAGGAAGGCACAGGGGAGGTAGTCCGAGGCGCTTCCCCCCGAGTGCAGGTCCATGGCGTAGTCACAACGGGGCAGGACGGTGGACTCGACGTAGTGGGCCAGCATCCGGGTCGGCCCGGCCTCGGGGTCGCCGGGGAAGGCCCGGTTCATGTTCTCGCCGTCGATCGGTGAGCACCGCCGGGCGGCCCGGACGGCGGGCAGGTTGAAGGCCGGGAGGAGGATCAGCCGACCGTGCAGTCGCACAGGGTCAACGGACCGGAGGAGGTTGCGGACGATCAACTGACCCTCCCACTCGTCGCCGTGGGTGCCGGCAACGAGGAGGGCCGTCGGGCCGTCGTGGCCGGCGACGACGGCCAGCGGGACCGGGATGGTGCTGTAGGCGTGGTCGTCGTCGGCGCCGGGGACCAGGAGGTGGCCGACCGAACGGCCGGGGCCGTCGAGGTCGACGGTCGCCGTCACGTGGCCGGGCTGCGACCGGGGCGAGGGGCTCACTGGCGGGCACCCGCCAGGAACCGACCAGGGTTCAAGAAGTCGACGGCAATGGTGGATTGGCGAGCCACGGCCAGGTCGGCCGCGGCCTTGCCGAAGACCGGGGCCAGCTTGAACCCGTGGCCGGACAAGCCGGCCACCAGCACCAGGTTGGGATGGTCCGGGTGCAGCCCGACCAGGCCGTGGCCATCGGGGGTGTAGCCGTCGACGTAGGCGGCGGCCCGTACCGGATCGGGGACCAGGCCGGGCAGGTACTCCGCCACCACCTCGGCGATCCGCTCGAGGACCGGCCCCGGCACCTCCCGGTCGAGCCGGTCGGGATCGACGGGGTCCGGATCGTCGATGCGGGTCGTGGCCACCTTGACCGACCGACCGTCGACCGTCGGGATCCCGTAGACGAACGTCTCCCCCACCGTCCGGCCGAAGGCCGGGAAGACGGCCGGCAAGAACCGCGCCGGCTCAATCGCCGGGAACCAGGCCAGGGACAGCCGGGTGGGCGTCACGGTGCCGGCTATCTCGGGCAACAGCTGGCGAGTCCAGGCCCCGGCGGTGACGATGGCGGACCCGAACCGCCACTGCCGCCCGCCGGCGTGCACGGTCACCCCGTCGTCGTCCGCCTCGATCCGCTCGACCCTCGTCCGCCGGACCAGTCGGGCGCCCCGGGCCACGGCCTGCCGGGCCGCGCTCACCACGGCGTACTCGGGCCACAGCGCCCCTCCGGTGCGGTCGAGCACGGCGAGGTCGTCGGCGCGGAACCGGTGCGCCGGGAACCGTTTCTGGGCGGCCCGGGCGTCGAGGACCTCGTGGTCCAACCCGTGCTCTTCGATGCCGGCCAGGGTGGCGGCGATACTCGGGGCGTCGGCGGCGGCGATCTCCAGGTAGCCGCACTGGTCGAGGAGCCGGACGTCGGCCGCCCGTTCCAGCCGGCGCCACTCGTCCCGGGCCTCCAGCAGCCACGGCGTGTACCCGGACCCCTCGTGGTAAGCCACCCGGAACACCCGGCTCTCGCCGCCCGCCGCCCCCCGGTCGTGGCCGGGGGCGAACTGCTCGAAACCGACCGCCGGGATCCCGCGGTCGGCCAGCTGCCAGAGCGCCATCGAACCGACGCTGCCGACCCCGATGACGGCGACCTCGGCGTCCCGATGCCCGCGCCTGTCCACCGGCTCGTTCACTCGGTGACCGGCTGGCTCATTCGGTCACCGGCAGGGGCCGGGGCGTCCGGGCGAAGATCCGGCGGACCAGCGGCTCGAAGAAGGACAGCGGGAGGTTCTCGTAGTCCGGGTCGACGGCGTTCTGGTCGAATTGCTCGACGAAAGTCAGCGTCCACTCGAAGGAGGGATGGTCCCGCCAGCGGTCCCGGCCGGAGGCGGACCCGGCGACCTGGTGATGGCGCAGCATCCACAGGTTGTCGTCGCCGACGTAGGCGCCGAGCAGCTCGGCGGCAAAGGCGCCGTGGCGGTCGGGGCAGGCCACGAAGCCGATGTCGTGGAGCAGGCCGACGACGACGTCCTCCTCGTCGTACCCGGCCCGGAACAGCATGGTGGCCGACTGGAGGCCGTGTTGGAAGTGGTTGATCTGGTAGCCGAAGGACGGCTCGTGCTCGGCCACCGCGAACATCGCCAGAATGGCCTCGGCCTGGGATTCGGCGTAGTAGATCCGACGCTGGGCGTTGAGGACGTCGAGCTCGTCGGCCGTGAAGTCGTTCAGGGCCGCCTTTTCGATGTACGTCCATTCGGGGTGGGCGAGCGGGGTGCGGGGCCCACCCCGATAACCGTTGGTGCTCACGGCCGTCCGACCTTGCGGTAGGCGAACGCCGACTCGAACCGGCCACCGATGTGCTCGCCGGCCACCACCGGCGGATAGTGGACGGCCTCGTCGGGCGCTGCGACGTCTCGGGGATCGACGACGGTGTCGTAGGCCGGGTCCAAGAAGAAGGCCATGGAGTAGCGGTCCTCCGTCGGGCTGTTCACCACGCGGTGGGGGTTGGAGGTCAGGCGGTCGTTGCTCCACCGGGCCAAGAGGTCGCCGATATTGACCACCAGGGTCCCCGGCAACGGCGGCACGGCCACCCATCCCCCGGCGGTGTCCACCTGGAGCCCCCCGACCGGGTCCTGCCACAGCAGGGTGACGAGACCGAAGTCGGTGTGGGCATCCACGCCCAGCTGGCCCGGGACCGGGTCTTCCGGCTGCGGCGGGTAGTGGATCAGGCTGCCCCGGGCCAGGGGGTGCTCGAGATGCGGCGTGAAGAACTCCCGGGGCAGGCCGAGGGCGAGGGCGATCCCGGAGAGCAGCCGCCGCCCGGCGTCGAGGACCGAGAGGAACAGGGCATAGGTCGCCGGTCCCAGCTCCGGCACCGCCGCCGGCCAACGATTGGGCCCGACCAGCCGGGCTGCGCCCCCGTAGCCAGGGCCCTCGTCGCCAGGGCCCTCGTCGTCGGGAACAGGACGCTCGACCCCGTAGACGAAGCTCTCCTTCAGGTCCGGCGCCGCCGCTCCGTCCATCTTTGCCCCGCCGAATCCCAGATAGCCCCGGTGACGGCCGTCGACCTCGATCGCCCGCTTCTCGTCGTCGGGGAGGGCGAAGAACCGCCTCCCCGCCGTCAAGGCCTGGGTGATCTGGGCGTCGGTCACCCCGTGGTTGGCGACGTAGAAGAACCCGGCCTCCCGGTTGGCGGCGCGGATCGCCTCGACGACCGCGTCGACCTCCCCCGGCCGGCCGGACCGGAGGTCCCCGAGATCGATCACCGGAAGGCTCATCGTGACGGCTCCAGGACCGTGTCGCCGGCGGCGATGGTACTGCCGGGGCCGCCGGCGGCGACCGCGGCGTTCGCCGCGGCGAGCGGCTCCCTGTCGAGCCACTGGCCGATGTCGACGGGGTCGGCGAAGCCGCGGTCGGACAGGAAGGCGGCCCACGACTGCAGACGCTCGAGCGCACGGTCCGAGGTGTCCAGCCGCAGGTGCGCGGTCGTCTCGGGGTGGTAGCCGAGCCGGGCCCACTCTTCGGCCAACCCGATCTCGGCGGCGATGATCCGCATGGCGTCGTCCCGATGGCGCGCCGCCCAGTCCGCCGCCCGCTGCACCGTGGCCACGTAGCGGACCACCAGGTCGGGGCGAGCGGCGAGCAGTGCCTCACTGACGGTCAGGACCCGGAGGTGGTTCTCGGACCAGTTGGGCCAGGGATCCCGCTCGGACAGGTCGACCAGGACCCGGCTGTCGGTCAGCGCGGCGATCTCCAGGCCGTAGCCCCCGGCGACGAAGATGGCGTCGACCTCCCCCCGCACCAAGGCGAGCACTTCGGTGCTCTGGAGGCGGACGTTTTCCCAGGCCGTGTACAGGCTCCCGCTGGTCGACGGCGGGGCGGCGGTGAGGTAGGGATCACTGGAGGTCACCTCGACGAGGTCGACCTCCCGCTCGTCGATGCCGGCCACCCGGAGACTGTCGAGGATGCCCCGCCAACTCACCGCCCGGGAGAAGTCGACCGGCTGCCCGATCCGCCGGGGGAGGGCGATCCGGCGATGGCGAAGGTCGCTCGGTTCGACGATGTCGCTCTGCGAGGGCACGATCAACCCCCGGAAGCCGCTCTCCAGCCCGACCCCGAGGAGGCGGGTGGACGCTCCCCCGGCACGGGCCCATAGCGGCGGGACCACCCCGCCCTCCCGGAAGAGGGTCTGGCTGGTGTGGTCGTAGTGGGCCAGGCGATCCTGCTGGTCGGGATTGGCTCGCAGGGAGAGCACGTCGATGCCGTCGGGGGAAAACTCCCGGTCCAGCCAGCCGTCGACGATGGCGATGCTCGACGCCGTCGGCATCGGGCAGCGGGTGTACCAGAGCGTGCCGATCGACGGCCCTGGGCTCATCGTGACTGGGCTCATCGTGACTGGGCTCATCGCCCGCCCCGTACCCGGTCCACCAGCGCACCGGCGTCGGTCGGGAGCGCCTCGCCCCGCCACGCCACGTGCTGGTCGGGTCGTACCAGGACCAACCGGGCGCCATAGAGGTCCCGGACCACCGGATCGCCGACGGTCAGGATCTCGAGCGGCACGCCGACGTCGGCCGCCGCCTTGGCCAGCGGCTCGGTGGCCCGGCCCGGTTGCTCACCGCCCAGGTCCCCGTCGCTCGGACCCGGGCCGCTCAGGTCCCCGCCGTTCAGGTCCAGCAGGGTGAGCCCGGGACCCAGCGCGTCCAGGAGCGGGGTCCCCCCCGCCAAGACGACGTGCGGGGCCCGGTGGCCGGGCTTGGCGAATGGCTGATAGCGCCCCCCGTCGTAGACCGGGGCCACCGAGCCGTCGTCGACGATGACCGACGACTGGTACCGCTGGTCGAGGACCACGCCCGAGGTGTTCCATTCCGGATAGCAGACGTCGTAGAGGCGCCGACCGAGGGCCAGGCGCCCCCGGCCCGCTTCGTCGGTGTCCCCCGAGGGAAGGCCCTCCCGGTTCAACAGCGCCTGCCCCCGGGCGAGGACCTGGGAGATCTCTACCGATGCCCCCGAGTTCCGCCACCCGATCGGCTGGCGTTCGGCGCTGTAGGAGTCCAACAGCTCCGGGCCGCCCCAGCCGGCGAGGACCGCCGCCAGCTTCCAGCCCAGGTTGACGGCGTCGTCGATCCCGGTGTTCATGTTCTGGCCGAGGTACGGGGGGAACAGGTGGGCGGCGTCGCCGGCGATGAACAGGCGGCCGGCCCGGTAGGTGTCGGCCACCCGTTGCTGGACCGGGTACGAGGAGCTCCAGAGGAGCTCGAAGTGGGCTTCCCGGCCGATCCGGGCCGTGGTCTCTCGCACCAGGTCGAGCTCGGAGAAGTCGAAGTCCATGGGCACGGGCCCGATGGCGTACCCCCACTCGTCGGCCTGGTACGGACAGAACAAGGTGACCAGGCGACCGTCGAAGATGGTGAAGTTGGCATTGGGCTCGATGCCGAGCTGCTCGAAGGCGTCCGGAAACCACAGGGAAACGCTGAGGTTCTTGCCCAGCGGGACCGACTCGGTCCGGGTGATCCCGGCCGTCTCCCGCACGAGACTGTGGGGGCCGTCGCAGCCGACGGCGTACCGGGCCTCGATCACCCTCGACTGCCCGGTCGCCAGCTCGACCAGTTCCGCCCGCACCTCGGTGCCGGTGTCCGCCAATCGGGAGCACCGCCAACCGGTGAGCAGGGTGACCCCGAGCTCCACGGCTCGCTCGTGGAGGCCGGCCGAGAAGCGGTACTGGGGGATCCCGAGCCCCGGCTCGGGGGCCACCTCCCGCCAGTCCACCGAAGCGTCCCGGTCGAACCGGAGGATCTCCTCGCCGACTAGGGAGGTCTTGACGATCATCTGGCTGGGCCATTCGGGGGGCACCGTCACCTCCCGGCGGAGGCGGTCGGCGATCCCCCACCGCCGGAGATGCTCCATCGACCGGAGGCTGACCCCGCGGGCCCGGATGTTGCCCCGCTCGGGCTGGCTGACGTCGCGCTGCTCGACCACCACCGACCGCACCCCGCGCCAGGCCAGCTCGATGGCCAAGCTGGCGCCGACCGGTCCTCCACCGACGATCAGGACGTCGGTGGAGGACCGGTGACCGGGCTGGGGTTGGCCGGGGTGGGGTTCGCCCATCAGGAGCTCGGCGTGTCGATGGTGCTCTGCTTCACCGCCAGGGCCGAGACGTCCCACTTCTTCAAGATCTTGGCGTAGGTCCCGTTGGCGATGATCTCGTTGAAGGCCGCCTTGAATGCCTTCTCCAGCTGGGTGTCACCCTTCGTGACCGCCACGCCGAAGACGTCGGGCACGAACTTGCCGCTGTCGTACTCCTTCAGGGGGGTCGACGTGATCACGCCCTTCGAGCTCAGCGCGTCGTACCCGCCGGTCGCCGTTGTCTGCAGCTCCGAGAACACCCGACCGGACTGCACCGCCAGCAGGTCGTCTGTGGAGTTCGGGAACACCTCGTTCTTGGCCGCCGGCTTGCCTGCGGCCTGGCAGATGGTGGTGATCTGGGCCGGGGTGATCCCGCCTTCGGTGCCTTGGGCGGTGGCGACCTCCTTGCCGCAGAGGGATTCGACGTTCGAACTGACCTGCTTGGCGTTGGCCGCCGTGGTCAAGATGACGTTGCCGGTCGCCCCGTAGTCGACGAAGTCAATGATCTTCTCCCGGGCCGTCGTGTCCGAGATCCCGTCCATGGCCACCTGGAACCGGTTGGACTGGATGCCGGGAACCAGCTCTTGGAACGTGACGATGTCGGTCTTGAAGGTGACCCCCAGGAGCTTGGCGATCGCCGCCCGCAGGTCGGGCTCGAAGCCGATGACGGTCGAGTTCGTGGCCGTGTTGTAGTCGAACGGCGGGTAGGCCACCGAGGTCCCGACAGTGATGACCTTGGACTGCTGGATGCTCGCCGGGAGGTCCTTGAACAGCGGCGCACTGCTGGCTCCGGCCGGGACGGCCGGGAGGAGCAGGGCAGCCGGGACCAGCAGGGCCAGCAGGCCGGCGAGACGACGGGGCTTCACGGTTGGTTTCTCCTTGTTGGGTTGGTTGTCATACTTCATAGAGGGGTGTCGAAATAGCGGGGCGTCGAGATGGCGAAGGGGGTGTCGGGCGTCAGAGGACCCGGCTCAAGAACTCCTTGGTCCTCGAGTGGGTGGGCGCCGCCAGCACCTGGCGGCACGGCCCCGACTCGACGATCCGGCCGCCGTCCATGAACACCAGGGTGTCGGCGACCTCGCGGGCGAAGCCCAGCTCGTGGGTCACCACGAGCATGGTCATCCCGCCGTCGGCCAGCTGTCGCATGACGTCGAGCACCTCACCCACCCGCTCGGGGTCGAGGGCGCTGGTCGGCTCGTCGAACAGCATCACCTTCGGCTTCATCGCCAGGGCCCGGGCGATGCTCACCCGCTGCTGCTCGCCGCCGGAGAGGCTGGCCGGGTAGGCGTTGAGCCGGTGCCCGAGCCCGACGCTCTCCAGGAGGCGCCGGGCCTCGGGCTCGGCCGACGCCCGGTCCTGTCGCTGGACGCGGAGCGGGCCCAGCAGCACGTTCTCCAGGGCCGTCATGTGGCCGAACAGGTTGAACTGCTGGAAGACCATGCAGCACTGGCTCCGCATCCGGGCCACGTCGGCCTCCTTGCGGCGGTGCAGCCGGTCGCCCGCCAGCTCGTAGCCGACGATCTCGCCGTCCACGAAGATCAAGCCCTCGTCGAGAGGGTCCAGGAAGCTGATGAGGCGCAGCAGCGTGCTCTTGCCCGATCCCGAAGGTCCGACCACGCAGACGACCTCGCCGGCACGAACCGTGAGGTCGACGCCCGTCAGGACCTCCGTCTTGTCGAAGCGCTTGTAGACGTCCAGGATCTCGAGCATGGGCCGGCGTTCGGCGTCGCCCAGCCCGTCGACCTCCTCGACGTCAAGACGATGTCTGTCGGGACGGTGTCCGCCGGCCTGATGGCCGACTCCCAGGGCCGCCTGGGGGTCCGCGTCGGTCCGAGCCGTCACAGCAGATCCCCGGGGCCGCCCTGCCGGCGCAACGACAGGTTCCTGGTCAGTCGCTGCCGGAAGGACATCGCCGCCCCGACGGAGCGATCGCCGCCCAGCCGGTCGCGGTCCAGCCAGCGTTCGAGGTAGTACTGGCCGATGGTGGCGATGGTGGTCAGCACCAGGTACCAGATGGAGGCCACGATCAAGAGGGCCACCACCTCGAAGTTGACCGAATAGATCTGCTGGGCCCTCGTCAGCAGGTCGCTGCCGCCGATCACCGACACCAGGGCGCTGGCCTTCAACATGCCGATGAACTGGTTCCCCGTCGGGGGGATGACCACCCGGAGGGTTTGCGGCAGGACGACCCGGCGCATGGCCTGACGGCGGGTCAGGCCGACGCTGAGCGCCGCATCCACCTGGCCCTGGGGCACGGCGACGATCCCGGCCCGCACGATCTCGGCCATGTAGGCCGCCTCGGCCAGGCCGAGCCCGAGGGCCCCGGCCATGAACGGGGTGATGATCCGGTTGGTGCTGCCCTGCAGGTGAATGGAGGTGAAGGGGATGCCGATGGCCAGGTGCGGGAAGGCCAGGGCGAGGTTGTACCAGATAAGGATCTGGACGATCAGCGGCACGCCCCGGAAGACGTTGATGTACGCCCAGGAGAGCCACGTCAGTACCGGGTTCTGCGACTGCCGCATGGCGGCGAGGACGAAACCGAGGACGATGGCGATCGCCTGCCCGGCAAAGGTGAGCTCGATCGTGACGACCAGGCCACCCAAGATGGCGTGGGCGAAGAGGAACTGCCCGACCGTTCCCCAGCCGATCTTCGGGTTGATGGCCAGGCTGTGAATGAGGAGGCCGGCCACGAAAAGGACGACCGCGGCGCAGAGCCACTGGCCGGGGTGACGCCGGTTCTGCTTGGGCAACCCGAGCTTGACCAGGGCCCGGTGGTCAAGAGGGCGGTTGACGTCTTGGGGACGGTCACGGGGTGCGCTCGCCGGCGTCGCCGACGAGGTGCCCGCCGGCGGCGCCGGCTGGTCGGCCGTGTCCTGCCGGCCGTGCACCAGCTGCCGGAGCCCTTGGGCGGGGCTCATGGCTGAAAGACCCGTCTCATTCGACCAACGAGATGGCCAGCTCGGGGCAGAGCAGTTCGGCGTCCCGCGCCTCTTCTGGATGGTCGGCCGGATCGGCCCCGTCGATGAGCGCCGACTTGTCGTCGGGCCCCAGTTCGACCAGGTGCGGCGCGGCCAGTACGCACTGGGCGTGGCCGGCGCACAGCTGCCGGTCGATGACCAGTCGCATCAATCGACCCCGACGACGTCGGCGTCCGGGTCCTCGCCACGGCGACGGGGTTCGAGCTCCAGGCGGAGCGGCAAGGTCAGCGGGGCCCCGCCGGAGGCCATCGGCCCCCGTTCGGGGGCTCCGGCCCGCTCCCAGGAACGGACACGCTCGGCGAGCGCCAGCACCGCTTCGGCGATGGCCGCCCGGGCGACGGTGGCGCCGACACAGGAGTGGAGCCCGAACCCGAAGGTGAGGTGGGGGGAGGCCTCGCGGTCGAGCCGGAACGCATGGGGATCGTCGATGGCCTCGGGGTCCCGGTTGACCGCCTTCTTGTTGATGAACACCAGGGTCCCTTCGGGGAACTGGACGCCATGGAACGCCACGGTCTCGGGCACCCGGTGCTGGATGTCGTCGCCGGCCGGCGAGTACCGCAGCCCCTCCTCGACCACCGCACCCACGAGGTCAGGGTCGGACTTCAGGGCGGTCCAGGCCTCGGGATGATCGACCAGCGCCTCGATGGTCAGCGCCAGCTCCGACCGGACGTTGTCGATGCTGGCGTTCACGATGGCATGGGTCAGCATCAAGAGCTCGTCGTCGGTCGTTCCCGGATCGGCATCGGCGGCGGCGATCAGCTCGCCCAGGATGTCGGTCGTGGGATGCCGTCGCCGGTCGTCGATGACGGCCAGGAGGTACTGCTCCATCTGCCGGTAGGCGGCTTCGACCTCGCCGAGCTGGGTGGCGTAGGCGGCATGCCGGCCCAAGATGTTGATGGTCGAGGCCCAGCGGTCCAGCTCACGGGTCTCGGCGAAGGGCACCCCGAGGATCGGGCCCATCACCAGGCCCGGGTACCGGTCGACGACGTCGCGGACGAGATCCGGCGACTCGACCAGGGCCACCTCGTCGAGGAGGTCGTCGAAGATGGCCCGCATCTGCGGCTGGAGCTGGGCCACCATCCGGGGCCGCAGGGCCTGGAGCATCAGGCGGCGCATCCGCACCAGCGTCGGGCCGGACTGGGCCGAAACGCTGCGCTGCGCCTTGTCGAAGAGGTACTCGCTCTCCTGCGGCGTGACGGCGTCGAAGATCCGGACGAAGCTGGCGCTCTTCTTGATCTCCTTGGCCAACGGATAGCTGAGGACGGTGTAGCCGTACCGGGAACGCACCAGCCACGACTCGGCCCGCAGCGCCTCGATGACCCCGTAGGAATCCTCCTCGTACTGCGGGCTGCCGTTGTCCAGGTACGGCAGGTCCATGTCGCCCACCGGCCGGGGGTCGAGATCGGTGAGCAATGGCAACGGGTCCGCCTCCCTTGGTCCTCCTGGGTCGACGGGGTCCGCCGACCGCCCGGCCGTCACGCCGCCTCACTGCGCCACGCCGGGAGCCGGCTCCGATCCGGCTCCTGCCATCTTTCCCCGCGCCCGTCGGCAAAGTCAAGTTAGTTGATCGGGTATAGGTATTTCATGGGCATTGGTGACCAGGAGGTGACGGGCGGGAACCCGCCGGGCGGGGTCAGCCGGCTTCGAGCGCCCTGAAGAGGTCCGCCACCAGGTCGTCCACGTGCTCGAGGCCGACGGACAGCCGCAGCAGGCCGGGATCGACGGCCTGGGCCGTCCCGGCCACCGAGGCGTGGGTCATGCGGTGGGGGTGCTCGATCAACGACTCGACGGCGCCGAGCGATTCGGCCAGCGTGAACAGCGACGTCGCCCCGGCCACGGCCACGGCGCCGGCCTCTCCCCCGCGTACCGTGAACGACACCATCCCGCCGAAGTCCCGCATCTGGGCCCGCGCCGTCCGGTGGCCGGCATGGCTGGACAACCCGGGATAGAAGACCCGGTCCACCCGGGGATGGCTCGCCAGGGCCTCGGCGACCCGGGCGGCGTTGCTGCAGTGACGGTCCATGCGGACGGCCAGGGTCTTCACTCCCCGGAGCACGAGGAAACAGTCGAAGGGCCCGGGGACCGCCCCGGTGGCGTTCTGGAAGAACGCCAGCCGTTCCGCCAGGTCCTCACGGGAGGTGCCGACGAAGCCGCCGACGACGTCACTGTGCCCGCCGAGGTACTTGGTCGTCGAGTGCACCACGACGTCGGCGCCCAGCTGCAGGGGCTGTTGGAGGTAGGGGGTGGCGAACGTGTTGTCGACCACCACCAGGGCCTGGCGACCGCGGGCCACCTCGGCGAGGGCGGCGATGTCGGCGATGGCCAACTTGGGGTTGGAGGGCGTCTCCACCCACACCATGCGGGTGCTCGGCCGCCAGGCGCCCAGCAGGTTCTGCGGGTCGTCCAAGCCGACCGGGGTGAACTCCACCCCGGCACGACTGTGGACCTGCGCCAACAGCCGGTAGGTGCCGCCATAGACGTCGTCACCGATGAGGACGTGGTCGCCGGCCTCGAGCAGGCGAAAGACCGCGTCCTCGGCGGCCAGCCCGCTGGAGAAGGCGCTCCCGTACCGGGCCCCTTCGAGGGCGGCGAGGCACCGCTCCAGGGCGGTCCGGGTCGGATTGGCCGACCGGCTGTACTCGTACCCCTGGTGCTGGCCGACCGCCGCCTGGGCGAACGTGGACGTCTGGTAGATCGGCGTGACCACCGCACCCGTCGTCGGGTCGGGCGGCTGCCCGGCGTGGATGGCCAGGGTTTCGAAGCTCGGGTCGATCTCGAAGCTCGGGTCGATCTCGAAGCTCGG
>CAYVPF010000004.1:10068-16586 GCA_964453355.1 uncultured Acidimicrobiaceae bacterium | reverse complement strand
TCGAAGCTCGGGTCGATCTCGAAGCTCGGGTCGATCTCGAAGCTCGGCTGGTCGGCCATGGTCACGTCTCCTGAAGGAACGACAGGAGGTCCGAGCGGGTGAGGATGCCCACCGGATGGCCGCCGTCCAAGACCAGGACGGCCGGGGAGTCCGCCAGGCGGCTAGCCACCTCGTCGACGGTCGCACCCTGGCCGACGACGGCCAGCGGTGGGTCCATGATCGCCTCCACCGGCTGGTCGAAGACCTCTGGGTGGTGGACGCTGTGCTCGAGGAGCAGGCGCTCGGTGACCGAGCCGACCACCTCGGCCAGGGCCAGCGGCGGCTCGGCCTTGACGATCGGCACCTGGGACACGCCGAACTCCGCCAAGACCGCCACCGCCGCCCGGACCGTCTCGTCGGGGTGCACGTGCACCAGCGGCGGGAGGCGGTCACTCTTGGCCGCCAGCACGGCCCGGGCCGTCTGCCCGCCGCCCCGCAGGAAGCCGTGGTCGGCGAGCCAGCCGTCGTTGTAGAGCTTGGACAGATAGCCCCGGCCCGAATCCGGCACCAGCACGACGATGACGTCGTCGGGGCCGAGCGTCCTCCCGATCTCCAGGGCCGCCCAGATCGCCGTGCCGGTCGACCCCCCGACGAGGATGCCCTCCTCCCGGGTCACCCGCCGGGCGGTGGCGAAGGAGTCCTGGTCCGAGACGGGAACCACCTGGTCCACGACGGAGGCGTCGTAGGTGCTGGGCCAGAAGTCCTCGCCGATGCCCTCCACCAGGTACGGCCGCCCGCCACCCCCCGAGTAGATGGACCCCTCCGGGTCGGCGGCGATCACCTTGACGGCCGGGTTCTGGGTCTTCAGGTACCGGCCGACCCCGCTGATGGTTCCCCCGGTCCCCACGCCAGCCACGAAGTGGGTGATCCGGCCGGCCGTCTGGCGCCAGATCTCCGGGCCGGTCGAAGCCTCGTGGGCCCTCGGATTACCAGGATTGCGGTACTGGTTGGGCTGGTAGGCGCCGGGGGTCGCCGCCGTCAGGCGGTCGGCCACCGAGTAGTACGAGTCCGGGTGGTCCGGGGCGACGGCGGTGGGACAGATCACCACCTCGGCCCCGAAGGCCCGGAGGAGCTGGCGCTTCTCGTCGGCGATCTTGTCCGGCATCGTGAAGATGCAGCGGTAGCCGCGCTGGGAGGCCACCATGGCCAGGCCCACACCGGTGTTCCCGGACGTGGGCTCCACGATCGTCCCCCCGTCCGCCAGCAGGCCGCGGCGCTCGGCGTCCTCGATCATCTCGACCGCCGGACGGTCCTTCACGCTTCCGCCGGGGTTCAGGTACTCGAGCTTGGCCAGCAGGTAGCAGGGCAGGTCACGGCCGATGCGATCGAGCCGGACGAGAGGGGTGTTCCCGATGAGATCGAGGACGCTGTCCGCCACCTCCATCGGCGCCACGTCGTCGTCGGCCGGGAGCCATTCGACGCCGTCCGGGGGCTCGACCTCGCGGCGGCTGAACAGGACGGTAGGGAGCCCCGCCTGGTGGACCACCCGGGCCAGGTCGGCCGCCGCCGGGGTCTCCCCCACCACGCCCACCAGCCGGGGGATCCGGCCCCGCAGCTGGCCGATGAGGTCCGGGGTGACCTGGTCCCCGGCGACATGGATGACGTGGCCGGCCCGACGGACGAGGGCGTGGCCCGGGAGGGCCCCCTCGGCCAGCAACAGGACGTCGACCCGCGGCGGCAGCACCCTATGAGCTTGCCCCATCGGACCGCCCAGGGTCACCCAGGGACGAACGGGCGCCCGTGGGCGGGAACGATGAGCGACGGCCCGAGCCCGAGCAGCTCGGCCCGGGAGCGCTCGAGAAGGGCCTGGTCCACGGCGAGGGGATCGACGTCGGGGCCGTCGGCCGACCACCACAGGTGCGTACAGGCCACCGTCCCGTGGTCGGTCCGCACCAACGTGGTGATGTCCTCGTGGGTGTGGCCCGGGATCAGGCGGAGCTGGACCGACGGCGACGGTTCGAACCCGTCAGCCGGCCGGTCGATCCACGTGTCGCCCTGGTAGATGGCCCAATGGTCGTGGAACCTCGCCTCGGGGAACAGGGCCGCATTCAAGGTGTGGTCCGGATGGTGGTGGCTGAAGATGACATCGGTCACGGCCTCCGGTCGGAGGCCCAGGGCATCGAGCGGTTCGAGGATCACGCCGCGGCGCGCCGCCATGCCCGGGTCCACGACGATGATCGACCCGGCATCGCGGATGAGCACGACCGTGCTGGCCACCCGGTCCTCGGCGTAGCCCACCGCCAGCACGTCCAGTTTGGCCGTCATGGCTTGCGGAGCCGGACCGGGAGCTGCTTCAGGCCGTTGGTGAAGTTGGAGCGGATCCGGACGGCCTCCCCGTCGGGCGCCAATCGGGCCAGCGAACCGAGCAGCTCCTGGAGGACGACCCGCAACTCGAGCCGGGCCAGGTGTTCCCCGAGGCACCGGTGTGGGCCGCCGCGGCCGAAGGTCGTGTGCGGGTTGGGCCAGCGGCGGAGGTCCAACCGGTACGGATGGTCGAAGACCGCGTCGTCCCGGTTGGCCGAGGTGTACCAGACCACCACCTTGTCGCCTACGGCGATCGTGCGGCCGCCGAGCTCCACGCTGCGGGTGGCCGTCCGGCGGAAGTGGTGGAGCGGCGTCGTCCAGCGCAGCAGCTCTTCCACGGCGGTCCGCCATCCCGCTTCGTCGGCCTTCTCCAGCACACTGATCTCTTGGCGGTGCTCGAGCAGCGCCTGGACGCTCAGGGCGATGGCCTGGCGGGTGGTCTCGTTGCCGGCCACGACCAGGAGGAGGAACATGTTGTCGATCTCGCGCTGGTCCAACGGCTGGCCGTCGATCGTGCCGTGGACGAGGGCCGACACGAGGTCGTCACGCGGGTCCCGCCGCCGGGCGGCGGCGAGACGACGGCTGTAGTCGAACATCTCCTGCGCCGCCGGGCTGCGGAACGGCAGCAGCCGGTGGCGGGCGCTGTCGACGCCGTCAAGCAGGGCGGCGGTCAGGTCGGGGTCGGTATTGGCGATCATCTGGCCACCGAGGCGGACGAGCAGCGGCTCGTCCTCGTCGGGCACCCCGAGCAGCCGGCACAGGACCTTGATGGGCACGGCCACGGCGATCCGTTCGACCAGGTCGAAGCGCTCCACCCGGACGGTCTCGGCCACCACGGCCCTGGTGACGGTACGAACCAACGCCTCGTAGTCGCGCGTGGCCCCGGGCGTGAACGGCGGGGCCACCAACCGGCGGAGATCCCGCTGCCGGGGTGGATCGGTGTCGATCATCGACCGCCGGGCCGCCAGGGCGTCGGGCTCCAGATCCTCCAGGGCGCTGGCCCCGACCTCGGAAGAGAACGTCTCCCAGTCCCGGGACACGGCGACCACGTCGGCATGGGACGTCACCGCCCAGAACCCACGGCCGCCCCCCTCGGGCTGCCAGTGGACCGGGTCCTCGCGGCGCAGAAGGTCGAACCACTCGTAGGGCACCCGGTCGACGAAGGCACCGTTGTCGGCGAGGTCGACGGTGGCCAGCGAGCCTCGGGTAACGACGGTCATGCCAGGTCCAGGTAGCGGTGGCGTTCCCAGTCGGTCACCGTCGCCAGGGACGTCTCCCACTCCCGCTCGACCAACAGGGTGTAGTCGAACACCGCGTCCTCCCCCAGCAGATCGACGATCTCCTTGTCGGCCCGGGCCAGCGCCACCGCCTCGGCCGGGTTGCGGGGCAGCGGGGTGCCCGTCCCGTACAGGTTGCCCGAGCCCCGGGGTGGCACCTCGCCGCGCTGTTCCAGCCCAGCCACGACCGCGGCCAGCAGGGAGGCGATCGCCCAGTAGGGGTTGGCGTCGGCGCCCGGCGTGCGCAGTTCGATACGCGTGCCCGTGGGTCCCTCGACGAGCGAGCGTACCGAGGCCGTGCGATTGTCCCCGCCCCACGACGCCGTGGCCGGCGCGTAGGAACCGACCTCGAACCGCTTGTACGAGTTGACCGTCGGCGCACCGAAGACCGTGATGGCCGGGAGGTGGTCGAGCAGGCCACCGGTCGCCGCCCGCTGGACCCCGTTCTCGGCGCCGTCGACCGGGACGAACGCCGGCTGGCCGTCTCGTTGGAGGGAGAGGTGCAGGTGCATCGAGTTTCCCGAAAGGCCCTGGAACGGCTTGGCCATGAAGGTGATCCCGACGCCGGCCTGGCGCGCCAGCGCCTTGGCCGCGTACTTCAATCGAAAGCCGTCGTCGGCGGCCGTCAGCGGGTCGGCGTGGCGGAGGTTGATCTCGATCTGTCCCGGGCCGTACTCCCCGGTCACGCCCTCGACCGGCACGTAGCCGTCCAGGCCCTGGCTGATGGCCGAGAGACCCGGGTCCAGCTGGTTCGCCTTCTCGAGCGAGTAGCAGTGGACCGAGCCGCCGAGCGGTTGGCCGGCCGGGTCCAGGAGAAAGCACTCGACCTCCACCCCCACCTGGGCTTCGTAGCCGAGGTCGGCCAGGTGGGCGACCACCCGGCGCAGGACCGTCCGGGGGGCCGTCCTGACCGGCTCGCCGTCGTGGGTCTGGACGTCGCCGATGAACTGCCCCGCCCCCGGACGCCAGGGCAGGAGCCGGAACGTCCCCTCGTCGGGCACGGCGTAGAGATCGGGAAAGCCCGTGTGCCAGTCGGTCAGCCGCCCGCCGCTGTGCACCTCGGCCGCGGCGTCCCAGCTGAGGGTGGCGTCGCAGAACCCGAACCGCTCCGCGGAGGCCCGCTCGGCGAACCCGGCCACCGGCAGGCGCTTGCCCAGGGTGTGCCCGAAGTGGTCGGCCCAGGCGATCTCGACCTCGGCCACCGAGTGGTCCCCGATGGCCGCCGCCACCCCCTCCCGGCGAGGGGACACGGGTTGGGGGTGGGGGGCCTCGGGGGAAGGCGGATGGCTCACGACGGGCTGCGTCTCACGAGAGGCGGTGTCTCAGACAGGGGTGATCTCGGCGGCGATCCGGCTCTCCAGGTCGGCTTCCTCCTGCTCCTGGAAGGTGCCGAGCTGGGCCGCCCGGGCCGGGTCCCGCACCTTCAGGGCCAGGTACCAGCCCAGCCCGATCAGGATCCAAGCCAAGAAGACGTACGGGAAGTAGTTGTACGGGGCCGCCGGCACAGGGACCAGGTTCTTGTAGATGACGTACCCGATGGCCACCGTGGCCAGCACGCTCACGATCACCGGCAGCGGGGTCAGCGCCTTGCGGCGAGCCAGGAAGAAGGGCGCCGCCAGGGCCACCAGCACGTAGGCCAGCAGGTAACCGAAGGAAGCCAGCGTCCCGATGTAGCCGAAAATGTCGAGGGGGGTGATGCCTTCGGCCACCAGGATGATCGGCGCGGCCGCCACAATAGGAGCCAAGACGTAGAGGGCGACGTGCGGCGTCTTGTACTTGGAGTGTGATCGGCCGAAGTCCCGGGGCAGGATCTGCTCCCGACCGAGGCTGTAGAGCCCCCGGGCGGCAGCGTTGAGGGAGGCGGCGACACAGGCGGCGGCGGAGACGGTGACCGCCAGGTCGAGGTAGTAGGCCAGCCAGCCCACCCCGGCCGTCGAGGCCAGTCCGTTCAGCGGCGCGCTCTCCTGGGCCAGCTGGGTCGCACTCGGGAAGCCGAGGGTCTGGCCGTAGGCGGAGACGATGTAGAGCACGCCGGCCGCCAGCACGGTGAAGAGAACCGCCCGAGGGATGGCCCGGTGGGGATTCCGGGCTTCGATCCCGAGCGAGGCGGAGCTCTCGAACCCCACGAACGCCCCGACGGCGAACACCGTGCCCAGGGCAATTCCGGTGGCGTTGGAGCCGGTGGCCTTGAACTGGCTCGTGTCGACATGGGCGCCGTAGTGGACGAACAGCGCCACGATGAGGACGCCGATGGCGACCAGCGACACGATCTCCAGGATCACCGCCACGTGGGTCGAGATCCGCACCCCCCGGATGGGAAGGGCGACCGACACGATCAAGAAGACCACCATCAGGGGGATCTGCCAGGCCCGGCTCTCCCCGTTCACGCCCAGCTTGGTGAGGAACGCCCCGAAGTAGAGGGAGGAGCCGGCCAGGCAGGCGGCAGCGATGCCGACGTAGCCGAAGATGAGCCCCCATCCCCCGGCAAAGGCCGCCCCCCGACCGAGGCCGGACGCGGTGTAGGTGTAGAGCGACCCGGCGGCCGCCGTCCGCCGGGCGAAGACGGCGATGCTGTAACCGACGAGGACGACCACGAACGTCGCCAGCACGTAGGACCAGATCACGCCCTTGCCGGCTGAGAGGAAGACGATGGCCACGGTCCCGGCGATGGCGATGCTCGGACCGGTGGCGGCCAGCGACTGGCCGAACACCTCGAAGCCGGTCGCCGACCGTCGGGCCAGATCCTGGCTGGCGGGTCCCGGCTCGCCCCCTTCGGGGCCGGGAGGTCCGCCCAGCGGACGGTCCTGGACCTGCAATGGGGTCTCCTGGCTGACGGTCATATCCCTCTGGTCTCCTGTGGTGTCGTGGTGATGGGACTGCTGGCTATCGACTGGCGGC
>CAYVPF010000004.1:0-9968 GCA_964453355.1 uncultured Acidimicrobiaceae bacterium | reverse complement strand
CTATCGACTGGCGGCAACGAGTGGGTCGGAGGCCCCGGCTTCGACGGTCGTGAGCACGAATTCGGCGATCGCCGCCGCCACCTCCCGGTGGACGGTCTCGTTCAGCACGTCGTGGCGGGCGCCGGTGAACTCGACGATCCGACCGTCGGGGAGCCTCTCCGCCCATTGGCGGGAGAGGGCGACGGGAGCGATGGGGTCGTCGGCACCGTGGACGAACAGGACCGGCAGGGTCACCCCGGCGAAGTGGTCGTCCAGCTCACTCCAGGCGAGCGGGAAGACGCTGACCAGGCTCTGTGCCCCGGCGGCGCTGGTGAAGGCCAGAGGGTCGTTCGCCAACTCGTCGAGGTAGAACGGATCGGCGGAGAGGTCCGAGGCGTCCAGGCTCAGTTCGGCGTCATCGCCCTGTCCGGCGAGCTGGACCACCCAGTCGAGCGGCGAGAGCGCCGCTCCGGACAGGATCACGCCCCGGTAGTGACCTGGGTCCCGGGCCACCGACACCGCGGCGGCCACGCTGCCCAGTGAATGGCCGGCCAGGAACACGGGGCTGCCCGGCGTCGCCGCTTCGGCCAGCCTGGTCAGCCGCCGACCGTTCTCCACCAGGTCGTCGATGGAGTGGATCACCGCCCGATCGCCCTCGCTCAACCCGTGGCCGATCTCGTCGAGGGCCCACAGGTCGACGCCGTACCGGTTCAGCGTGTGCCCCAGCCGGTGGTACAGGCCGGAGTGCTCGCCGAACCCGTGGAGGAAGACCACGGTCGCCCGGCGCTCGGTGGCCGGCCAGAACTTGTAGTACACCCGCCCGTCGACACCTTCGAAGTACGGCATCTTCCCTCCAGAAGTTCACAAAGCCGATGTACTTTCTCAATTATTGGGACAGCGGTCGGCGTGTCAAGAGTGATCTTGACTATTCCGAGTGTTTTAGTAGGATTTCTGCCTGAGGAGGCTGCATGGGCGAAGCCGTTCTGGATCGGTGGGGAAGTCCGGTGTTCACTGACCACCCCCGTGCCCTCGTTCCGTTCAACGAGGCCGTCGAAGACCTGGTCTCATTGAGTGGGGATCCGCTGGAGCGGGTGGAGGCGGCGCTGGCCACCGACAGCCGGCTCATCCTCGGCCAGGTGCTCCAGGCGTACCTGGAGCTCTACTCCACCTCGGCCGCCGGATTCGAGCGGGCCCGGAAGGTGCTCCGGGAGCTCGACCCGTGGGACCTGGCCGCCGGCGAGCGGGAGCTGCTCCATCTGCGAGCGGCGCACGCATGGGCGGGCGGCGAGTGGGAGCGCGCCGTCGCCTTCTTGGAACGGGCCCTGCTGCACGACCCGGGCGACCTGTTGGCCCTGAAGGTGGCCCAGGACCTGCACTTCTTTCTCGGCAACCCGTCGGGCCTCCGAGGGGTCGTCGAGCGAGTCCTGTCGACCTGGGTACCCGGGCGGCCGGGCTGGGGCTACGTCCAGGGGATGTACGCCTTCGGCCTGGAGGAGAACGGGGAGTACGCCGGGGCCGAGCAACAGGCTCGTGATGCCCTCGGCCAGAATGCCGGCGACGTGTGGGCCGTGCATGCCTTGGCCCACGTCTTCGAGATGACGGGCGACCAAGGGCGCGGCATCGCCTTCCTGACCCGGTCGGCGGACGACTGGTCAGGGAGCTACTTCGCCGTCCACAACTGGTGGCACCGAGCGCTGTACCACCTGGAGCTCGGGGAGATCGACGAGGTGCTCGCCCTCTACGACGGGCCCATCCGGGGCACGCGGTCGAACGAGTGGCTCGACGTCGTCGATGCCGCCTCCCTCCTCTGGCGCCTGCGCCTCTTCGGCATCGACGTGGGGAACCGCGCCGATCAACTGGCTTCGGACGTCGAAGCGATCCTCGACGACCCGGTCTACGTCTTCAACGACTGGCACGCCGTCATGGTCGCCGGCCTGGCCGGACGACGGGAGGTCGTCGAGCATCTGGTCTCGGTGAACCGACGGGGTACGGCCGGGACGAATCGCCGGTCCGTGGAGGAGGCCGGGCTGGACCTCTTGGAGGGGTTCAGCGCCTTTGCCCGGGGCGACGCCGAGGGGGCCGTCGATCGGTTGGCGGACATCCGTCCGCGAGCGCACGTGGTCGGCGGGAGCCATGCCCAACGGGACGTGATCGACCTCACCCTCCTGGCCGCGGCCGCCGGTGCCGGGAAGGCCTCGCTCGCTCAGGTGTTGGTGGACGAACGGGTGGCGCAGAAACCGGCGGCCAGCGCGGCGGCGGAACGGGTGGTGGTGGCCAACCGGCGTCGGTGATCCGGACCGGTCCCCGCACCCGCTGACGAACAACTACGCCTTCGTCGGCACCGCCCCAACGACGTCGCTGACGTCGACACCGAGTTGTGGGAGCGACCCAGCGAAGGTGGCGTCCCCATAGGCGAAGATGCCGCCATCCGACCCGATCAGCCAGTAACCCTGCTGGTTGGCCGTCGGCACGAGGCCGATCACCGGCCTGGCCGGGGTGACGCCGGACTGGGGCAGCGAGCCGAAGAACCCGGCATCGCCGAAGCTGTAGACGCCACCGTTCTGGGTGACCACCCAGTAGCCACCACCATCGGGCGTGGCGTCGATTCCGGAGACCGGCGACGTGGTCCCGGGCACCGATCCATAGGCGGCGGCGTCACCGAAGGCGTAGACATGGCCTGTCGAGGTGACCAGCCAATAGCCCTCATCCGTCGGGGTGGCCGCGATGCCGATCACGTTGTCGGCGCGTACGTTGTCGCCGGGCAGTGAGCCCAGGAAGGGGGCATCCCCGAAGCTGAACACGCCGCCGTCGGCCCCGACCAGGAAGTACCCCCCGTTGTCCGCCGTGGGCACGATCCCGCGAATGTCGTGGACCATGACCCCGTCGCCGGGCAGTGAGCCCAGGAAGGGGGCGTCTCCGAAGCTGAACACGCCACCATCCGAGCCCACCAGGAAGTAGCCCGTGTCGGACGGGGTCGGCACCATGCCGACGACGTTGGACACATGCACGTTGTCGCCGGGCAACGATCCGTAGTAACCACCGGATTGCCCGGCTGGGAACACGAACACTCCCCCGTCCGAGCCCACCATGTCGTAGCCGGAAGTTCCCCCGCCCCCGGGGGTCGGGGTGGGGGCGGGAGTGGGAGCGGGTGTCGGCGCAGGTATCGGTATCGGCGGACTGCTCCCGTCGATCGTGATGGACCAGTCGCACTGGCTGTCAACGGCCAGATTGAAGACCCCCGAATCCTGGTACGTGTCCGTGCCGCTCCCTGTCGAGCCGAACTCGTTCGGCCCGACGTCAACCGTGCGATCATCGGCCGGCTGGTTGATGTCGACGGCAAAATGGCCTGTCGTTCCCCAGTTCCCGCAGTTGTAGCCCCAGTTCATCGTCCAGGGTCCGTAGGCGGTGAACCGGGGGGTGCTGCCGCTCTGACCGGTCTGGTTGACGGTGAACATGGCCGGAGTAGACGCCGGCGCCGCGGTAGAAGGTGCAACCCAGATCGACCAATTGCAGTCGCTGGCGACGTGGAGGCTGAACGTCCCCGAATCGAAGTAGTAGTCCGTCCCGTCGCTGCCGGTGGAGTACTCGTTGGGGCCGATGTCGTCGGTCGTACTGGATCCCGGTTGGTTCACCTTGACACTGAATGTCCCGGGTTTACCCAGGGTAAAGCAGGAGAACGTCCATGTCATGGTCCACGGTCCGGCCATGGTGAACGTCGGCGTTGTCCCCGTCCCGTTGAGGGATGTCGGCCCGAACGCGGGCCCGCTGCCCCAGCGACCGTGCTCTGGGCCAGTACGGCTACGCCGGGGGAACCGAGCGCAAGGACCAGGACGCCCACGGCCCACCGCCGACAATGCACGTCGCCCTCCCTCCCGGTCGTACCAAAGTAACCTATCGACCGCAGGAACTTTACCGATATGGGCGCAAAGGGTGCCAGACCGGGACGAGTCGCTGGGCGGGTCGTTCACCCTCCGGCACCGCCCGAGGGCGGGACCGAAGTCAGCTGGCGGGTCCCTCTCTGAACACCAGGACCGGGCAGTGGGCGTTGGTGACGCAGTGCTCGCTGACCGAGCCCAGCAGCATGCCGGCGAACTCGCCGTGGCCCCGGCTCCCCACCACGAGCAGGTCGGCGCCACGGGACGCCGTCACCAGCGCCGGTGCTGGGTGGCCCTCGACCACGACGGTCCGCATCTCGACCGCCGGGTGGACAGCGCGGATCGGGGCCAGGGCATCTTCCAGGACGGCCCCGGCGTCAGCCGCCGGGTCGTAGTCAGTCGGCACGACCAGGGCGGCGCCGTACGTGGACGGCCATTCCCAGGTCGTCACCGCCTCGATCGCCGCGCCCGTCAGTTCCGCCTGGCCGACGGCCCAACCCAATGCGGCCATCGAGGAGGCCGAACCGTCGATCCCGACGACAATCCGGCCCGTGGACTCACCCGGCGTGCTCATGCGTTCCTCCTCTCGGCCACCACTGGTGGTGACGGCGGCTGCCTCCGCACACTATGCCGGTCAAACCGGCCGGACCGGTAGAGCCGAACGTCCCGTTGTCCAGGGAGACCGACCGCCACCATCCCAGGGCACGCGGACCGGGGACAGCCGTCGGCCCTGGTGGCGCCGGAAGGCCGTCCCACGGCCGGATGTCGCCCTCGGGCTAGGACGTCAGGCCCCACGGCACTGGGCCTAGGACACTGGGCGCGGCGTGAAACGACGGCCGGTCAGCACGTCGGGGCGCACGAGAAGGACCTCGTTTCCCGGTTCGGGAACGAGCGGTTCAGCCGCCATGATCTGGTCCTTCGTCGGCGTATCGACCAGCACCGCTAACCCGCGGACCAGGACGCTCCATGCGGTGCCCGCGGCCGGGTCGACATGGTCGACCTCGAAAGCCACCAGCTGACCGGCCGCCGCCTGGGTCAAGAAGCCGGCACCCACCCGCACCAGGACCCGGCGATCCCAGAGGCTGAAGTTGACGGGGGTGATGACCGGGGCCTGTTCCGTCGCCACCCCGAGCCGCCCGACTCCCATATCTCGGGCCGCGACGGCCAGGAGCTGCATGCACTCGGGAGGTGAGAGAACGGTCGAACCCTTGGCGTCGATCCACATCTGCTCACGATGACATTGTTCCCCCGGCGACACCAGGGCCTTTTGGCCCCTTGCGTCCGGTCGGCTCAGGCTGGGATCCCGTCCGTCAGTCCTCCGACGAGTTAATAGACGGCGAGTTAATAGACATTGGGCAGCAGCCGCATCGCCTCGTTGCTCAGGCCCCAGAGAATGGCGAGGATGACCGGCGCCCCGATCATCCAGGTCTGGATCATCCTCCACCGCCACCACATCCACCAACAGGCGGCGGAGGCCGCCAGAAGCGCGGCGGACCAGAGGGCCACGAACGGCCAGGCACCCGGATCGTTCTGCCCCTGGACCTGGTCCGCCGGCACGCTGGTGGGTCCGTGAGGCGGGGCCGGGACCACGGTCCCGTCCAGCTTGGCCACCACGTAGATCAGGTGGCTCGCGGCGACGGACCCCAGACTTGTCGAACCGGCCGAGGTCACGAGGGTCAGCAGGCCGTCCCTGGTCGTGATGGTGGGCGGGTGCTGGCCGGCGGCGAGCCGGCCTTGCACGGTGAAGTGGAAGTTGCCTTGACCGGTCCGCACGGTGACGACGTCGCCCTTGCGCAGCCGGACGATGTCGGCGAACGGCGCCCCGGCCGTCGCGCTCTTCCCCACCAGGACGGACTCCCCCGGCTGCCCCGGCAGCGGCGTGTCCGCCAGGTGCCCCGGGCCGGCCAGGAGGTCGCTCGACGACGTGCCCTCGACCACGGCCACGTCGTGCCATCCGGCCTGGGGAGAGTTGAGCAGCGCCACCGGAGTCCCTGCGGGTATGACCCCACCGATGGACGGCGCCACTGGACTCGCGGGGTCGACCAGTCCCCGGAACTGGGCGTAGAGCTCGTGCTGGCTGCGCTGCTCTTGCAACCCGCTGAGCCCGAAGACGAAGGCAACGAAGAAAAGGGTCGCCGCACAGACGACCAGCACCACCCCGAGGGCGATCGCCACCAACCCGGGCTTTGGCGGCCCCGTTCGGGGAACGACCGCCTCCGGCTTGTCCTCCGGGGCGGTCGACACCAGGCCTACGGCGGGTTCGGGGGCGACGTCGATTACCACTTGCCGCGCCGCCGGCCCCGGAGGTAGGTCGCCGGCACACACAGCGCGCCGAGCAGCGCCAGGGCCAGGGCCAGCACGAAGAGCCCGCTGGCCCCCAGGTTCTGGGTCCACAAGGCAGCGTCGACCGTGGGCCCGAGCGGGATCAGGCTCGGGGGTTTCGGCTTCGATGCGTGATGTGCCGGCGCCGTACCTGGGGGGTTCACCGCGGCCGCCACTGTCGGGAGCGACGGTATCGAGAACAGCGAGCTCGGGTTCTGGCTGACCTGACCCGACGACCCGCCGCTCTCCGACGACGAGCTTCCCGACGACGGGGATGGCGGCGACGAGCTTCCCGACGACGGGGATGGCGACGATGTCGCCGACGAGGAGGTCGCCGACGCCGATGTCGCTGTCGCTGACCCCCTCGCCGCTGCCGGCGTCAGCGGCGGCACCTGGCCGTTCTGTGCCGCCACGTCGGTCGCCGCCGCCTCGGTGTAGGCAGCAAGGGCCCCCAATCCGTCGGCCTCCGTCAAGGGGAGGTAGCCCGGCGGGAGCTGCCCCACCCCCGAGCCCGGGGTCTGGCCTGTGGTGGCGGCGAACTGGAGGAACGAGGCGTAGTCGGCGGCATCGGTCGCCGACAGTCCGCTGGTGGGGATGGCGGCGTAGACGACCATGGTGCCCGGATAGGCCGAGGCGCCGGCCGGCGTCTGGAACGTGGTGTAGGGGATCGGCCAGGTCCCGGTGGCTGTATCCGGCGTGAGCAGCGAGGCGGCCGCCTTCAGCGATGTCGTGGTCGGCGCCACGAAGGTACCTGTGGTCGTCGGCAAAGCCGCCGTCTGCAGGTTGTAACGCTGGTCGTCGGCCAGCGGGGTGATCCCGAGCATGAAGTAGTGGCCCGCCTCCTGGCGACCCTGCGACACCATCGAACCACTCGTCCCTGTCGAGAAGGAACTGCATGTCATCGTCGAGTTGGCTTCCTGGAACTGCATCGCCTCACTCACGTCCTCCAGGTTGGCCAGAGGCGCGGCAACCAGCGAGTAGAGCGGCTCGGGTGCCTCGGCGAGACAGGCCGACACTGACTTGTCGAAATTTGTCGATATGTACGTCGACAGCAGATCCCACTGATCGACGGGGAGCTGGATTCCCTTGTAAGTCGGATTGACCACCATGGCGGGGCAGGGGTCGGTGTCGCCGGTCTGGTACACGCCATTCGCATTGCACACCGACGGTTCCCCGGAGGACGTGCCGTTCAGCCACGCCCGAGCGGTCGGTGTGTCGTTGATGTAGGTCGTGAGGGCCTCGATGACGTCGGAGTTGCTCGAGATGGAGATCAGTTCCGACTCCGCACTCCCCAGGACTGGGGCGACTGTCGGGTTCAGGGCCATGAACTCGGGATCATGGGTGATATTGAGGGGGTTTCCGACAAGTGCGGGATCGGACTCCGTGGAGTAAAGGTCCGGATAGGACTCCGTCAGCAGCTTGGCCAACAGTAGAGGCGTCAGTTTCAGTGTCGTGATGGCCTCACCGTCTGCCCCGTCGATGGCATAGGAAATGGTGAACCCGGTGACCGCCACGGGGGCGTTCACCACCGGCTTGCCGTACCCGCCTGTCTGGGCGTAGCTGGTGAGGGCGGCGTCGGCGTTACCGGTCGCCACCAGGTTGCGGGCCTCGGGCTCGGGCGTGGCCACCTGCTCGAATGAGAACTTGTCGGCGGCCCGGGTGCAAAAGCTCGGATCCCACTGATCGGTCGCCTGGAGCAGGAGTGTCGAGCCGTAGGCATTGACGCTGTTCCCCGATGTGGTGACGCTGCAGGCGTTCGCCGGTGGAGCAAACGTGAGCGGTACCGTGATCCGGTTCCGCCAGTTCGACGGGCTCCACCACAGCGCCCCACTGACCGTCAGGTCGTCGCCATCGTTGAGATCTTGCGTGTCGGCTCCTGTTCCCGGCTGGTAGGCGCCCTTGTCCTCGCAGTACTTCAGATCGGCTGTCTCCGCGGCCACTGTCGCCTTTCTCGTCACCTTCGGCAGGACGGCGGCGTCGCAGCTGATGCCCATGATGGGGATAGCGACCAGCGAGCAGGCCACCGTGTCCGAGCAGTCAAGCGTTGTGTTCTCTGCGGTTGTGAAGACATCGAACTCGGCGTTCCCTACCCCGCCCAGGCTGGTCACCCCAAACGTCTCGTTGCTGGGCAGTGCTGATGTGATGGCGTTGTTGGCCTGCGGCGGGACGCCGCAGGCACCGCCTGTGCCGCCGGAGTAGACCTTGCCGCTGGCCGCCAGCCACGGCAACCAGTACCGAACCGTTTGCAGGTTTGTCGCTACCCGGTTCACGCATTCCGATGTCGTCGGCAGTGTCGCCGCCGGTGGCTGGCCGACAATGGCCCCGTGTGTCGTGGCGTACTGATCCAGCCGGTACGGAGGGTATACACCACCGGCGTTGGAGGCATTGCTCCCCCGATACCGTTCTGTCCACGACTGCGTCCAGCAGGTCTCCGGCGTAGGCTGGTCTGTGTGCGCCGGTGTGTCGCGGCACTGCAGGAGGACCATCGGGTACTCCTCATACTGCGCATTTGCGGAGTTCTCGTTGGCAACGATGCCGCCAGTGGGGTGCGCTCCCGACCACGACACGGAGATCTCCTGGCGGCCCTGGAGATTGGTTATCTGGCCCACGTTCAGGGTCACCGTGTTGGAGGCCACGACGGTTGTGACGGTCTTGCCGGCTGTGCTCGTTGTGACGGTGAGATCAGTCCGAGAAATGGTCTCGGTCTGAGTGAAAGCGGGGGTGGTGGTGCTCGTTGCCGGGGCCGCCGGGGCGGCCCCCGACAGAGTCAGCACCGCCACGACGCTCGTAAGGCAGACGGCCGACCCGACCGCCAGCCCCCCCATCGCTCGACGCAACGTCACTGTCCCGTCTCCCGTCGCCGGCGTGACCGCCGGTAGCTGATGACGATGGGCACGGTGAAGGCCACCAGGAAGAGCACGGCCACCAGGAGCCCCAACCGGGCCAGGAGCGACGAGATGCCGTACCCCGGAAGGACGGCGGTGTCGTACGCCACTTTGGCGTTCGCACCTGAAGCGGAGGACCCTGTTCTGGAGCCACCAGTCGGACAAGGGGCCACCGACGAGGCCGTACCGGCACTCCCGACAACCGTGGTGGTCGTGGTGGTCGAGCACCCGGCCGCCGGCGAGGCGCCTCCTACAGCGGTGGTCGGGGTCGTCCCCGACGTCGTCCCCGCGGGCGTGGTCGCGGCAGTCCCCCCGGCACCCCCAGCGGTCGTCCCGCCCGCCGTCCCCGAGGGCGCCCCGGCGCCCCCCGTCGTGGCCGTCGTGCCCCCCGCCGCAGAGCTCGTCGGGTGCGAGGCGCCGGAGTTCCCGTAGCTGCCGGACTTGCCGGGTGTCGATCCCAGGCCATTGGGCGTCACTGTGGCGGCGCAGGGGCCGACCCCTGTCTGATCGCAACTCGGCGGCATCGGGGCGATCTGGGCCAGGTAGTTCTCGTTCGGCTGGCCCTCCACGAAGGTGGGGTTGTTGCAGTTGAGGATTGTCTCCTTTGTCAGGCTGATGGCCGGCGCCGCGGCTTGAAGCTCGTTGATCTGGCCGAAGCCGGCCTCCACCAGGTTGACGGGCAGCGGCGAGTACCCGATCGCACCGATCTGCCCCTGGCCCTGGCAGATGCCGTAGTACTCGAAGTCGGCGATGGACTGGCGTTTTCCTGTTGTGATCTTGGGCTCGGGACTCGGGTACTTGCCGGTCGGCTCGATCATGTAGACGTAGGACGAGAGGGGGTAGGTGCGGGGATCGGTGTTGGTGTACACGTTGTCCAGTGTCTGGAGCAGGTAGGTGGGCGAGGAGG
>CAYVPF010000003.1:0-51996 GCA_964453355.1 uncultured Acidimicrobiaceae bacterium | reverse complement strand
AGCGCGGCCTTTCGGCTCTGGAGGCGGGGCGCCGGGCGGCGGTGGAAGTGGAGGGCGGATCGACGGGAACCCTCGCCATCGGCGCGGGCGTTACCACCAGTGTCACTCACTTGCCGGGATGGCTGGGGCGGTTTCAGGAGAAGTGGCCGAATGTCGACGTTCGCGTGCGCACCGGCCGCAGCGCCGAGGTTGCTTTGATGCTTGCGGCGCGTGAGATCGATCTCGGACTGGTGACGTCGCCCGTCGATGTCGACGGGGTCGGTGGCCTCCAACGGCCAGACCACGAACGCCACCAGGTACGTCGACATCTTCATGGTCGGGGCGAACCGCACCCGGCGGCGGTCCGGTGCCCCGGGGTCCGGCGTCTCGTCGACGATCGGCGAGTTCGAGAACGCGGCCAGCCCGTCGTCGACCGCCAGGGTGACCTCGAACACGGCCTTGCGGTCCGGCTCGTCCCAGCACGGGAACGCCCGGCGGGCGTCGGTGGACTCGAACTGGGTGGTGGCGATGGTCCGGGTGATCCCATCCTGGTCGATGAACGTGCTCCGGTAGAAGCCGCGTAGCTTGTCGTTCAGGATCCCGGTGAACGAGCAGCGAAGGGTCGCCGGGCCCGCCGGCAACGGGGCGGCCCCGTCAGTCGTCGGGAAGGTGAAGGTGGCCCGCTCGGCGTCGTCGTCCAAGGCCACCGCAGCCGGCTCGACCTTTCCGTCCGCCGTCGTCACCGTCGCCCCGTCGATGGCCAGTTCGATGGCGTTCAGCACCACCCGGTCCGTGGCCTCGTGCACCACCACGTCGATCTCCGCCGTCCCGGCGAAGGTGGCCGCACCGAGGTCCGGCGCCAGGACCAGCCGGTACGTGATGGGTTCGACCGTACGGGGCAGCCGCCAGGCCTCGTCGGGGGCCGGCGGCGCGGTGCTGGAGGCGTCAACAGAAGGCATGGGCAGAGGCTACCGTCCGCTGCCGGGGTGCCCCCGTCCGGCACCGAGGTACCCTCTCGCCCTGTGACGGATACCCCCACCCCCCCCGCTGCCGCTGAACAAGTCACCAACGGCCAGGTCACCGGCGGCCAGCTCGCCAACGACCAGGTCGCCGGCGACCAGGTTCCCCTGGATGTCGTCGCTGTCGGCTCCCCGCTTGTCGACGTCCTGGCCACCGCCACCGACGACGCCATCGCCGCCGCCGGGCTCGTCCGGGGGTCCATGGCCCTCGTGGACCTGGACCAGGCCGAGCAGATCTACGCCGCCATGGGCCCCACCATCGAGGTCTCCGGCGGGTCGGCCGCCAACACCGCGGCGGGGGTCGCCGCCCTCGGCGGGTTCGTCGGGTTCGTCGGCAAGATCGCCGACGACCCGCTCGGGCAGGTGTTCGTGCACGACATCCGGTCGGCCGGCGTCCTGTACCAGCCGGCCGTCGCCCCGGCGGCCGGCACCGGTGACGGCACCAACGGTGGCGCCGGCAGCGAGGCCCTCGGCACCGGCCGGTGCCTGGTGCTGGTCAGCGACGACGCCGAGCGCACCATGGCCACCCACCTGGGGGCGGCCACCACCATCGCCCCCGCCGACGTCCCCGAGGCCCTGGTGGCCCGGGCCAACGTGGTGTACCTGGAGGGGTACCTGTGGGACATGCCGGCGGCCAAGGAGGCCATGCGCCGGGCCATGGCGGTGTGCCACGACAACGACGGGTCCGTGGCCCTGTCCCTGTCGGACCCGTTCTGCGTGGGGCGGCACCAGCGGGAGTTCCTGGACCTGCTCGTCGACGACGTCGACGTGCTGTTCGGCAACGAGGAGGAGATCATCCAGCTGTTCGGGGCCGGTTCCTTGGATGCCGCCCTGGAGGCCGCCGAGGAGACCGGATTGCTGGTGGCCGTCACCCTCGGTGCGAAGGGGTCGGTCGTGATGACCGCCCGGGGCCCGGTGACGGTCCCGGCGGCGCCGGCGCCGGCGGTGGTGGACACCACCGGGGCCGGCGACCTGTACGCCGCCGGGTTCCTGTACGGCCTCACCCACGGGGCCGACCCGGTGGACTGCGCCCGGCTCGGCGGCCTGTGCGCCGCCGAGGTCATCGGCCATCTCGGGGCCCGGCCCCAAGCCGACCTGCAGGCCCTGGCCACCGCCGCCGGGCTGCTGTAGGGAGCCGGTCGGTGTCCCTGTCCATCGGCATCGTCGGGCTGCCCAACGTCGGCAAGTCCACCCTGTTCAACGCCCTCACCCGCAACGACGTCCTGGCCGCCAACTACCCGTTCGCCACCATCGACGCCAACGTCGGCGTGGTCGCCGTCCCGGACCCCCGGCTGGAGCGGCTGGCGTCGCTGTACAGCAGCGAACGGGTGGTCCCGGCGTCGGTCACCTTCGTCGACATCGCCGGCATCGTCCGCGGGGCGTCCGAGGGGGAGGGGCTGGGCAACCAGTTCCTGGCCGCCATCCGGGAGACCGACGCCATCTGCCAGGTCGTCCGGGCGTTCGACGACGACGACGTCGTCCACGTCGACGGCCGGGTGGACCCCGACGGGGACATCGGCACCGTCAACACCGAGCTGGTCCTGGCCGACCTGCAGACCGTCGACAACCGCCTGGCCAAGCTCACCCGTGAGGCCCGGATGCGGTCGGAGCTGGCCCCGGCCCTGGCCGCTGCCACCGCGGCCCGCGAGATCCTGGACGGCGGCCGCACCATCTCGGCTGCGGCGGCCACCGGCGACCTCGACCCGGCGGCCCTGGAGTTGCTGGCGGACCTGCACCTGCTCACCGCCAAGCCGTTCATCTACGTCTTCAACGTCGACGAGGCCGGCCTGGCCGACGCCGACCGGCACGCCGCCCTGGCCGCCCTGGTGGCCCCGGCCGAGTCGGTGGTGCTGTGCGCCCAGATCGAGGCCGAGCTGGCCGCCTTGGAGCCGGCGGACGCGGCCGAGCTACTGGCCGGCTACGGCCAGGACCGGTCCGGCCTGGAGCAGCTGGTCCACGTCGGCTTCCGCACCCTCGGCCTCCAGACCTTCCTGACCGCCGGCCCCAAGGAGGCCCGGGCCTGGACCATCCACGTCGGCGACACCGCCCCCCAGGCCGCCGGGGTCATCCACACCGACTTCCAGCGCGGCTTCGTCAAGGCCGAGATCGTCAGCTACGACGACCTCATGGCCGCCGGCTCGGTCCCCGCCGCCCGGGCCGTCGGCAAGGCCCGGATCGAGGGCAAGGACTACGTGATGCGCGACGGCGACGTCGTGGAGTTCCGCTTCAACGTATAGAGACCGGTGGCCGCCGGGACCCGCGGCGGTACTCCACCTCCGTTTGGCCGGAAGCCCACGAGGGCATCGCCCCTACATGGATGCCATCGCGATCCTCAAAGACGACCACCAACGGGTGAAGGCACTTTTCGACAAGTTCGAGGCGACGACCGATCGGGCCGTCAAGACCCGGCGGAAGCTGGTGGATGACATGATCCGGGAGCTGTCGGTTCACGCCTTCATCGAGGAGCAGGTCTTCTACCCGGCGGTCCGCCAGGGCGTGCCGTCGCTGAACTCGGACGTCCTGGAGGCCATCGAGGAGCACCATGTGGTGAAGTGGCTGCTGTCCGAGCTGGATGACCTGGCGCCCGACGCCGAGAACTTCGCCCCGAAGGTGGTGGTGTTGACCGAGAGCGTCACCCACCACGTCAAGGAGGAGGAAAAGGACCTCTTCCCGGCCGTGCGGAAGTCTCTCTCACGAGCGGAGCTCGAAGCGCTCGGGGAGCAGCTGGTGAAGAAGAAGAAGGTGGCTCCGGACAAGCCCCACCCTCGCGGCCCGAGCCAGCCCCCGGCTTTTGATGCGCAGGAGGCGGTGGCCAAGGTCGCCGAGCGGGTCTCCGCGGCCAAGGACAAGCTGGTCGACCGCATCAAGGCCGCCAACTGATGACGGCCCTGGAAGAGGTGCGCCAGATCCTGGACCCCGGTGTGGACCGGATCGAGGAGGGGGCGCATCCCGACATCGGTGACGCCATGAACCTTCTCGGTCGGGTGGTGCGGGCGATCGAGCACTTGGCCCAGCGCGTGGACGAGTTGCCAAGGTCCAGCTCGACCTGAGAGCTGCGCCGCGCCCCGATGCTGGCCGCCGGTATGGGCCGGGCGGCGGTCAGCAGTACGGGTGCAGGTCGGACCGGACGCTGGAGCTGTCCACCGCCGGGGCCGATGCCGCCCGTACCGTTGCCGTCTGGCTGCCGGCGGCCGGGGCGGCCGAGATGCCGACCGCCGCCGCCGACAGACTGCCGGCGGCCGATCCGGCGAAGCCGGCGCTCCCGAAGGCGAAGACGCCGCCGTCGGCCCCGGCCAGCCAGTAGCCGCTGCCAGTGGAGGTGGTGGCCAGGCCGACCACCGGCGCGGCCGGGGTCACCCCGCTGCCGGGCAGCGAGCCGTGGAACAGGGCGCTTCCGAAGGCGTAGATGCCGCCGTCGGCCCCCACCAGCCAGTACCCCTGCCCGGTCGGGCTGGCGGCGATACCGACGACGTCGGTGGCCTTGTTGTGGCCGGCCGGCCCCACCGCCACCCCCAGCCCCGGCAGGGAGCCGAGGAAGGTTGCGGCACCGAAGGCGTAGACCCCGCCGCTGGCGTCCACCAGCCAGTAGCCGGCGCCTGTCGAGGTGGCGGTCATGCCCACCACCGGGGCCCACGGGGTGACGCCGAGCGACGGCAGGGAGCCGTAGGAGGTGGCGTCGCCGAAGGGGTACACGGCCCCGTCGGCGCCGACCAGCCAGTAGCCGTAGCCACTCGTCGTCGGGACCAGGCCGACCACGTCGTCCACCCGGGTGCCCTTGCCGGGGACGGAGCCGTAGTAGCCGGCGCTGCCGAAGGCGTACACGCCGCCGTCCGATCCGACCAACCAGTACCCGTTGCCTGTGGGGGCCGCCGCCAGGCCGGCCACCGGTGCTGCCGGGACCACGCGGTCGCCGGGCAGCGAGCCTTCGAACGGAGCCCCGCCGAAGTCGAACACCCCGCCGTCGGCGGAGGTCATCCGGTAGCCGGACGGCGGCGGCGCGGTGACCGTCTGGGTGAGGGTGCCGGTGGACCCGGTGAAGCTGGTGTCACCGGAGTAAGTGGCCGTCACGGTGTCGGCGCCGGACGGCAGGGAGGTGGTGGCCGGGGACGTCGCCGTGCCTCCGGTGCCGACGGCCACCGGGGTCCCCAGGTCGGTGCCGTTGGCGGCGAACTGCACCGTCCCCGTCGGCGTGCCGGAACCGGCGGTGGGGGCGACGGTGGCGGTGAACGTCACCGACTGCCCGGTCGCCGACGGGTTGGCCGACGACGAGACCGTGGTGGTACTGGCCTGGGCCACTGTGGCGATGGCCAGGGCAGCGAAGGCGAACTCTGTCTCGTTTGTGATCCCGGCGTCGGGGATGAATGTCAGGTCGACTGTGGTAGCGCCGGTGGATGACCTGGCGATGCTGTCGGTGCCGACGCTGGCCCAGTACACCGAGGTCCCATGGACAGCGATGCCCTCGGGATACTTTGTGTCAGCTGTAACGCCGGCGATGAATGTTGTCGTCGGCGACCCTCCTGTTAGGGCGGCATGACCGATCCCGGTATGCCCATCCTGCGTCCAGTAGATCCCGCTGGAGCTCACGGCGATCCCCCAGGGGTCTGTGAGGCCGCTGACGATGACCGCGCTCGATGTGGGATGGGCCAGTGTCGTCCGGTTGATCGTGCCCGAGGAATTGCTGCTCCAGTAGAGGCTGGTGCCGTTCACGGCCAGCGCCTCGGGAAATGTCGTCCCGGTGGTGCTGAATGTCCGGTCCGGGGCGGCGCCCCCCAGTGTCGACCGCCCGACACTGGCGGATGTGCCGTTGGTCCAGAAGAGGTGCTGGCCGTCGGTGGTGAGGCCGAAAGGCGTGTCCACCACTGTTCTGCCGGTCAGGAAGTCTGGATCGGGTGTGGCCCCCGACAACGACACCTTGCCGATGCTGCCGGGTGTGCAGTGGTAGTGGGCCCAGTAGAGGGAACCGTCGGCCGCCGCGAGGCCAATAGCCGCCGTCGGAAGGGCGATTGGCGTGCCGACCGTCCCTGTCAGGGCGGCCCGCTCCACGTGGCCGGCCGCAGTGACTGTGAATGTGCCCGGTGTCGCTGACGCGGCCCAGAACAGTTGGACGTGTGTGGTGGTCGAAGCCCCCGTCACCCCGGCCGTGGCCGCTGCCACCGTCAGCGAAGCTCCCGTCACGCCGGCCAGGAGCCCGACGACCGCCAGCCCCCGCCCGACCACTCGTCCGACCGTCGTGCCCCACCCTCGTCGCATACGCCCGACCCTCCCAATTCCTCGACTGCACAGTTTTCCATGCCGGTTCAGCCGTGCCGGTGGACGGTCGACCAGCTGAGAGAGGGCCAGGACCCCTCGGGGCCCGGCGGTCAGCCTGCGGCCCGGCCGGGCGCGGGTTCGCTGACGATCGCCGCCCGGGCGGCGGTGGTCCGGCGGCGGAACTCGTCGACGGACCGCAGCTTGATGTCCTCGTACCCGCGGACGACGTCGGGGAGGGAAGCCGCGGCCACCACGTCGGCGTGGTTGGCCGCCGTCAGGTGGGCGAGCCCCTGCTCCACCAGGTCCCGGTACTCGGTGACCAGCTGCCGTTCCACCTTGCGGACGTGGGCGTGCCCGAACGGGTCGAACGGGGTGCCCCGCAGCTTCCGCATGACCCGCAGGGTGCGGAAGGTCGGCCCGGCCGTCCGCTGCAGCCGGATCTTTCGCTTGACCCCGACGGCTCGGAGAATGGGCGGGTGGAGCATGGCCCCGTACCGGGCGCCGGCGCCGAACTCCCGCCGGACCTGTTCGGCCACCTCGGGGTCGAGTGCCAGCCGGGCCACCTCGTACTCGTCCTTGTACGCCATCAGCTTGTACAGGTACCGGGCCACCGCCAGGGTGAGCTCCTCGTGGCCTGGCACCGCGGCCGTCTCGGCCCGGTGGACAGCGCCGACGAAGTCGACGTACCGGCCGGCGTAGCCGGCGTCCTGGTAGGCAATGAGGTCGGCGGCCCGGTGCCGCACCAGCCGTCCCAACTCCTCACCGTCGGGCAGCCCGGCCCGCCGGCAGAGCTCATTGGCCTGGGCGCCCCCGTCGGCTCGTTGTCGGCCGGCCCGCCGGCCGGTGGGTTCCGTCGGGCCACTTGAGGCGACCACCCGCTGCAGGGCGGCGTCGAGGGAGGCGCGGTCGGCCACCGCCTGCCGGCCCCACCGGAAGGCCTGAAGGTTGGTGGCGACGGCCACCCCGTTGCGCTCGACGGCCCGTTCGACGGCCTCGGGCCCCATCGGCAGCAGGCCCGCCTGCGAGGCCACTCCGACGAGGAAGGTGTTGGCGAACTCGGTGCCGCCGAACAGGGTCTCGCAGATCCGGTCGGCATCGAGGTAGACCGACCGCGACCGGTCCGTCCGTTCGGTGATGACGTCGACGAACCGGTCGACGTCGGGGAACGTGGCACGGGCGTCGCCCACCATGTCGCCGGTGGGCACCAGGGTGGTGGAGGCGACGGCGGCCGTCCGCTGCCGGTCGGCCACCACCAGATAGCCGGGGGTGGCCGCCACGACCAGGTCGCAGCCGAGGTAGAGGTCGCACCCCCCGTCCGTCAGCTTGTTGGCGCCCTCGACCGGTTCGGTGCTGACGACCAGGTCGGAGATGACCGGGCCGCCCTTCTGGGCCAGCCCGGTCTGGTCCAGCCCCCGCACCGCCAGCCCGTCGATCATGGCGGCCGTGCCCAGCACCTGGGCGGCCGTGACCACCCCGGTGCCGCCGACGCCCAGGAACCGCACCGTCCAGTGGGCCCGTGTGGCCAGGGTGGGGGCCGGGAGGTCGTCACCGCTCAGGTCGCCGGCGGCGAGGTCGCCGCCTGCTCTCGTGCTGGGTGCGGCTCCACGTCCTGCACTGCTCTGTCGTCCGGCTCCGGCCCGCCGCCCGGTCGGGGCCGGGGTGACCGACAGGAAGGAGGGGCAGTCGCCGTCCAGGCAGCTGTAGTCCTTGTTGCACGACGGCTGGTGGATGTGGGTCTTGTGGCCGAACTCGGTGTCGACCGACTGGACGGAGAGGCAGTTCGACTTGGTCCCGCAGTCGCCGCAGCCTTCGCAGATCCGCTGGTTGACGAAGATCCGGGTGGGCGGGTCCGGCGCCGTCCGTCGCTTGCGCTTCCGTCGCTTCTCGGCTGCGCACTCCTGGTCGTGGATGAGGACCGTGACGCCCTCGATCCCGGCCAGCAGCTCCTGGGCCTCGATCAGGCGGTCCCGGTGCCAGAGGTCGGTGCCGGACGGCAGGCCGGTCGCCGCCGTCCGCCCGGGGTCGTCACTGGTGACGATGACCCGCCGGACGCCCTCGGCCATGAGCAGCCGGGCCAGGTCGCCGACGGTCCGTGACCCCATGACGGCCTGGCCGCCGGTCATGGCCACGGCCGAGTTGTACAGGATCTTGTAGGTGATGTTGGCGTCCGACGCCACGGCCGCCCGCACGGCCAGGCTGCCGGAATGGAAGAACGTGCCGTCGCCCAGGTTCTGGAAGACGTGCGGCTCCTCGGTGAACGGGGCCATCCCCACCCATTGGGCCCCCTCGCCGCCCATCTGGGTGAGGCCCATGATCCGGCCGACCTGGGCCGGTTTCATCAGGACGGCCATCCCGTGGCAGCCGATGCCCCCGCCCACCAGGGCCCCGTCGGGCACTTTCACCGATCGGTTGTGGGGGCACCCGGAACAGAAGAACGGCGTCCGGACCATGAGGGGGAGGGCCGCCGAGCGGCCCCCCGGGTGGCCTGCTGGGCGCTGCCGCTCCCGCCACTGCCCGATCGCCGGAATGGGGTGGTGCCGCTCCAGCACCCCGGCGAGGGCGGCGGCGAGGCGGTCGGGGTCGAGCTCGCCGTCGGCGGGGACGAGCACCCGGTCGTCCTGGTCGGTCTTGCCCAGCACCTGGGGCCGGGACGGGTCGTGGTAGAGGAGGTCGCGTACCTGGGCCTCGACGAACGACCGCTTCTCCTCCACCACCACCACCACGTCCAGGCCGGCGGTGAGCTGGCGCAGGCCGGCTCGGTCCAGGGGATAGACGGCTCCCAGCTTGATCAGCCGGATGCCGTGCTTTGCGAGCTCGCCGTCGTCCAGCCCGAGTACGGCCAGGGCCTGGCGGAGGTCGAGCCAGGTCTTGCCGGCGGCGACCAGGCCCAGGTGGTCGCCCGGCCCACCCACCACCGTCCGGTTGAGCCCGTTCTCGGTGATGTAGCGGCGGGCGATCTCGAGGCGGGCGTAGAACAGGGACCGCTCGAGCGCCAGGGTGCTCCGGCCGGCCAGGGTGGCATCGGGCGAGTGGACGTACGGCACCCCGTCGAAGTCCACGGGGGTGGGTCTGGACGGGGCCAGGTGGCGCAACCGGTCCAGTGTGACGGACTGGGAGCCGTCGGCCACGCTGGTGGCCACCTTGCAGCCGACCCAGAGCCCGGACAGCCGGGACAGGGCGTAGCCGTGGAGGCCGAGCTCGACCACGTCTTCCGAGTCGGCGGGGAAGACGGTGGGCATCTGCAGGGCGGCCAGGCTGGCCTCGGACGCTCCCGGCAACGTGGAGGACTTCGCCCCGGCGTCGTTGCCGACCACCGCCAGGACGCCGCCGGTCGGGGGGCAGCCGATGTGGTTGGCGTGGCGGATGGCGTCGGAGGCCCGGTCGAGACCGGGAGCCTTGCCGTACCACATGCCCACCAGGCGATCGACCCGGGGTCGCCCGGCGACGGCGACCAGTTGGGTCCCCAAGAGGGCGGTGGCGGCCAGCTCCTCGTTGACGGCCGGTTGGTGGACGATGCCGTGGTCCGCCAGGACGGCGGGGTGGCGCGCCAACTCGAGATCGAGGACGCCCAGCGGCGAGCCCTGGTACCCGGACACGAGGACCCCGGGCCGGGCGCCGTCGGCCTGGTCCCGCCGGCTCTGCTCGACGAGCAGCCGGACCAGGGCCTGGGTCCCGGTCATGAAGACCCGGCCCTCGGCGCGGCGGTACCGGTCGAGGGGATCGAGCTCGCCTACCGGGGCGGCCCGGCTGCCGGCGGTCTGCATCTCAGGGGATCATGTTGCTGCCGCCGTTGACGGCGATCGTCTGGCCGGTGACGAAGGCGCCGTCATCGGAACAGAGGAAGCCGAGGGCCCCGCAGAGGTCGTCGGGGACAGCCAGCCGGCCCAAGGGGGCGGCGGCGATGCTCATGTCGATGGCCTGTTGGGCGGCGACGTCGTGGGTCGCCGCCGTATCGGTCAGGCCGGGGGCGATGGCGTTCACCCGGACCCCGAAGGGGCCGAGCTCGCGGGCCAGGATCTTGGTCATGGGGATGGCCGTGGACTTGGTCGTGACGTAGTGGAGCATGCCGGGGGGGCAGCCGAAGACGGAGCCGGACGTCTGGTTGATGATCACCCCCGACCGCTGCCGCTTCAGGTGGGGGATGGCGGCCCGGCACATGTAGTACATGCCGCTCACGTTGACGTCCACGATCCGCCGCCACACCTCGAGCGGGATGTCCTCGGCCGGGGTGGGGCGAAGGCCCTGGTAGACGGCGGCGTTGTTGACCAGGATGTCGAGGGACCCCTCCTGGGTGACGGTCCCGTCGAGCAGCGCCTGGCAGGCCGCGGCGTCGGCGATGTCGACGACGACGCCACGGGCGCGATGCCCGTCGGCCCGCAACTTCTCGGCGTTCGCCTCCGCCCCGGCCGAGATGTCGGCCAGCACCACGGTGGCGCCCCCCTCGGCCAGATAGCGGGCGTAGGTCTCCCCGATCCCCTGGCCGGCGCCGGTGACGACGGCGACCTTTCCCTCGAACCGCTGTGACACGTCGGTGGCTCCTTGTGGTCAGGTAGTGGCTGGTCAGCGCAGGTAGTGAGCCCGCAGATAGATGCTTCGTTCCAAGTGGTGGCGGAGCATCTCGGCCGCCTTGTCCCCGTCCCCCTCGGCGATGGCCTCGTACACGGCGGCGTGCTCCTCGATGCTGGTGGCCCGCTCCGACCGCTTGACCCGGATCTTCAGGCCGCCGTCGAGGGTGATGTTGTGCAGCGACTCCGACAGGACGCGGACCACCGGGTTGTTGGAGGCCGAGGCGATGGCCCAGTGGAAGTAGAGGTTCTCCTTGAACCAGTCTTCGTGGCTGCCGGCGCCCTTCAAGGCGCGTTGGCGTTCGAGGCTCTGGCCGATCCGCTCTATGTCCTCCTCGTTGCCCTGCTCGGCCACGAGCCGGGCCGCCAGGGGGTCCACCAACAGGCGGACGTCCATCAGTTGCTCGATGGTGGTCCCGTCGTAGCGGAGCAGGAAACCCAGCTGGCGGATGATGGCGGCGTTGTCCGGGCTCTGGACGATGGCCCCGCCGTTCGGTCCCCGGCGGAGCTGGATCAGGCCGTCGGTCTCCAACGTGTTCAGGGCTTCCCGCAGGGTGGGTCGGCTGACCCCGAACTCCTCCAGCAGGTCGCCGGCGGCCGGCAGGTAGGAGCCCGGCGGAAACTCGCCGTTCAGTATCCGTTCTTTCAGGGTCTCGGAGATCTGGCGGGCCGCTTTGGGCGTCACCACCCGCGAGGTGGAGGACGAAAGCGGTTGGGGCCCGTCAAAAGGCGTGAGCATGACGGGGCCCGTGGGTCTGTTGTTTCTGGTCACCATGTCCTGTTGCTACCCCTTCATTGACGGCAGGCTGTCCTGTGGAACCACTGCGTCTTTCCGGTTACCTGCCGATCAGAGGCCCAGGAGTCGGATGGCGTTACCTCGTACCATCTTTTCGATGGTCGCCGGGTCGAGCCCGGTGAACATCTTCTTGGCCAGCTCCACGGTGTTGGGCCAGGTGCTGTCGGCATGCGGATAGTCGCTCTCGAAGGTTATGTTGTCCACGCCCACCCGGTCGATCGACGCCATCCCGTGGAAGTCCTTGAAGAAGCACCCGTAGATCTGCCGGTAGTAGTACGACGACGGGGGCTCCGGGACGGTGTTGGTGCCGAAGGTGCCGTCCCGGTGCTTCTCCCAGGCGTCGTCGGCCCGTTCCAAGAAGAACGGTATCCAGCCGACCTGGCCCTCCGAATAGACGAGCTTCAGGCCGGGGAACCGTTCGAGGACTCCCGAGAAGATGAAGTCGGCCATCGAGGCGACGCAGTTGCCGAAGCCGATGGTCACGGCCACCAGGTCGGGGGCGTCGGCCGAGGTCTGCGGCATCTTGGTGCCCGACCCGATGTGGAGGAACAGCACCGTGCCCGTGTCCTGGCAGGCCTGGAAGAAGACGTCCCAATAGCCGGAGTGGATGCTGGGCAGGCCCAGGTAGGCCGGAACCTCGCTGAAGGCCACCCCCCGTACGCCGCGGGCGGCGTTGCGGGCCACCTCCTCGGCGGCCAGGTTGGCGTCCCAGAGGGGGACCAGGCAGAGGGGGAGGAGACGACCGCCCGACCCGTGGCACCACTCCTCCACCATCCAGTCGTTGTAGGCGCGCACGCAGAGCAGGGCCAGGTCCTTGTCCTCCGCTTCGGCGAAGGTCTGGCCGCAGAAGCGGGGAAAGTTGGGGAAGCACAGCGAGGCTTGCGTGCCGTTGCGGTCCATGTCCTCCAGGCGAGGCCCCTGCTGCCAGCAGCCAGGCCGGATCTCGTCGTAGGTGACGCCGTCCAGGGTGACGGCCTCGCCGGGAAAGCCGACGGCCGTGGACAGCCGCTTCACGCTCATGAAGAGGTCCTCGTACCGCCAGTAGGAAACCACGGGTCCCTCGGTGCCCGGCCGTTCCCGGAACTTCCCCCCGTCCAGCACCGCGCCGCCCTGAGGCAGCTCCTCCACCCGGGGACCGATGTCCAGGTAGCGGCGGGGCAGCCGGTCCGTCCACAGGGTCGGCGGCTCGATGACGTGGTCGTCGAGGCTGATGATGGGAGGAATGTCCACTGCGGTCGAGTTGGCTTCCTGCACGACGCTCCTTCGGTGGGGTGCCGGGTGGGGGCCCGCAGATGTGAGGGGGCCCGCCTCGATCAGCTTAGATGATTAGATGATATTGCAAAAGCGTCGGCCGCGGGTGGTCTTTTTTTGCCCGTCCCACCTGGATCGGACCGCGCCGGGACCGTCCGGCGGGGAGCCGGCAGAAATCTTGTCGGCGCGCTTGACGGTGAACCCTACGGCGTAGATGATTAGATGATCTTGTAAAAGCAGCGGGGGCAGGGCTGCCTCGGGGAACGTGACGCGTGCTGGCCGAGGCCGGGCGCCGGGACCGCGGAAGGGACTCGGATGGGGGCAGTGCTCGGGGTGGGACTGACGCATTTTCCACCGCTCTGTCATCCCGACGCCGGGCTGTCCGCCGCCCTGCGGTGGACCTTGCAGGACCCGGCCATTCCCGAGCGGCTCCGGTCGCCGGAAGGCTGGCCGGCACTGATGCGCTCGGAGTGGGCCGACGACGAGGGGCTGGCGGCCGCCGGCCGCCATCGGGCGGAACTGGTGGCCGGGTTCGCCCGAGCCCGTAAGGAGCTGGAGGCCTTCGCCCCCGACGCCCTGCTGATCGTCGGCGACGACCAGTACGAGAACTTCCGGGAGGACGTCATCCCGCCCTTCGCCCTCTTGGCGTACGGGGACCGCGAGGCCCAGCCTTGGCACCCCAGCCAGGCCACCCGGGGGGTGATGCCGCCCGAGAACGTCTGGGGCGAGGGCCCGGACACGACCTTCGCCGTCCGGGGGCGCCGGGACATCGCGCTTTCGTTGGCCACCTCCTTGCTGGAGGACGAGTTCGACATGGCCTACGCCTACGAGCCGCTCCATCACCAGGGCATCCCCCACGCCTTCATGAACACCCTCTTGTTCTTGGACTACGACCGCACCGGTTTCGACTTCCCCATCGTCCCCTTGGCCGTCAACTGCTACGGCCGCCGGGTGATCAGCCGCACGGGTGGCCTGAGCCGGTTCGCCAACGACGCCCCCTTCGACCCGCCGTCGCCCAGCCCCCGTCGGCTGATGGACCTGGGCGCCGCCCTGTTGCGGGCCATCGTCCGGTCGCCCTGGCGGATCGCCCTGGTGGCCTCGTCCAGTTGGTCCCACGCCTTCCTCTGTGACGCCACCTGGCGGCTGCATCCCGACGTCCCCGCCGACCGTCGCCTCTACGACGCCCTGGTCGACGGCAGCTGGGACGCCTGGCGAGGGGTCGGCCTGGACGAGATCGAGGCCGCCGGCCAGCAGGAGCTGCTCAACTGGTTCGTCCTGGCCGGAGCCATGGAGGCCGGCCAGGCGCCGTTGTCGTGGAGCACGTTCGTGGAGACCGGGATCTTCAACACCGACAAGGTGTTCGCCTGCTTCGACGTGGTGGACGGCTTCGACCTGGTGGACGGGCCGGCATGATCGACGTCCACACCCACGTCGTCCCGCTGGAGCTGCCCTTCTCCCGACCGGGCCGGTCGGACTGGCCCTGGGTGGAGGCCGACGGCGACCAGGCCGTGGTGCACGTGGGCGGCCAGCCGTTCCGGACGGTGACCCGCTCGGCTTGGGATCCCGAGCGTCGCCGGGAGGAGATGGCGGCCACCGGGGTCCGGCGCCAGGTGCTGTCGCCCATGCCCGAGTTGTTCTGTTACTGGGCCGAGCCGGCGGACGGCGACCGGTACTGCCGGGACATGAACGAGTGGCTGGCCGACCAGGTGAGCGAGGAATTCGACGCCTTCGGCATCCTGCCCATGCAGGACCCCGACCGGGCCGCCGCCGCCCTGGCCCAGGTCAAGGCGTTGGGCCTGCGGGGGGTGGAGATCGGTTCCAACGTCAACGGCGAGCTCCTCCATACCGGCCGCTACGACCAGCTCCTGGCCGAGGCGGCCCGGCTGGACCTGGCCGTGTTCATCCATCCCTTCCACCCCCACGGCTTCGAGACCATCACCGGCGGTCCGGCGGCCAGCGGGGTGACCTTCCCGAACGAGGTCGGGTTCGCCCTCGGCGCCCTCATCGCCGAGGGGGTCTTGGTCGACCACCCCACCCTCCGCCTTTTCGCCAGCCACGGTGGTGGGTCACTCGGGTTGCTCCTTCCCCGCCTCGACCGGATGTGGGCCATGGACCCGGCGTTCCGCCAGCGGCTCCCCGAAGCGCCCAGTGCCTATGCCACCCGGATCTACGTGGATCTCCTCGTCTTTGCTCCTGCAGCCCTGGCCTATGTCCTCTCGATCGTGGGGGACCGCCAGGTCGTGGTCGGCTCGGACTACCCCTTCATGCCCGATCCCCCCGGGGCGGTCCTGGACCAGCTGCCCGGGCTGGACGACGGGCAGCGGGAGCGCATCCGGGAAGGCAACGCCATGCGGTTGCTCAGCCACGTCGGCGAGCACGTCGGTTCGTCGCCAAGCCATCAATAGACAGGTCCATCGACAGTCGAGCGTCCAACCGTCGATCGTCGACGGCGACAGCAAGGGGAAAGGGCAGATGAGCGCCTACAAAGTCATTGACGGGGACGGCCACGTCTTCGAGTGGGAAGAGACCTTCTCGGACCAGTTCTTGGACGAGGAGTACCACCACCGGCGGCCGGTCATCGTGGACGGGCCGCAGCAGCTGCTGTGGGCCGTCGACAACGTCACCTACCCGGGCCTGTACGGCGACCGGCTGTCCTTCGGCGGCTCCCCGGTCAGCCGGGCCGGTATCCGCCGGGACTCCATCGTGCCCAAACCCGAGTCCCTCGGCGTCTTGGAAATGCGGGAACCTGACGAGCGGATCGCCGTCCACCTGGACGAGGGCATCGACGTCGCCGTCATCTACCCCACCCTCCTGCTCATCCGCCCCCTCAGCTTCGACCTGGGGTTCGAGGCGGCCCTGTGCCGGTCCTACAACAGCTGGATCGCCCACGTCTGCAGCACGCGGCCCGACGAGCTGAAGTGGGTGGCCGTCATCGACATGAACGACCCGGAGGCCGCCGCCCGGGAGATCGTGCGGTGCAAGAAGCTGGGGGCGGTGGGGGTGATGCTGCCGGGGATGAACGGCAAGTCGAGCATCACCGAGCGCCGGTACGACCCGATCTGGGCGGCCTGCGAGCAGGAGAACCTGGCCGTCGGCGTCCACGTGGCCTACTGCACCCCGCTCGACCAGTACACCTTCGTCTTCTCCCTGCTGATGGGCTTTGAACAGGTGGCGGCCTCGGGGGTGCTGGACCGGTTCCCGCGCCTGCGGGTCTCGTTCCTGGAAGCGAGCTGCAACTGGGTGCCGTTCATGGTGGAGCGGGCCGAGGAGAAGGCCAACCCCGAGCGGAACCGCTTCGCCCCGACCCGTCCGCTGGACACGGTCATCGACCGGCCCGAGCAGGGCGGCTACCGCAGCCAGCTGTCACCGTACGAGTACATCCGGCGGGGCAACCTGTGGTTCGGCTTCGAGGTCGAGGACCCGTTGCTGCCCTACTGCATCGAGCACTTCGGCGACGACTGTTGGGTCTACGGCTCCGACATCCCCCACGGCGACCGGCTGAAGGACGCGGCGAAGGTCTTGCAGAAGCGGTCGGACATCTCCGACGACGCCAAGCGCAAGCTCCTGCGGGACAACGTGGCCCGCTACTACGACATGCCCGTTCCGGAATGACCAGTCCCCACGCCAGACCAGTGACAACACCGGCCAGTAGCCACCAGGAGGAGACCATGATCAGCGAAGCACTGAAGGAGTCCCGGGAGGCCACCCTCGCCGTCCACCTCCGGGGGGAGTCGACCAAGGACCTCGACATGGTCCTGTCCACCATGCCGAACCCCACCTACGACCTGGTCACCGTCGGCCGGGTGCTGCACGGCAAGGAGGAGGTCGGCCCGTTCTTGCAGAACATGTTCGACATGCTCGGCCCGAACGAGCACCACGCGGAGAAGATCCACCACCTCGACGACCTGGCCATCGTGGAGGTGGTCACCGTCTTCCCCGACGGCATCGACGGGTCGACCCCGGGCGAAGAGCTGCGGGTGTTCACGGTGGGCATCTTCCCGTTCGAGGGGGAGACGCTGCTGTCGGAGCGGGTGTACGCCGATCCCCAGCAGATCCTGCCCCTGCTGGAAGGCATCTAGGTCCGGCTAGCCAACCCGGGCCGCCCACGACGCGTGGGCCCGGCCGGGGCAACGGAGGAGGGGGCGGAGTGTGGACTTTGGCCTGAACGGTCGGAAGGCGGCAGTGGCCGCGTCGTCGAACGGTCTTGGCTTTGCCGCCGCGGCCGCCCTGGCGGCCGAGGGCGCCCAGGTGGCCATCTGCGGCCGGGACGCCGCCCGGGTGCGCCGCGCCGCCGACCGCCTCGCTGGTGACGTGGTCCCCCTGGTGGCCGACGTCGCCACCACGGCCGGCGCCGTCGGGTTCGTGACGGCCGCCACCGAGGCCATGGGCCAGGTCGACATTCTGGTCACCAACGCCGGCGGCCCTCCGCCGGGCACCTTCGCCACGACCCCGATGGAGGGCTACGCCGACGCCGTCTGGCTCAACCTGTTCTCGGTCGTCGCCATGTGCATGGCCGCCGTCCCGGAGATGCGGAGCCGGGGATGGGGGCGGGTGGTCGCCATCACCTCCATGGGGGTCCGCCAGCCGATCCCGAGCCTGATCGCCTCCAACACCGCCCGGGCCGGGGCGACGGCGTTCTTGAAGACGCTGGCCGGCGAGGCCGCTCCGGACGGGGTGACCGTCAACTCGGTCCAGCCGGGCACCCACGCCACGGACCGCATCACGACCATGTTCGGCGACAACCTGACCGACGTGGTGCGGGCCATCCCCGTGGCCCGGATCGGCGACCCCGCCGATTTCGGCTCGGTCGTGGCCTTCTTGGCCTCCCAGCAGGCCGGCTACATCACGGGTTCGGCCATCCCGGTGGACGGTGGGGCATGTCTCGGCCTGCTGTAGCCGAACCGGGCGCCGGACAAGTGGGACTCGGACAAGTACGACAAGCGAAAGGCAGGCGAAGGTGAGCGACCATCCGCAGGAGAAATTCATCGCCGAGACCGGTGGCCGGCTCGACCCGGCCGAACCGACGAGCCTGAAGTTCGCGCTGGCCGACTACCAGATCTTCGACGAGGACATGGCCACCGTGACCTTCGTCTACGGCGGCGACGGTCGTCAGGGGATCGTGCTCTGGAACCTGGGCCCCGGGCAGGAGAACGACTATCACCTGCACCCGACCACCGAGCACCTCCACGTGATGGTCGAGGGCGTGGCCGAGTACACCCTGGACGGGGCGCCGCCGATCACCGTCGTCCCCGGTGAGGCCGTCATGGTGCCGGCCGGCGTTCCCCACGGCATCCGCAATGCCGGGCCGGGCCGCTGTACCTACATGGCCATCACCAGTCCCGGGCCCTACGAGAAGGTCCTGGTCGACCGGGACTGAGCGGTCGCCGATCACCGGCTCCGCCGCAAGGAGCCGTTCAACAGATGATTAGATAAAATACTTGACAAGGAGGGGGCTCGGCGTGAAGATGGCAACGATGGCGGACCCTCGACATCCCTGGAGCGGACGGTGCTGACGGCGGCGGACATCACCGGCCTGATGGCCCTGCCGCCGACGCCGGTGCGGGTCGACGCCGACCCCTTCGGAGGCCCGTCGACGGTCGACCTGGACGAGGCCACCCGGGCGGTGGCGAAGCTGATCGACGACGGGTCGGCCTCCATCGGGCTCTGCGGGACGACCGGCGAGTGCGCCGCCCTGACGTGGTCCGAGAAGCTGGAGTTGTTCGCCGCCGTCCGCGACACCGTGGCCGGGCGGGTGCCGCTGTTCGTGGGGACGACGACGCTCGGCACCCGTGACACGGTCGAGCAGATGCGGGCGGTCCGGGCGCTCGGGGTGGACGGGGCCTTCGTCGGCCTGCCCCTGTGGCAGACGCCCACCTTGACGAACGCCGTGGGCTTCTACGCCGACCTGGCCCGGGCCGTGCCGGACCTGCCGGTGCTCGTCTACGGCAACGCCTTCTTCTTCAAGTACGCCTTTCCGGCGGAGTTCTGGGCGGGCATCGCCGCCTCCGCCCCTACGACCATCGCCTGCAAGGTCGGCTTCCCCTTCACGGACGAGATCTTCCGGGCGGCCCGGGGCCAGGTGAACTTCATGAACGGCGAGGGCGGCACCCTCGGCCAGGCCTGGCGGACGATCCCCGAATCGGTGACCGCCGGATGGGCCACGTCGGCGGCCATGGGCCCCCAGCCGTGGGTCCGGTTCTTCGACCGCCTGGCGGCCGCCGACCGCGCCGGCTGCGAGGCGGTGCTCGCCGACATCGAGGCCGTCCCCCTGCCGATCCCGGACTTCTCACAGTTCGCCAGTTACAACACGCAGCTGGAGAAGGTTCGGATCGAGGCCGCCGGCTACATGCGCTGCGGGCCCCCGCGGCCGCCGTACACCGACATGCCGGAGGACTGGCGGGTGGCGGCCAAGACCAACGGCGCCGCCTGGGCCGAGCTGTGTGCCCGGTACCGCGAGGAGGCGTCGTGAGCCTGACGCTGGACGAGGCCCGCCAGCGCGCCCAGTGGCTGGCCGACCGGGCCCGGGCTCGACGCTCCCCGCACGAGGAACAGCGGCAGCTGCCGGCGGAGACGATCGACGACTTCGTCGAATCCGACCTGCTCCGCATGAACCAGGCGTCGCGCTGGGGCGGCCACGAGCTGGGCTGTGCCGCCGTGGTGGAGCTGGTGAGCAAGGTGGCCGAGGGCGACGGCTCGTCGGGCTGGGTCTTCGGCCTGCTGGCCAGCCACTTCTGGTTGGCTTCGGTTTTCGGGGACGAGCTGCAGAAGGAGATGTGGGGCAACGACCCGACGGCGATGATGTCGTCGTCGTTCGCCGCCCGGGAGAGCACGGTGGTCCCCGAGGCCGACGGTTACCGGGTCAGCGGTCGGTGGCCGTACTCCAGCGGCTCGGCCCACTGCAGTTGGGCCATGGTCGGCCTGGTCGTCCCGCCCGCCGGGCCGGAGGCAGCGCCCCTCCTGCGCTGGGGCATCCTTCCCCGGTCGGAGTACTCGATCGCCGAGGAGTGGGACACGGTCGCCCTCCGGGGCACCGGCAGCCACACCCTGGTACTGCAGGACGCCTACATCCCCGAGCACCGGACCGTGGACCCCGCCCTCGTCCTGGCCGGCATGGGCCCGGGCCGGGCCACCAACACCGGGTCGGTGTTCGGCCTGGGGTTCGCCTCGGCCCTCGGCTGGTACCTGGGTTCGACGGCCCTGGGCAGCGCCACCCAGGTGGTGGCCGACTTCGGAGCCAACACGGTCAAGAAGGTCTCCACCTTCACCGGGCAGCCGGTCCTCAGCGAGCCGTTGGCCATTCACGTGGGGACGGCCTCGGCCAGCGTCGAGGCGGCCCGGGCGGTCATGCGCTACCGGACGGCCTGGATCGACGATCGGATGGCCCAGGGGGCCTCGCTGACCCGGGAGGAGTCGTTGGCCAGTGCCCGCGACGCCACGTCGGCCGTCCGCCTCTGTGTGGACGCCGTCGACCGGTGCATGCGGTTCAGCGGAGCGGCGGGGCTGGCCCTGCAGAACCCGGTGCAGTCCGGGTGGCGCGACGTCCATGGCGTGGCCGCCCACATGGGTTACAACACCGACGCCATCTTCGGCACGTGGGGGACGAGTCTGCTCGGGCTGCCCCTGCCGCCGGGCTTTTTCTAGAGCGGCGGCACCGGGCCAAGAGCCCATTTCCGGCTACGAGGAGGGAGGGAAACCGTGGCACAGGCAGATGCTGAGTACGACGTCCTCGTCGTCGGGTCGGGTGCCGCCGGTTGCGCGGCCGCGCTGGCCGCGGCGGGCGCCGGCGCCTCGGTGGCGGTAGTGGAGAAGGCGGCCGCCACCGGGGGCACCACCGGGATGTCGGCCGGCGGGTATTGGATCCCCAACAGCTCGCAGATGCGCGCCCTCGGCTTCGAAGACCCCCGGACCGAGGCCCTGCAGTTCATGGCCCGGATGGCCCAGCCGGCCCTCTACGACGCCGGGGACGACCACCTCGGCCTGGAAGCCGCCGAGATGGCCCTGTTGGCGGCCTTCTACGACAACGCCGCCGGGGTGGTCGACGGGTTGGCCGCGCTCGACGCCCTGCACCCGGTCGTGTGGCAGACCCTGGGGTTCAGCGACAACGAGGTCACCGACCCCGACTACCACGCCGGGGTGCCGGAGAACCGGGCGCCGTTCGGGCATCTGCTGATGCCTGCCCTGCCGGAGGATTTCGACTTCACCAGCCAGCTGCCCGGCGCGGTCTTGGCGGCCGAGCTGCTGGCGGCCGTGGAGAAGGCCGGCGTCGAGGTGCTGACCGGCCACCGCGTGGTCGACGTCGTCCGCCGGGGCGACGAGGTGGCCGGCGTGGTGACCGAGAGCGGTGACGGCGTCCGGCGTCTCGGTGCCCGAGGCGGGGTCGTCTTCGCCACCGGCGGCTTCGCCCACGATCCGGCCAAGGCGCAGGCCTATCTCCGGGGGCCGATCTTCGCCAGTGGATCTGCGCCGGCCAGCACCGGGGACTTCCTCGACATCGCCGGCTCCCTCGGGGCCGCCCTCGGCAACATGACCAACGCCTGGTGGTGCCAGGTGGTTCTGGACGCGGCGGTGGCGTCGGCCGGGCAGGCCGACATGTCGGGCCTCGTCTTCGTCCCCTATGGCGACAGCATGCTCATCGTCAACACCCGGGGGGTGCGGGTCGGGGACGAGAAGGCGATGTACAACGAGCGGACCCAGGGCCACTTCGCCACGGACGGGCTGGGATGGCCCAACCTGGTGCAGGTCATGATCTGGGACGAGGCGGTGGCCGCCGATCCGACGCCCTGGCCCTGGCGCGGCGGCGTCCCGCTCCCCGGACTGGAGCCCCCGTGGCTGATCACCGCCGACGACCTGCCGGGCCTGGCGGCGGCGGTCGGCCGCCGGCTGGACGAGTTGGCGGGCCAGCGGGGCATCAGCGGCCGGGTGGGTCCCGGCGTGTGCCTGGCCGACGACTTCGCCGCCACCCTCGAGGCCACGGTAGAACGCTTCAACCGGGACGCCGCCGAGGGGGTGGACCGGGAGTTCGGCCGGGGCAGCACGCCGGTGTCCCGGGCCTGGGCGGGACCGATCCGTCGTGGCGCCAACCCGACCATGTACCCGCTGGCGCCGGCCGGCCCGTACCACGCGGTGCTGCTGGCCCCCGGCACGCTCGACACGTGCGGGGGGCCGGTCGTCGACGCCACCGGTTCGGTCCTCCGACCGGACGGCACGCCGATCCCCGGCCTCTTCGGAGCCGGCAACTGTGTCGCCGCACCCACCGGGCAGGGCTACCTGGGCGGCGGGGGGACCATCGGTCCGGCCCTGACGTTCGGCTGGCTGGCCGGCCAGAGCGCCGCCGGCCGGGTACCGCGCGCCGCCGGCCGGGTACCGGGTCGCCGGGCCGAAGAGACGTGACGACCGTGGTCATGGACGCCGAGAGCCCGGCCGGCGCGCTCGCCCCGTCCCGGGTGCTCGAGCTCCGCGACGTGGTGGTGCGCTTCGGCGGCATCGTGGGGCTCGACGGGGTGAGCCTCGACGTCCACCAGGGCGAGGTGTGCGGGCTGATCGGGCCGAACGGGGCCGGCAAGACGACGCTGTTCGACGTCATCTCCGGCCTGCGACTGCCGCAGTCGGGCACGGTCCACATCGAGGGGACCGACGTCAGCCGGGCCTCGGCCGCCGCCCGCTCCCGCCAGGGCGTGCGGCGGACCTTTCAACGGGTGCAGACCTTCGGTTGGCTGAGCGTCGAGGACAACCTGCTGGCGGCGACCGAGTGGCACGGGGGCGGCGGCGGCCTGGTGGCCGACCTGTTCGCCCTGCCTTCCCGTCGTCGCCTCGAACGACTGCGTCGGGATCGGGTCGAGGAGGTGATGGCGCTGTGCGGGCTCACCGAGCTGCGCCGGGCCCCGGCCGGTTCGCTGCCTATCGGGTTGGCCCGGATGGTCGAGTTCGGCCGGGCCATCGTCGACGAGCCCCGCATCCTGCTGCTGGACGAGCCGACCTCGGGCTTGGAGGAGGTCGAGGTGGCCAGGTTGGCCACCTGCGTGGCCGCCCTCCTGGCCGACAGCCGGTGTGCCGTCCTCCTGGTCGAGCACGACATGCGGTTCGTCATGGCCCAGTGCGCCCGGATCGTCGTCCTCGACCAGGGGCGGGTGCTCCGCAGCGGGTCTCCGGCGGAGATCCGGGCGGACAAGGCGGTGCAGACGGCCTACCTGGGGGAGGTCGCCGGCCTGCACCAGGCGGTGACACACGAGCCGGCGCCACACCAACCGGCGACAGCGCAGCACAACTGGAACACCAATCACAGGGAGGGTTCATGAAGAAACGACGTTGGGGGACGAATGCGATGGCGGCGGCCGCATTCGCTTTGGTGGCCTCGTCCTGCCTGGCGGTGACGGCTTCGGCCGCCGCCACAGTCCGGGGGGTGACGAAGACGTCCGTCACCGTAGGGGGGCTCGGATTCGGCGCCTACTACGGGACAGCCACCATCGGGGCCGAGGCCCGCTTCAAGGCCCAGAACGCGGCCGGCGGTGTCTACGGGCGCAAGATCAACTACCTCGGGTTCAAGAACGACACAAGCAGTACAACCGTCGACGCCCAGGCGGGGAAGGCGCTGGTCGAGCAGGACAAGGTCTTCGCCGTCGTGCCGGTGGTCTCCATCACGCTGGCGGCGGCGCCGTACTTCGCCCAGCAGAAGGTGCCGTTCTTCGGCTGGGGCATCTCGCCGGGGTTCATCGGCAACAAGTGGGGCTTCAGCTTCGCCGGTGCGGTGACCAGCCCGGACTGGGAGATCACCGTGCACGGTGCCGAGATCGCCAAGGTCCTGGGGAAGTCGCCCAAGAACCTCACGATGGCGATCATCGGTGAGGACAGCCTGGCGTCGAAGGAGTCCACGGCGCCGCTGGAGTACGCCATGAAGTCCCTCGGCTACAAGATCGTCTACGCCGAGAACCCCCTGCCGGCCGCGCCGGCGGTCGTGAGCAGCTACACGCCCTACGTGCAGCAGATCATGACCTCCAACAACGGCCAGCCGCCGAGCGTGGTGATGGAGGTGATCTCGGCCACCAACGTCGGGCTGCAGCCGGCCCTGCAGGCCGCCGGGTACAAGGGAGCGATGGTCAACTACATCCAGTACTCCCCGGCCACGGTGAAGACAGCCAAGGGCGTGTACGTGTACCTGCAGTTCGCCCCCTTCCAGGCGGCGTCGACAAACCCGGCGGTGGCCCTGATGGTGAAGCGGATCAAGGCCGTGACACCCAAGGCGCCGTTGACCCAGGGAGTGGAGGCGGGGTACTTCGCCGCCGACCAGTTCATTGCCGCCCTGAAGAAGACCGGCAAGAACCTGACGCCGACAACGTTCCAGAAGGCGGCCAACTCGATGACCTACTCGATCAAGAACACGGTGGGCCCGACGTCGTTCCCGAAGGGCCACACAGTGCCCACGTCGTGCGGGAGCATGGTCACGAGCACCGGCACGCAGTGGAAGGTGGCCTACGCCTACCTCTGCACGAATGCCGTCCACTACAGCGGCGGGTGATGTCACGAGCAGCACCCTTCGCCAACCGGGCCGGTAGGGCCGGGGGCGGAGGCGGCGGTACTCCCTGCGTCGAACCGGCCCGCCTGCGGGCCGGTTCGACGCAGGCACCGATAGGTCGAAGAAGCGATCAGGCGGCCCGAGGCCGGAGTCAGGCATTCTGATGAGCACTTTTTGGAACCTGGTCATCTCCGGGGCCGTCTCGGGGGCGATCTACTCGATGATGGCCTCGGCGCTGGTCCTGACCTACCAGACGTCGGGGATCTTCAACTTCGCCCAGGGCGCGGTGGCCTTCATCACCGCCTTCTTCTTCTACGAGCTCAACACCGGCCAGCACCTTTCGGTCGCCGTGTCGGCCATCATCTCGATCGTCGTCTTCGCCCCGCTGCTCGGCCTGGCCCTGGACCGGGTGCTGCTGCGGCGGCTGTCCGACGCCCCGATGTTCGCCCGCATCGTCGGCACTATCGGCCTCCTCGTGGCGGTGCCGGCTATCGCCCTGTGGACGGTGTCGACGATCTGCAACGGCATCTTCAACATGAACCTGCCCACGACGACAGGGCAGGTGTCGTACGGCGCCACCGTGCCCGGCATCGGGCCCAACCCTCCCAACGTCTGGCACTTCGGGTTCATCGGCTTGCCCAAGGTGAACGTCAACTCCAACCAGGTGGCGGTGCTGGCCGCCGCCGCCGTGGTCGCCATCGCCCTGTGGCTCGTCCTTCGCCACAGTCGGGTCGGCCTCGAGATGCGGGCCGCCGTCGACAAGCGGGAGCTGAGCGGGCTCCGCGGCTTCAATCCCGGGCGTTCCTCGGCGCTGTCGTGGGTGTTGACGATGCTCATGGCCGGGCTCGCCGGCGTTCTCATCGCCCCGCTGTTCCAGCTCGACCCGAACACCCTGACCTTGGTGGTGCTGGCCTCGCTCCCGGCCTTCGCCCTGGCCGGGTTCCGGTCGATACCCATCGCCCTCGTGGCCGGCCTCGCCGTCGGCGTCTTCCAGGACCTGATCGCCGGGTACGGCACACACTTCATCCCGTCGTCGATCACGCAGCTCCCCGGGTTCAGCTCGGCCATCCCGTTCGTCCTCACCGTCATCCTGTTGTTCTTCATCGGGCGCGACCGGCGGCGCCAAGCCGGCTCGGCGGCCGAGGAACGGCCGAGAGCCGATCACCGCGACGGACTGCCGCCGTGGCGCCGGGTGCTGCCCTGGGCGATCGCCCTGGCGGCGTTCGTGGCCTTTGCCATGGCCACGAGCACCTTCACCGACAGCGCCATCCTGGCCCCCGGCCTGGCGGTGTCGGTCGTGCTGCTGTCCTTCGTGGTGGTCACCGGCATCGGCGGGATGGTGAGCCTGGCTCAGGCGACGTTCGTGACCGCCGGTGCCTTTGCCGCCGGCTGGGCGACGACCCACAACTTCGGGGTCAACATCCCGTTGATCGTCGATCACGGCCACCTCAACTTCGTATGGGGCGCCCTGATCGCCGCGGCCGTGGCCGCGGTCGTCGGGGGATTGATCGCCGTCCCCGTCCGCCGCCTCGGGGCCCTGGCGCTGGCCCTCGGCACCTTCGCCCTGGCCCTCGTGGCCGAGCAGGTGATCTTCCAGATCTCCACCATCAGCAACGGGCAGACGGGTTACGCCTACGGGGTGCCCAGCTTCAGCCTCTTCGGCCAGACGATCTTCAGCTTCAGCGACCCGCGCGAAGAAGTGGTCGTGATGCTGATCATCTTCGGCCTCGTCACGCTGCTGATCCGCAACTTCCAGAAGTCGGCGTCCGGTCGGGCCATGTTCGCCGTCCGCAGCTCGCCAGCCGCCGCCGGGGCGTCGGGCATCGTGGCCAGCCGGTCGCAGATCTCGATCTTCGCCCTCTCGGCGGCCATCGCCGGCTTGGGGGGCGCCCTCATGGGCATCACCTACAACACGTTCACCAACACCACGGCGACGACGTTGACGGGCCTCTTGTGGTTGGCGGCGGCGGTCACGTTCGGCGTCCGGCGTCCCGGCGGGGCGCTGATCGCCGGGTTGAGCGTGGTCGGGACGACCCAGCTGTTCGACACCATCTCGGGCTGGAGCTGGGTGCCGCACGACTTTGGCATCCTCACCACGTCCACCTACTTCCCGTCGATCCTCTTCGGGATGGGCGCCATCAACCTGGCCATGAACCCCGACGGCATCCTGGCGCTGTTCGGGGAACAACAGGCGGCCCGCCGGCACCGGCGGACGGCTCGGGCTGCGGTATTGGCTCCGGCCTCGGCTGTCGCCGCCCCGGCGGTGGCCCCCGGCCCGACGTCGGCCCCGGTGACGCCGGCCGCGGTGACGCCGGCCATCCCGGTGGTGCCGGTCGGCGGGGACGGTGGGGACGGGGCCGCCCTGGTGCTCCACGACATCGTGGCTGGCTACGGCGACGTGGAGGTACTGCACGGGATCAGCCTGCGGGTGGAGCCGGGCACCATCGTGGCGCTGGTCGGCGCCAATGGGGCGGGCAAGTCGACGCTCTGCGGGGTGGCGGCCGGGTTGGTGAGCCCCACCCAGGGAACGGTGTGCCTCGGGGACGTGGACCTGACCCAGGAGCCCACGTACCGTCGGGTTCGGGCCGGCATGCTGCTCGCCCCCGAGGCCCGGGGGATCTTCCCGGCCCTGACGACGGAAGAGAACCTCGGCATCCTGCTGCGGTCGTCCGAGGAGCGGGACCGGGCCTACGCCCGGTTCCCGGCCCTGCACACCCGCCGGCGATCTCTGGCCGGCTCCCTTTCCGGCGGGGAGCAGCAGATGCTGAGCCTCGCCCCGGCCATGGTCCGGCCCCCCAAGGTGTTCATCGCCGACGAGCCCACGCTGGGGCTGGCCCCCCTGGCCCGCCTGGAGATGGTGCGGGCGCTGGCCGATCTGCGGGACCTGGGGGTGGCCATCGTGCTGGTGGAGGAGAAGGCCGCCGAAGTGGTCGAGCTGGCCGACCTGGTCGGGTTCATGAACCTCGGCCGCTTGGACTGGTTCGGCCCGCGGTCGGACCTGACCGAGAACCAGCTGGCGGTCGCCTACCTCGGCGGGGAGGTCAGCAGCGGTGCCCGATGACCCGATGACCCGATGACCCGATGACCCGATGACCCCATGAACGGAGGATGAGATGACCATACGGGTGGCCCTGTGGACCACGGGGCACATCGCCACGTTCGCCGGCCGGGCGATCTTGGACGATCCGGAGCTGGAGCTGGTGGGCTGCTTTGCCCACAGCCCGGCCAAGGTGGGCCGGGACGTAGGCGAGCTGATCGGGCGCGAGCCCATCGGGGTGTTGGCGACGGGCAGTATCGACGAGCTGATCGCCCTGGCCCCCGACGTGGTGGCCTACTACTCGATCGTCCGCCAGGAGGACGTGGGCCGGCATACCGAGCAGATCGCCCGGCTGCTGGAGGCCGGGATCAACGTGGTGTCGAGCTCCAACTTGGTGACGGGCCGATGGTGGAAGGCCGAAGCCATCTTCGAGGAGGCCGGGCGCAAGGGTGGGGCCTCGGTCTACGGCGGCGGGGTCAACCCCGGGTTCATCAACGCCTTCGCCCTGACCGCGGCCAGCGTCTGCAGCGAGATCCGGCACATCTCGATCTGGGAGGAGGCGGAGTGCTCGGGCTACCAGTCCCGGGAGCTGTGGGAGACCGTGGCCTTCGGGATGCCGGCGGACGACGCCGACAACCCGGCAAAGTTCTGGCAGGGGACGGCGGTGTTCGAGGACACGGTGGCGATGATGGCCGACGCCTTGGAGCTGCCCCTCGACGAGGTCCGGTACCTGCCGGAGGTGGCGGTGGCCACCCGCCACCTGGACCTCGGGTTCATGGAGATCCCCGAGGGCCACGTGGCCGGGCTGAAGAACCGGTGGGTGGGGATGGCCGGTGGCCAGGAGGTCATCGAGCTGGGGACGATCTGGAAGATGACCGAGGACGTGGCGCCGAACTGGGAGATCCGCCACGGCTGGCACGTGGTGGTGGACGGGATGCCGACCGTCAAGGTGCACGTCGCCGGCTGGCCGCCGGAGGGGGAGACGAGCTCGGAGGTGCTGATGAGCATCGCCATGGTGATGACGGCGCTGCCGACGGTGAACGCCATCCCGCACGTGGTCCGAGCCCGCCCGGGAGTGGTGACGTACAAGGACCTGCCCCTGGTCACCTCGGCCCGGCGGGTGCGGATCGGCACTGGGTCCTGAAGATGACGAAGACGTTGACGAGCGGTCTCGCCGGTGCGGCGGGAGACGAAGGGGGACGGCGATGGCCCGGACGGTAGTGATCAGCGGTTCGGCGTCGGGACTCGGCGCGGCGACGCGGCGGGCGCTCGAGGCCCAAGGCGATCGGGTGATCGGGATCGACCTCCGGGACGCCGACATCCAGGTCGACCTGTCGACGGTCGAGGGGAGGGAGGAGGCGGTGGCGAAGGCCACCGAGGCCTGCGGCGGCCGGCTGGACGGGCTGGCCCCCTTTGCCGGCGTCGGTCCGACCGTCGACCCTCCGAGCCACCTGTCGACGGTCAACTACTTCGGCCAGATGGCCGTGCTGGACGGGCTCCGCCCGGCGCTGCGGGCCGGTGACCAGCCGGCGGCGGTGGCCGTGGGCTCGGTGGCCCCGACGGTGTCCCCGTTCGACGAGGCCGCGGTGCAGGCCATGCTGGACGGCGACGAGGCGCTGGCCACCCGGCTGGTGGAGGGATCGGTGGGGCTGGGCTACGCCACGTCCAAGATGGCCGTGGCCCGGGCGGCCCGACGGCGGTCGGTGGAGTGGATCACCGACGGCATCCGTCTCAACGTGGTCGCCCCCGGCAACTCGCTGACCCCCCTGACCCAGGCCGCCCTCGATGATCCGATGATCGGCCCGCTCATGCGCCAGCTGCCGGTCCCCTTCGGCCGCTGGGCGGAGAACGAGGAGGTGGCGGACGTGGTCGTCTGGCTGCTCGGTCACGGGTCCCGGTACCTGGTGGGCAGCTGGGTGGCGGTCGACGGGGGCACCGACGCCCTGGCTCGCCCGGACAGCTTCTGACGATCACCGACGTAAGCGTCACTGGTGCCGGCCCCGCCGGCGAGCATCGACGACCCGACTGACAAGTGGAGGTGTGATGGAGTTCCTGGTCCGTTTCGAAGTGGCGATCCCGCCCGAACTGAGCGCCGCCGACCTGGAGGCGATGATGGCCGAAGAGCGCAAACGCGGACAGAGCCTGTGGGCCTCCGGCCAGCTCGTCCGCCTCTGGCGGGTGCCGGGGACGCGGGCCTCGGTCGGCCTGTACGACTTTCCCGACGCCACCGCGCTGCACGCCCAGTTCTCCACCATGCCCCTGTTCCCGCACATGCGGGTGCACTCGGTGGAGCCGTTGGCCGTCCACCCGGCGGAGGCGGAGCGCCGGGCCGGTGCTGCCGGCGATGGGGCGGCCGGTGACAAGGCGGCTGGCGATCCGGTGGCGGCGCCGGCGTGAGGGCGGCCCTCTACTACGGGCCTGGCGACGTCCGGGTCGAGAACGTGCCCGAGCCGTCGCCCGGGCCGGGTGAGGTCCAGGTCCGGGTCCTGGCCAACGGGCTCTGCGGCACCGACCTCCACCAGTACGACATCGGGCCGATGAGCGACGCCCCGTTGCCGATCATCGTGGGCCACGAGTTCGCCGGCGAGATCGTCGGCGTCGGCACCGGGGTCAGCCCCTCCCGGGTGGGGGAGCTGGTGGCCGTCGAGCCCATCTGGCGGTGCAACGACTGCGGGCCCTGCCACGACGGCGACTACAACCTCTGCCTGAACGGCCCGTGGCACGGGCTGACCGGCAGGGGCGGCGGCCTGGCGGAGCTCACCGTCGTCCGCGACGAGATGGCTTGGCGGGTACCCGAGGGCATCGACCCCATGGATGCCGCCGTGGTCGAGCCGATGGCGGTGGCCTTCCACGGCATCGAGCGGGCCGCCGTCTCTCCCGGGGACCGGGCCGTGGTGCTCGGTGCCGGCCCGATCGGCCTGGGGGCCTACCTGGGGTTGCGAGCCGAGGGCGTGGAGCACGTGGTCGTGGTGGAGCCGGCACCGGAGCGCCGGGCCGCCGCCGAGGCGGTCGGCGCGCCGGAGGTCATCGACCCGGCCGACGGTGGCGCGGCCGAGGCGATCGCCGCCAGCTTCGCCGGCGCCGGGGCCACGGTGGTCATCGATGCCGCCGGAACCCAGGCCAGCTTCGACACCGCCGTGGCGGTCGCCGCGCCGAAGGCCCGGATCGTGCTGGTCGCCGCCTTCGCCGAACCGGTCCAGTTCAACCCCCTGGCGGTGCTGCAGCGGGAGACCCGGATCGACATGGCCTTTGCCTACCGGGGCACCTTCGGGCCGGTGCTCCGGCACATGGCGGCCGGCCGCTACCCGACGGCCCCGTGGGTCCGTCACATGCCGCTCGACGACGTGGTGGACGCCTACGGGATGCTGCACCGTCGGGAGGCCGTGAAGCTGTTGATCGACATCTGATGGGAGCCCGAGCTGGCGAGGTCGAAGGGAGAGACGGTATGTCAGGAAGGTTGGCCGGAAAGACGGCCCTGATCACCGGGACCGCCGGCGGCCAGGGCCGCTGCGCCGCCCTGACCTTCGCCCGGGAGGGAGCGGCCATCATCGGCAGCGACCTGAAGGCGGAGGAGAACGCCGAGACGGTGGACCTGGTGCGGGCGGCCGGGGGGTCGATGGTGGCGTTGGACGGGCTGGACCTGAGCGACGAGGCCTCGGTCGAACGGCTGGTGGCCTTCGCCGCCTCCCAGGGTGGCTTCGACATCCTGTACAACAACGCCGCCGTGGCCCGGGCGGCCACGATCGAGGAGCTGGACCGGGAGCTGTGGGACTGGAACATGGCCAACGAGGTCACCCTCGTCTACATGACCATCCGCCACGCCCTGCCGTCCATGAAAGCGCGCGGTGGCGGGGCCATCGTCAACGTGGGCTCGATCGCCGGCATGCCGGTCGGGTCGGGAATGCCCGGCAACTCGCCGGGGAACCTGGTCCACTGTGTCGCCAAGGCGGCGGTCATCCGGATGACCGAGGCCTTGGCCATCGAGCTGTCGCCCCACAAGATCCGGGTCAACAGCGTGTCGCCCGGCGTGATCGACACCCCGCAGCTCCGGCCGTTCCTGGGCGAGGCCGCCGACGCCCCGGTCCGCCGGCTGTTCGCCGGCAAGTGCCTGATCCCGAGGATCGGTGAGGTCGAGGACATCGTGAACGCCGCCCTGTACCTGGCCTCCGACGAGGCGTCGTACGTGACCGGGGTCAACCTGGCCGTGGACGGTGGCTTCATCGTCGGCGGTGGCGTCGGGGTGCCCACGAGCGAGGTGGCCGAGGCCGTCATCGAGGCGACCCGGGCGTACGGGTGATGGCCGCGCTCGCCGAGGGGGCGATGGTGGTCGACCCGGAGGTCGACCTGAGCGACACCGACGGCGTGGCCGAGATATGGAACCCGGCCGACGTCGGCGAGCAGGTCGGCGTCTACCCGCGGCTCCACCCGGGCCATGTCGACCGCGTGGTGGCCTCTGCTGGTCGAGCCTTTCCGTCATGGTCCGCCCTGGGGCCCTTCGAGCGGCTGGCGGCCGTCCGGGAGGCGGGGAACGCCGTCGGCCCGGGGGACGGGCTGGCGGAGCTGTTGGTGCGGGAGCAGGGCAAGACGGTGGCCGAGGCGACCGGGGAGTTCGGCTACTACGGGATGGCCGTGACTTTCGCCGAGGACGAGCTGGCGCTCCTGGCCGAACCGGAGGTGCTGGGCGACAACGGGGCCGGCCGGGCCTGGGTGTACCGGCGCCCGTTCGGGGTGGTCGGCATCATCACCCCCTGGAACCGCCCGTTCTCGCTGTCGGTCACCGGGGTGGTCCCCGCCCTCCTGGCCGGCAACACCGTGGTCCTCGCCGTGGCGCCGACGGCCCCCCTGGCCACCCTGAAGGCGTTCGCCACCGTGGCCGCCGGGCTGCCGCCCGGCGTCCTCTCCGTTGTCACCGGCCCCGGGGACGTGGTGGCACAACGCCTGGTCGACCACCCCCAGGTCCGCAAGATCTCGTTCACCGGCAGCGTGGCCACCGGCCAGGAGGTCACCCGACGCTCGGCCGTCAACCTGAAGAGCCTGACCCTCGAGCTCGGCGGCAACGACGCCGCCATCGTCCTCGACGACACCCCGGCCACCCCGGCGCTCTACCGGCGGCTGGTGGAGGGCACCTTCATGAGCAGCGGGCAGGTCTGCATGGCCATCAAGCGGCTCTACGTGCCCCGCGCCCGGCTGGAGCCCATCGTGGACGAGCTCGCCGCGCTGCTCGACCAGATGGTCGTCGGCGACGGGCTGGACCCCGACACCACCCTCGGACCGGTGCACATGGCCAGCCAGCGGGCCCGGCTGGAGGACCTGATCACCGACGCCCGGGAACGGGGGGGAGCGGTGCGGCAGTTCGGGGACCTGCGCGGCGACCCGGAACGCGGCTTCTTCGTGCGCCCGACCCTGGTCACCGGGCTCGAACAGGACGCCCCGCTGGTCCAGGAGGAGCAGTTCGGACCGGTGCTGCCGGTCATCGGCTACGACACGGTGGACGAGGCGGTGTCGGCGGCCAATGCCTCCGAGTTCGGTTTGTCCAGCTCGGTGTGGTCGGCCGACGAGGACCGGGCCCGCGAGGTGGCGGTCCGGTTGGAGGCGGGGGCGACGTTCATCAACTCCCACGGGGTCTTCTCGGTGGACCGGCGGGCGCCGTTCGGCGGCATGAAGCAGAGCGGGACCGGACGGATGAGCGGCCGGTGGGCGCTCGAGTCGTTCTGCGAGCTGCACACCGTCAGCATCCGCAACAGCGCCACCTTCGACTGAGCCAACCACCAGGGGAGAGACCGGCTAAAGAGTTAGATCAACAGATGAACCACTTGACCCGGAGGGGTGGCGTCGTTATCGTGAGAGGGGATCGGCCGGCAGGGTCTGCCGGCGCGGGGAGGGGCGACGCATGCCGTTGAGGGTCGTGCATTTCGGCACCGGCAACACCGGACGGCACGGGCTGGCCCAGATCATCGACCACCCCGAGCTGGAGCTGGTGGGGGTGGGCGTGACGACGCCGGCGAAGGTCGGGATCGACGCCGGGGAGCTCTGCGGCCGGCCCGCCACCGGATTGGCGGCCACCGACGACCTCGGCGCCCTTGTCGACCTCCGGGCCGACTGCCTGGCCTACTTCGGCGAGGGCATCGCTCGGCCGGCCGAGGCGGTGGCCGACATGGTCCGCTTCCTGGAGGCCGGTACCAACGTGGTGACCAGCTCGCTGAACCAGCTGGTCTACCCGCCGACCGCGCCCGACGACCTGCGCCAGCCGCTGGCCGACGCCTGCCAGCGTGGTGGGACCGCCTTCTTCAACAACGGGGCCGACCCCGGGTTCGGCAGCGACCTGGTCCCCGCCGCCCTGCTCTCGTTGGTGGGGCGGGTCGACGCCGTGCGGATACAGGAGATCGTGAACTACGCCTACTACGACCAGCCGGACGTGATGCGCCACGTCTTCGGGTTCGGGCAACCGCTGGACTACGACGCCCCGTTGTTCAACGGCGGCGCTCTGACGGCCTACTGGGGAGGGGTGGTGACGCAGCTGGCCCGGCTGGTCGGCGCCGAGGTGGAGGAGATCCGGGAGACCCACGAGGTCCAAGCCATGGACCGGCCGCTGGAGATCGCCGTGGGGACGATCGAGGCGGGGACGGTCGCCGCCATCCGGTTCGAGGTGCAGGCCATCGTGGACGGCCGGCCGGCGGTGGCCGTGGAGCACGTCACCCGGGTGGACGACCAGGCCGCGCCGGACTGGCCCCACTGCCATGACGAGCGGGACTGCTACCACCTGCGCATCGACGGCTGGCCCACCATCGATTGTGAGCTGAAGCTCACCGACGAGGACGGGAACGACGGCGGCCTGATCGCCACCGCCGCCCGGGTCGTGAACGCCGTCCCTGCCGTCTGCCGGGCCGAGGCCGCCCTGCTGTCCTTCGTCGACCTGCCACCGACCCCCACCCGGGTGGCGACGTTCTGATGGCCGCCCCGTCGCTGGAACTGGAGAGCCGGGCGGCCATCGTCACCGGAGCCGGACAGGGCGTGGGACGGGGCATCGCCGTGGCGCTGGCCGCCGCCGGCGCCAGGGTGTTGCTGTGCGGCCGGACGGCGGCGAAGCTGGAGGCGGTCCGGGACGAGATCGTGTCCACCGGGGGGACGGCCGCCACGGTGGCCGGCGACGTGGCCACAGCCGCCGACGTCCAGCGCTGCATCGAGGCGGCGGTGGCCGCCTTCGGCACCGTCGACATCCTGGTCAACAACGCCATCGCCCAGCCCCTCGGCCAACTCCTGGAAGTGGACGACCAGGCGTTCGAGTACGGGTTCGACAGCGGGCCGCTGGCCACCCTCCGGTTCATGCGCGGCTGCTACCCCTACCTGCTCGGCGGTGGATCGGTGGTGAACATCGGGTCGGGAGTGGCCCTCCAGCCGTCGTTGATCGGGTTCGGCTGCTACGCCGCGGTCAAGAGCGCTATCGGATCGCTTTCCCGGGCTGCCGCCTGCGAGTGGGGACCGGTCGGCATACGGGTCAACACGCTGCTCCCGCTGGCCCTCACCCCGGCCATGGCCGGGTTCTTGGAGGTGCACCCCGAAGCGACGGACGGCATCCTCGGCCAGGTTCCCCTCGGCCGCTTCGGCGACGCGGAGCTGGATGTTGGGACGGCAGCCGTCTTCCTCTGCAGCCCGGCGGCGGCCTACATCACCGGGGCCACCCTCTCGGTCGACGGCGGACAGGACTACGTGCGATGAACGGCGGGGTGCGATGAACGGGAAGGAGCAGAGATGAGCAAGGTCAACCAGCTCAGCTACGTCGGCGCGGGGACCCGGGACCTGGAGGGGTGGCGCAACTACACCACCGAGGTCCTCGGCCACGAGATCACGCCCGACAGCGACGAGCGCACCTTGTACCTGCGGATCGACGACCACCACCACCGCCTCGTGGTGGAGGAGGCCGAGACCGAGGACGTCGTTTTCGTCGGCTGGGAGGTGGCCGACGCCACGCAACTGCAGGCGGTGGCCGCCCGTATCGAAGCGGCAGGGGTCGAGGTGGTGCCGGGCACCGCGGAAGAGGCCGACCGACGGCGGATGATCGAGCTGGTCAGCTTCACCTGCCCGCACTCGGGGATGCGGATGGAGGTGGGCTACGGGCCGGAGGTGCAGTTCGTCCCCCACGTCAACACGTCACGCCCCCTGTCGGGCTTCAAGACGGGTGCCCTCGGACTGGGCCACGTGGTGCTCTATGCCCCCGACGTGGTGAAGGCCGAAGCCTTCTACGAGGAGGCCCTCGGGTTCGCCGCTTCCGACCGGGCCGTCATCCCCGGCATGGGCACGTTCGCCAGCTTCATGCACTGCAACCCGCGGCACCACTCGTTGGCGTTCATCGGCATCCCGGGCACGCCGCGCCGGGCCCAGCACGTCATGTTCGAGACCCTCGACATCGACGACGTCGGGACCACCTACGACCTGTGCCTGGAGCGGGACATCGTCTCGACCTCGCTCGGGCGGCACCTCAACGACCGGATGTTCTCCTTCTACTTCAAGAGCCCCTCCGGCTGGCACCTGGAGTACGGCTGGGGGGCCCGGGAGATCGACCCGGCCACCTGGCACGTCGAGCACTACAACGGCCTACGCGGGCCGGGCGAGTGGGGCCACGACGGGCTCCGCTCGATGGTCTAGCCGTGGGGGCCGTTCCGACCGTGGACGACCTGGTGGACCGGGCGGCCATCGTGGACCTGCTGGTCAGGTACTGCACGGCGCTGCGGACCCAGGACGTCGACTTGCTCGACGACGTGTTCACCGCCGACGCCACCATCGACTACACCCGCATCGGCGGTTCCCGGGCCGGGGTGTCGGACACCAAGGCGTGGCTCTCGGCCCTGCTGACCGAGGTCCAGTGGTTCGACCTCATGATCGGGGACAGCGAGTTCACCGTCGCGCCTGACCGGGCGTCGGCCTCGGTGGTCACCACCTGGCACGGCCTCTTCGTCCCCCGTGACGGTCCGGCCCTGCAGATCTACGGGCACTACGAGGACCGCCTGGTCCGCCAGGCGGGCTGGCGCATCGCCGAGCGGACCGACTTCCCGGGGTATCAGGTGGTGACCACCCCCGCAGGCCCACAGAACACGTAAGGCAGCAACCGAGAAGATCAAGGGAAAGGCGAGAACATGGCCCGTTCGTACAAGCAGTTCTACATCGGCGGCGAGTGGGTGGACCCAGCCGGCGGCGATCTCCTGGAGGTCATCTCGCCGGTCACCGAGGAGGTCATCGCCACCGTCCCCGATGCCGTCGACGCCGACATCGATCGGGCCGTGGCCGCCGCCCGGGAGGCCTTCGACCGCGGTCCGTGGCCCAACCTGACGCCGGTCCAGCGGGGGGAGTACGTGGCCAAGCTGGCGGAGACGTACCTGGCCCATTGCCCGGAGATGGCCGACGTGATCACCGAGGAGATGGGGTGCACCATCGCCTTCTCGTCCCAGATCCAGGCGCCGCCGGCGGCCGGGATGCTGCAGTACTTCGTGGGTCTGGCGGGCAGCTATCCCTGGGAGGAACGGCGGGCCGGGATCATCGGCGGCGACATCTTGGTGCGTCGGGAGCCGGTCGGGGTGGTCGGGGTGATCGCCCCGTGGAACGTCCCGCAGCTGGTCATCATGTCGCGGGTGGCGCCGGCCCTCATCGCCGGCTGCACCGTCGTCATCAAGCCGGCCCCCGAGACCCCCCTCGACACCTTCCTGTTGGCCGAGATCGCCGAGGAAGCCGGCCTGCCGGCCGGGGTGCTCAACGTCGTCCCGGCCGGTCGCGAGGTCGGCGAGCGCCTGGTGCGGAGCCCGGGCGTGGACAAGATCGGGTTCACCGGTTCGACCGCCGCCGGGCGGCGGGTGGGCTCCATCTGCGGCGAGACGCTGAAGCGCTGCACCTTGGAGCTCGGCGGCAAGTCGGCCGCCATCATCCTGGAAGACGCCGACGTGGCCGCCGCGGTCGAGGCCCTCCGGTTCTCGTCGTTCATGCTGAACGGCGAGTCGTGCCTGGCCCACTCCCGCATCCTGGCCCCGCGGAGCCGGTACGACGAGGTGGTCGACGCCGTCACCGAGCTGGCCAAGGGGTTGCGCATCGGCGACCCGACGGACGAGTCAACCGAGATCGGACCGCTGTTCGCCGAGCGGCACCGGGAGCGGGTGGAGGGCTACCTGGAGGTGGGCCGGAACGAGGGCGCCCGGATCACCACCGGCGGCGGCCGGCCGGCCGGGTTCGACAAGGGCTGGTACGTCGAGCCCACTGTCTTCGCCGACGTCGACACGCACATGCGGATCGCCCAGGAGGAGATCTTCGGTCCCGTGGTGGCCGTCATGCCCTTCGACGACGTCGACGACGCCGTCACCATTGCCAACGACTCCGACTACGGCCTCGCCGGCACCGTCTTCTCCGGCGACGCCGCCTTCGGCCTCGACGTGGCCCGGCGCATCCGGACCGGCACCATCGGGGTCAACGGGTACATGTTCGATTTCCCGGCCCCGGTCGGCGGCTACAAGAACAGTGGCATCGGCCGGGAGATGGGCCCCGAGGGCCTGGACAACTACCTGGAGCTCAAGTCCATCACGCCGCTGGGCGAGTAGCCGCCGCGGCCGGCCGGTCAGCCGTCGACGGTGAACGGGGTGGTGATCTGCTTGCCTGTCGGCGCCACCACATACCAGTAGCCGCCCTCGTTGTCGAGGGCCTGGCCGGTGATCATGCCGGGCTTGGTGTCGCCGTTCCACGTGTACAGGGGGTGCCCCCCGTAGGTGACCTGCACCGCGCCGTCCGGCCGCTTGATCTCGTTGACCAGCGACTGCTTCAGGCCCTTGGCCACCGTGGGGGGCTCGTCGCCGGGTAGTACCAGCGGTGGCCACAGGAGCACGCAGGCGGACGACACGCAGTCACTGGACGTCGGGGTGTCGGGGGCGAAGTCGTACAGGGTGTTCCCGGTACCGGTGGTGAGGATGGGCCCCACCGGGGACTGTTCCGTGGACAGCGTCACCCCCTTGGTGGTGGTCGGGGTCACGTTGATCGTGGTCACCGGGTTGCCGTTGCCGCAGGCCGACAGGGTCAGCCCGCCGGCGGCCAGCAGGACGACCACGGCCACCGTCGACCAGGAACGCCGTCCGGTCACGCTGGGGCACCGGTCAGGCTGGGGCGCTCGGTCACGAGGAGGTGGCCGACGGGATTGTCTGGCCCACCAACCAGCTGAGGGCGGCCAGGGCCTGGGGAATGGTCCACGAGTTCTTGGCTTGGTGATAAAGGTTCTCGAGCCCCCCTGTGTTGAGGAGCGAGCGCAGGTCGGCCTGCAGCTTGCCGTGCAGGTTGGGCGGCTCCACGGTGATGAACCGCTCCCGGCCGGCCGGGCTCAGCAGGATGAACCCGTCGGTGTGGTTCACGTCGAAGGTCAGCGGCTTGCCGGTCCACCAGTCCAGCTTGGGCGGCTGGGCCTCGCGGACCTTGGCGAAGTAGACCCCGAACTGGCTCCAGAACGCCTTCAAGTTGGCCAGGGTCCCGGTGAGCAGGGGCCAGTCGGCGCCGAAGCGGGTTGCGTAGGCCCGGAGGCGGGCGGGGGAGTCCCGCCAGGGGTCCACGGACACCTCCAGGAACACCACTTTGCTGCCCAGCCCGGTGGCCCGGACGTCGCGTTGCATGGTCTGGAACGCCCCGGTGACCAGCGGGCACTCGTCCTGGCACAGGGTCAGGAACGGGGCCATGACCACGTACTTGCCGCGGAACGCCGCCAGGGTGGTGGGTTTGCCCTGGTCGGTCAGCAGCGTGGTGGTGGGTACCGGGCGGTTCTCGACGATGCCCATGCTGGCCGGCGGAGCGGCCGGGGAGCTGCTACAGGCGGCCAGCCCCGCCCCGGCCAGCCCGGCCAGGGCGACGCCGGCGACGACCGACCGGGCGCGCCGGCCGAAGGTCCAACGGAACGGGGGTGCCACGGCACAATCCCTAGTCGACGGGGACGGCCGGATACCAGTCGCCTCCCGGCCCCCGCCGCCGATGGTGTGGCGGCCACCGGGGTCCAGGGCGCATGTGCCAGTGAGCCACACGCGGCAACACCGGTCCGGGGGTCCGGATCAGCCGTCCTCGGCGGGGTCCGGCGGCAGGAACGCCAGCGGCAGGTCGGCCAGCTGCACCAGGGTGGACGAGATCCAGCGGGTCAGGATGCCGGCGACCGGTTGCAGGGTGTCCGGGTCCTCCAGGTTGACCTCGTCGAACCGGATCGCTCCCTCGTAGGAGGCCTCCACCGCCCACCGCACCACCGGGGCCTCCGGTACGGCACCCGGTCGGTCGGTGTCAGGGTCGGCGTGGACCTCCTCGACGATGGTCGACGACCGGACCAGCCGCTCCCGACCCAGCAGCGGGCTCTCGGTCGGCAGCACCGCCAGCACCCGGTCCGCCGCCGGGGGTTCGGCCAGCCGCTGGATGCGCATGGCCACCTCCACCACCACCTCGGGCAGCTCGGTCGGGGTCTCGCCGATGGACCAGCTCCGGTAGGCCGTCTGGCTCCAGGTGGGCCAGTCCACCGACAGGTCCGCCCGGACCCGTGGTGGCTGCTCCTCACCGGGGAGGCTGTAGCTGGTCTCCCAGGACACGTCGCCCAGGAACACGTCCACCTGGAACCGCTCCTCCACGGCCTGGCGCTGCAACAGGGCCTCGTCCAGGGACCGGCGGATGGTCCTGATCAGGTCGACGAGGAGGTGGTCCAGCACGGCGCCAGAGGCTACCTTCCCCAGGGTGACCGCCCATCGACCGTGGCTGGACCGACCGTGGCTGGACAGGCGGGTCGTGGCCTACGCCCACCAGGGCGGCGCCTGGGAGTGGCCGTCGTCGACCCTGTTCGCCATCGGCCGGGCCGTAGCGGCCGGGGCCACGGCGATCGAGCTGGACGTGCACGCCACTGCCGACGGTGAGCTGGTGGTGGGCCACGACGAGACCGTGGACCGGACCACCGACGGGCGGGGCAACATCGCCGACCTGACCTTGGCACAGCTGAAGGAGCTGGACAACGCCTACTGGTTCATCCCCGGGGCCGACGTCACCCCGGGCCGGCCCGACGGGGAGTACCCGTACCGGGGACGGGCGGCCACCGACCCGGACTTCCGCATCGCCACCCTCCGGGAGGTGCTGGAGCGGTTCCCGGGGGTGCCGCTGAACCTGGACATCAAGCAGACGGCGCCGGCGGTGGCGCCGTACGAGGCGGCCCTGGCGGTCCTGCTGGCCGACTACGACCGCACCGACGACGTCATCGTGGCCTCGTTCCTGGACCCCGCCACGGACGCCTTCCGCCCGCTGGCCCCGGCCGTGCCGACGTCGGCCGGCACCCTGGCCACCGTCGAGTTCTGGGGGGCCGTCCAAGAGGGTGCCGAGCCGCCGGCCATCGACGCCGTGGCGTTCCAGGTGCCGGAGCGGTACGGGGACTTGGTCGTGGTGGACCGGCGGTTCGTGGACGCCGCCCACCGCGCCGGCATGGCGGTGCACGTGTGGACCGTCAACGACGTCCAGGCCATGGAGCGACTGGTCGACCTCGGAGTCGACGGCATCATCTCCGACCTGCCCACCACCCTGGCCGGCGTCCTGGCCACCCGAGGGGTGGCCTGGGCAGGGCTGGGCTGAACCGTTAGCTCAGAACCGGCAGGTCAGCCGGCACTGGCATGAAGCGGCAGGTCAGCCGCGACCGCAGTTCGGCTTCTTGCCGTGATTGGCCTTCTTCTTCGACCGCAGTTTCCGCTTGACCGTCCGCTTCGACATAAGAGGGACAGCCTAGAGGACGGGAGTAGCGTCAGTCGACGTGGTGCTGCCGTGAAGGAGGTGTGGCTCCTGCGGGACGGGGACGTGCTGGCCTCCACCGAGGTGGCCGAGGGGTGGGCCGAGCGGGCCCGCGGCCTGTTCGGCCGCACCGGTTGCGACGGGGCCGTCCTGCTCCGGGGGGGCCGGTGCCTGCACACCGCCGGCATCGCCATGACGGTGGACGCCGCCTTCTTGGACCGGGAACTGGTCGTGCTGGCCACCGTCCGGCTGACCCCCTGGCGGGTGGCCATTCCCCGGCCGGGAACCCGGAACGTGCTGGCGTCGTCGGCCGGCAACTTCGAGCGGTGGGGCCTGTGCCTGGGAGATCGGCTGGAGATCAGGGAGGTCCGGTGACCGGCCAGCCGGGGACCGGCCAGCTGGTGCTGGTGGCCACCCCCATCGGCAACCTGGGGGACCTGTCGCCGAGGGCGGTGGAGGCCCTGGCCGGGGCGGACGTGATCTGCTGCGAGGACACCCGGCGCACCCGGGCGCTGTTGACGGCGGTCGGCGTGCCGGCGGCCGGACGGCTGGTGTCGGTGCACGCCCACAACGAAGCCGAGCGGGTGCCGCAGGTGATGCGCTGGGTGGCCGGCGGCCGGACGGTGGCCGTGGTCACCGACGCCGGCACCCCCGGGGTGTCGGACCCGGGCAGCCGGTTGGTGTCCGCCGTGGCGTCGGCCGGGCTGGAGGTCACGACGGTGCCCGGACCGTCCGCGGTGCTGGCCGGCCTGGTGGTCAGCGGGCTGCCGACCGACCGGTTCTGCGTCGACGGGTTCCTGCCCCGCAAGGGGGCCGACCGGGGACGGCGGCTGGCGGCACTGGCGGCGGAGCCGCGGACGACCGTGCTGCTGGAGGCCCCGGGCCGGCTGGCCGGCACCCTGGCGGACCTGGCCGCGGCTCTGGGGGACCGGCCGGTGGCGGTGGCCAGGGAGCTGACCAAGGTGCACGAAGAGGTGTGGCGGGGCACCCTGGTCGAGGCGGCGGCGGAGTTCGGGGACCGGGAGACCAGCGGCGAGGGGATCCGGGGCGAGGTGGTGGTGGTGGTCGGCGGGGCCCCACCGGCGGCCCCGCCGGACCAGGCCCGGGTGGCCGGGGCGGTGGCCGACCGGTTGGCGGCCGGCGACGGCATCCGGGCGGCGGCCCAGGCGGTGGCCCAGGAGCTGGGGGTGCCCCGCCGGATGGCGTACCAGCTGGCCATTGATCTGCAGTCCGGCGGCCGGCAGCCCGGCGGCCGGCAATCCAGCGACCGGCTGGGGTGAGGGCCGCCGGTACGCTACCGGCGGTGCCGCGCTTCTACATCACGACCCCCATCTACTACGTCAACGACGCACCGCACGTCGGGCATGCCTACGCCACCGTGAACGCCGACGCGCTGGCCCGGTGGCACCGGCTGCTGGGCCACGACACGTTCTTTTTGACCGGCACCGACGAGCACGGGGCCAAGGTGGCCGAGGCGGCCGCCGAGCACGGGGTGTCCCCCCAGGAGTGGGCCGACACGGTGGTGCAGCGGTTCCAGGGGGCCTGGACCGACCTGGACATCGCCAACGACGACTTCATCCGGACCACCGAGCCCCGGCACCACCGGACGGTGCAGCAGTTCCTGCAGCGGATCTACGACAACGGGTACATCGTCGCCGACACCTACCGGGGCCTGTACTGCGTGTCCTGTGAGGATTACTACACCGAGGACCAGTTGGTGGACGGCCGGTGCCCGGTGCACGGCCGGCCGGTGGTGCAGATGGAGGAGGAGAACTACTTCTTCCGGCTCAGCGCCTTCCAAGACCGGCTGATCGAGTGGTACGACGCCCACCCCCTGGCGGTGCGGCCGGCCGGCAAGCGGAACGAGGCGCTCAGCTTCATCAAGGGCGGCCTGAAGGACATCTCGATCACCCGGACGTCCCTCACGTGGGGGGTGCCGGTGCCGTGGGACGACAAGCACGTCTTCTACGTCTGGTACGACGCCCTCATCAACTACCTGACGGCCATCGGGTACGGGACCGACGACGACTGGTTCGAGGCCTGGTGGCCGGCGGTGCACCACCTGATCGGCAAGGAGATCATCCGGTTCCACTGCGTCTGGTGGCCGGCCATGTGCATGGCCGCCGGCATCGACCCGCCGGCGGAGGTGTTCGTGCACGGCTGGCTGCTGGTCGGTGGCCAGAAGCTGTCCAAGTCCCTGGTCCGCCGGGCTGCGGAGGCCGCCGACACTCCGGCCGGCGCGGCCCCGACGGAGGGACCGGTGAAGCTGACCGAGATCGCCCCGTCACAGCTGACGGCGGACTTCGGGGTGGACGCCACCCGGTACCACCTGCTGCGGGACCTGCCCCTCGGGGCCGACGGCGACTTCTCCTACGAGGGGATCGTGTCCCGGTACAACGCCGACCTGGCCAACAACCTGGGCAATCTGGTCCAGCGGGTGGCCACCGTGGTGGGGTCGAAGTGCGGCGGCATCGGCCCGGCCCCGGACCCCGACAGCCCCCTGGCGGCCACGGCGGCCGACGTGGTGGCGGCCGCCGCCGGCGCCTGGGACCGGTTTGCCCCCCATGAGGCCCTGGAGGCCACCTGGCGGCTGATCGGGGCGGCCAACGCCGAGCTGGAGGCCACCGAGCCGTGGAAGGCCGACCCGGGACCGGCGGTGGACGCCGTCCTGGGCAGCGCCCTGGAGGCCCTGCGGATCGTCACCCTGCTGGTGGTGCCGGCCATGCCGACGACGGCCCAGGAGATCTGGCGGCGGATCGGCCTGGACGGGTCCCCGGCGGACCGGCGGGTGCCCGCCGACACCGGCTGGGGCGGGTACCCCGGCGGCCTGGCGGTCGCCAAGGGCGATCCCCTGTTCCCCCGGCGCAAGGCCTGACCCCGTGGTCGACTGGTTCGACTCCCACTGCCACCTGCAGGAGCGGTACCTGCCGGGTGCCGACGGGTCCGCCGACAATTTCGCCGCCGACCGGGCCGCCGGCGGCGGGGGAGTGGCCGACGTGCTGGCGGCCACGGTCGCCGCCGGGGTGGGGCGGATGGTCTGCGTCGGCACCGACCCGACCACGTCTGCCCAGGCCCTGGCCCTGGCCCGGGCGGCCCGGAGCGGCGACCTCGGGCCGGGGACGCCGCAGATCTGGGCCACCGTCGGCCTGCATCCCCACGAGGCCGCCGCCGGCACGGCGGACACGGCCGGATTGCTGCAGGCGGCGGTGGACGCCGCCGACGGCGCCGTGGTGGCCGTCGGGGAGTGCGGGCTGGACTACCACTACGACCACTCCCCGCGGCCCGACCAGCGGCGGGCCTTTGCCGAACAGGTCGGCCTGGCCCACCGGCACGGCCTGGCCCTGGTCATCCATGCCCGGGACGCCTGGGACGACCTGTTCGCCGTGCTGGGCACCGAGGGGGTGCCGGACCGGACCATCCTGCACTGCTTCACCGGCGGCCCGGCCGAGGCCGACCGCTGCCTTAAGGCCGGCATGTTCGTGTCGTTCAGCGGCATCGTCACGTTCAAGAACGCCGCCGACGTCCGCGAGGCCGCAGTCCTGTGCCCGCTGGACCGCCTGCTGGTGGAGACCGACAGCCCCTTCCTGGCGCCGGTCCCACACCGCGGTCAGCCCAACCAGCCGGCCAACGTCTCGCTGGTCGGGGCGGCGGTGGCCGAGACCAAGGGACTGGCGGTCGACGTCGTGGCCCGGTCGTCGGCGGCCGCCGCGGCCGCCGCCTTCAATGTGTAGCGGCCTCCGCCTTTGACGTGTAGCGGCCCGGCGGTGCCACCCGGGAACGGATCCCCAGGCTCCGGCGAATACCCGCCGAAGTTGCATGTTGGCGCCATATTTTTACTACCCCGTTGAGCAGGGATTTCACCGTGGAAATCCTATTTTACCACCTTTGACCTGGGACAAAAGAAATATTCGGCCGCGAATCAGCCGATGACCTGGGGAAATACTTGCCTGTTCGGCGCAGCCGACCGTTTTGAGTTGCACGGCCCGTTGACCGGTTCGTAGCGTCCTACGAACATCCCGGCCGGCCCAGTCCGAGCCGGAGTCACATGTCCCCGGAGAAGGGTGGAGTTCTGAGGACACGGAATAGCGGGGGGAGGCGCGCGGGCTTTGCTCTGCTGTTCGGCGGAGTGATCCTGGCGGCTCCCCTACTGATACTGAGCGGGCAGGCCCCTGCGGTCGCGTCCGGGAACCGCGCCGGCTCGCCGGCGGAGGCGACGCTGGCCGGCGGGGAGCAGCGCATGTCGGCGCTCGGTCCGGCCACCGAAGCCGCCGAAGCGCCCGAGGCCACCGGAGCCGACGACGTCGACCTGCAGCTGGTCCGGTTCAAGGACCACCTGCCGCTGGCGACGACGACCGCCGTTGCACCGGCCACCGCCACGACCACCTCGACCCTCACCGCGGCGCCGGTGTCGACCACCACCACGACCACCGCTCCCCCTCCGACCACCACCACGCCGCCGCCACCCACCACGACTACCGCCCCTTCCCCGGCGACCACCGCATCGGCCACGGGGCAGGCCACCTGGTACACGGAGACCCCGGTAGGCGGCTGCGCCAGCCCGTTCCTGCCCCGGGGCACCGAGGTGACGGTGGTCAACGACGCCGACGGGGCCACGATCAGCTGCATCGTCGACGACCGGGAGGCCGACAACGCGGGCCGGGTCCTCGACATGTCGTACACCGAGTTCTCCGACATCGGGGACCCCAGCCAGGGAGTGATCACCGTTACCATCACCTGGTGACGTTGAGCCGGCCGCAGGTGCAGCGGCTGCTGGCCGACCACGGCCTGCGCCCCAGCCGGGCCCTCGGCCAGAACTTCGTGGCGGACCCCAACACCGTCCGCCGGATCGTCCGCCTGGCCGGCGTCGACCCGGGCGACCCGGTGGTGGAGGTCGGTGCCGGCCTCGGGTCCCTGACTCTGGCCCTGGCCGACGCCGGCGCCGAGGTGGTGGCGGTGGAGGTGGACCGGGACCTGGTGCCGATCCTGCGCCAGGTGGTGGCCGACCGGTCGGTGACGGTGGTGGAAGCCGACGCCCTCCGGCTGGACTGGCCGGCCCTGCTGGGTCACCACCAGGCCTGGTCGCTGGTGGCCAACCTGCCGTACAACGTGGCCACCCCCCTCGTCATCGGCGTGCTGGAGCAGGCGCCACAGGTCGCGTCGTTGCTGGTGATGGTGCAGCGAGAGGTAGGAGAGCGGATGGCCGCGGTGCCGGGGCAGGCGGCCTACGGGGCGGTGTCGGTGATCGTGGCCTACTGGGCCCGGGCGTCGGTGGTCGGCCGGGTGTCCCCGGAGGTGTTCGTGCCGCGGCCCAAGGTGGACTCGGCCCTGGTCCGCATCGACCGGTTGCCCCAACCGGCGGTGCCCCCGGCGACGGTCACCTACGATCGCCTCCGCCAGGTCGTCCGGGCCGGGTTCGCCCACCGGCGGAAGATGCTGCGGCGGTCCCTGGACGGGCTGGTGGTCCCGGCCGCCTTCGCCGCCGCCGGGGTGGCCCCGCAAGCCCGGGCCGAGGAGCTGGACGTCGAACAGTGGGGGAGGTTGGCCGGATGGCGGGACACCGGGGAGAGCTAGACGGCGATCCGGCCGACCCGGCCGACCCGGCCGACCCGGCCGACCGGGCCACCGGGGCCGCCGGTGACGGCGAGGCCGCCGTGGTGGCGCCGGCGAAGCTGACCACGTCGCTGCGGGTGGTGGGTCGCCGACCGGACGGCTATCACCTGCTGCAGGCCGAGATGGTGTCCCTGGACCTGGCCGATCAGCTGTGGGTGCGCCCCGGAGGGCACGGCCTGGCGGTCACCGCCGAACCCGGCATCCGGGCGGACGGGCTGTCGGCCGGCCCCGACAACCTGGTCAACCGGGCCCTGGCCGCCGTCGGTCGGCGGGCGGCGGTGCGGCTGCACAAGCGCATCCCGGTCCAAGGCGGTCTCGGTGGCGGCTCGGCCGACGCTGCCGCCGTTCTGCGGTGGGCCGGTTGCGCCGACGTCGACGTGGCCGCCGGGTTGGGCGCCGACGTGCCGTTCTGCCTGATCGGCGGCCGGGCCATGGTGTCGGGCCTGGGGGAGCAGCTGGACCCGTTGCCGTTCCGGCCGCAATCGTTCGTGCTCCTGCTGCCGCCGTTCGGTGTCGACACCGCGGCGGTCTACCGGGCCTGGGACCGGTTGGCCGACGGCCCGGGCAGTGCCGGCGCCGGCACTGGCACTGGCTCGGCGGACGATCCGGCGACCCCTGAAGACCTGACGGAGGCAGCCAACGACCTGACGGCGGCCGCCCTGGTGGTGGAGCCGCGGTTGGCCCGATGGCGGGACCGGCTGGAGGAGCTGACCGGATCGGCTCCGGTGCTGGCCGGCAGCGGGTCCACCTGGTTCGTCGCCGGTGACGCCGCCGTGACCGCCGTCGCCGGCCGGCCATGGCTGAAGGTCGGCAACGCCCGCGGCAGGCTGATCACCGCCCGGGCCGTGCCGGCCGGTTGGGAGGGTGAAGCCGGGGCCCAAACCGGCTGAGGGGCGAATGAGCTGAGGGTGAGGAGAGGTCCGGCGCCGGGGAGGCTACGGGCTACTTGCCGGCCCGCCGCTGCCAGCGGGTGGCCTTCAGCATCTTCTTGTGCTTCTTCTTCCGCATCCGCTTGCGGCGCTTCTTGATGAGCGATCCCATGTCGTGCGGCAGGCTAGCGGGCGGCGACGCCGGCCGCCAGGTGACGGGCGACGGCGGCCGCCGGCGACGACGGAGCCGCCCCCGCCGGCGGCCCTGGCGGTAACGTCGAGCCGTGAGCTTCACGGTGACCGGCCTCGACCACGTGCAGTTGGCCATGCCCGCCGGTGAGGAGGACCGGGCCGAGGCGTTCTACGCCGGCCACCTGGGGTTACGACGGCTGCCGAAGCCCGAGCCGCTGGCCTCCCGGGGCGGCTGCTGGTTCTCGAACGGCACCGTCACCATCCACCTGTGGGTGTAGGACGGGTTCCGTCCTGCCCGCAAGGCCCACCCGGCGGTTCTGGTCGACGGGCTGGACGAGCTGGTGGGGGAGCTGTCGGCGGCCGGCATGGCGGTCCGGCCCGACACCGACCTGCCGGGGGTCCACCGGTGCTTCGTCGACGACCCCTTCGGCAACCGCATCGAGCTGATCGACGCCGGGGGAGCCGCGGGGTAGGGCAACGGCGGCCCGCCGACCGACCACCGCCCGCCGCCGACGACGACCCAGCGTGCGGTGCGGCGGACACGATGAGGCTTGTTTGCGTCCGTGGGTGTCGTGGCGGCGGCCGGTGGTGGGGCCACGGCCATGTTCGGCCCGTTGTCTAAGGAACTGGGCAACGGAGCGTAAGAAAACCTGAAGACCTCAGTCGTCGACCGGCTCGATCTCGGCCGGCGGAGCCGGCACCGTCGGCAGGGCCAACCGGAACCAGGCCCCTCCACCGTCGGCTTGCCCGGCCGAGATGGTGCCCCCCTCGGCCTCGACCACCTGGGCCACGATGGCCAACCCCAGCCCGGACCCCGGCAGGGCCCGGGCGGCGGGGGCCCGGTAGAACCGGTCGAACACGTGGGGGAGGTCGTCGGCGGCGATGCCGGGGCCGTGGTCCCTGACCGTCTCTTGGCCGGCGGCACAGGTGACCTCCACCAGGCCGCCGTTGGGGCTCCACTTGAGGGCGTTGTCCAAGAGGTTGCCCACCGCCCGGACCACCCGGTCCCGCTGGCCCCTGGTCCAGGTCGGCCGGGCGGCCACGGCGAAGCGGACCTCCCGGGCCCGACCGTGGGTGGTGGCCACCGCCGCGGCGTCTTCCACCAGCTGGTCCAGCCGATAGGTGATCGCGGTCACCTGCCGTTGATCGCCCCGGGCCAGCTCCGACAGGTCGGCCACCAGGTTGGTCAGCTCCCCCATCTGGGTCAGCAGGTCGTCCACCAGCACCGCCCGGTCCTCCGGCGGCAGGTCGTCCAGCCGCCGGACCACCTCCAGGTTGGTCCGCAGGCTGGTCAGCGGGGTCCGCAGCTCGTGGCCGGCATCCAGCACCAGCTGCCGTTGGGCTTCTTGGGACCGGTCCAGGGCGGACAGGAGGTGGTTGAACGCCCGCCGCAGGCGGCCCAGCTCGTCGACCCCGCCGGCGTCCAGTCGCCTGGACGTGTCGGTGGTCTCCGCCACCTCCTCCACCGCCGCCGTCAGCTCGTTGAGCGGCACCAGGGCCGTCCGGCCGACCAGCCAGGCCAGGACCAGGGCCAGGACGATCCCCACCACGGCGACCACGATGAGGATCACCCCCAGCTGGTTGAGCCGGCTCTCCAGGCTGGCCAGGGGGAGGGCCAGCTGTAGCGCCGCCGGGCCGCTGTAGACGATGCCGACGCCCAACCGGGAGACGGTAACTGTGCCGGCGTCCACCACCAGTTGGCGGTAGTCGTTGCCGTCGACCGTGATGTTGTCGAAGTAGGACGCCTCCTGGCCGGCGGCCACCCGTCGGACGGCGGGGGTGACCGGCAGGCCGCCCCCGCCCAGCACCCGGCCGTCGGGGGCCACGTACTGGTAGCCCAAGTGGCTGGCATTGGCCTGGCTGACCTGTCCGTTGTTGTCCTGGGCGCTCTTGGCCGTTGTCTGCAGCGTCCCGTCCACCGACCCCAGCAGGGCGTGCCGGGCGACGACATAACTGGCCGCGCAGGCCGCCAGCACGGCGATGACCACGGCCACGGCGGCCACCAGGACCAGCCGCGTGCGGAAGGTCACGACTCTTTGAGCACGTACCCGACCCCCCGGACGGTGTGCAGGTACCGGGTCTCGTCGCCGGCCTCCGTCTTGCGGCGGAGGTAGCCGACGTACACGGCCAGGGAATTGGTGCCGGAATCGAACGTGTACCCCCACACCCGGTCCAAGATGACGTCACGGGTCAGCACCTGCCGGGGGTGCCGCAGGAACAGCTCCAGCAGGTCGAACTCGATCCGGGTCAGCGTGAACGCCCGGTCGCCGCGCCGGGCCTCCCGGGTGCCGAGGTCGAGGGACAGGTCGGCGAACCGCAGCACCTCGCCTTCGACCCCGGACCGCCGCCGCAGCAGGGCCCGCAGCCGGGCCAGCAGCTCCGCCAGGGCGAACGGCTTCACCAGGTAGTCGTCGGCGCCGGCATCCAAACCCTGCACCCGGTCGTCCACCGCGTCACGGGCCGTCAGCATCAGGACCGGCGTGTCGTCCCCGGCGGCCCGCAGCCGCCGGCACACCTCCAGGCCGTCCAGGCCGGGCAGCCCCAGGTCCAAGATGACCGCGTCCGGTGACCCCAGGCTCAGTGCCTGGAGGGCCGTCGGGCCGTCGGCCGCCGCCTCGACCTGGTAGCCCTCCAGCCGCAGGGCCCGGTCCAGGGACGACCGGACCGCCGGATCGTCGTCGACCACCAGGATCCTCATCGGTCCCCGCCTCCTTTCACCATGCCGGCCAGTGGCGCGGAGCCTACCGGCGCCATCGCAGGTGAGCCGGTGGTCTTGGCAACTTCTTATGCCGGTCCCGCCCTTCTTATGTCGGCGCCCGCCGGCCGGCATGCTTCAATTGCCCGGTCGCCAGCGGCGCCCCCAGCCGGGGTCGGCCGCCGGCGGTGCAGTCCGGGGTAGTTCAATCGGCAGAACGTCGGCCTTTGGAGCCGGATGTTGGAGGTTCGAGCCCTCCCCCCGGAGCCCGGCGTCCTCGAGCGCACCGCCCGGACTTCGGTGGGACGGGACGGAGGGGTTGCACCATGGGCCAGTTGGCTGCGACCGGCTGTCGGTAGTGTGGGACCCGTGGCCGCGCCCACGGATCCGAGTCCCCAGGCCGCCCGGGCCGAGCGGTTCCGGGTCCTCCACGCCCCGGGCGACCCACTGCTCATGCCCAACGCCTGGGACGTCGGCTCGGCCGTCCTCTTCGCCTCCCTCGGGTTCGAGGCCGTGGCCACGACCAGCGGAGGCTTCGCGGCCACCCGGGGGCGCCTCGACGGCTCGATGACCGCGGAGGAGGTCCTGGACCACGTGGAGGAGCTGGCCGCCGCCATCGACGTGCCCCTGTCGGCCGATCTCGAGAACTGCTTCGCCCACGACCCGGCGGGGGTGGCGGCCACGGTGGCCGAGGCGGTTCGCCGGGGCGCGGCCGGCTGCTCGGTCGAGGACTTCACCGGCGATCCGGACGAGCCGATCTACGAGCTGTCCCACGCCGCCGAGCGGGTCCGGGCCGCCGCCGAGGCGGCCCACGGCGGGGCCGTCCGGGCGGTCCTGACGGCCCGGGCCGAGAACTATCTGCACGGCCGGCCCGATCCGGCGGACACCATCGCCCGGCTGCAGGCCTACCAGGAAGCCGGCGCCGACGTTCTGTTCGCGCCCCGCCTGGTCGATCCCGCCGACCTCGCCCGGCTGCTCGCCGAGGTCGACCTGCCCGTCAACGTCCTGATGGTCCCCGGTGCGCCGACGGTGGGCGAACTGGCCCGGCTCGGCGTCAGCCGCATCTCCGTCGGTGGCGCCGTCGCCCTGGCCGGCTACGGCGCAGCCATCGACGCCGTGCTCGAGCTGCGGGACCGGGGTACCTGCAGCTACTGGGACCTGACCGCCGTGGCCCGACCGGCCATCGCCGCCGCCTTCAACCGCTGACGCACACCCTTGGCGGCCGGAGAGCGAACGGCCACGTCTCGGTCCGTCGCCGCCCCGATGTGGATGCTCCGCCTACCAGTGCTTGCGGCGACCGGAGGCGTCCAGCTGGGCCAGGTACCGGTTGTAGGCGGCCATTTCCTCGTCCTCGTCCTCGGCATCGGTAAGGCCGGTGGCCGCATCAGCGCCGGCGGGCCCGGCGTCTGCCGGCACCGCGTCTGCCGGCACCGCGTCTGCCGGCACCGCGTCTGCCGGCACCGCGTCTGCCG
>CAYVPF010000002.1:50190-58508 GCA_964453355.1 uncultured Acidimicrobiaceae bacterium | reverse complement strand
GCCTCGCCGTCCTGGTCGGCGAACTGGGTGCGGTACAGCTCGGCGTATAGGCCCCCCTCGGCCAGCAGCTGGGCGTGGGTGCCCCGCTCGACCACCCGGCCGCCGTCAATGACCAGCAGTTGGTCGGCCTCCCGGACGGTGGACAGCCGGTGGGCGATGACCAGTGACGTGCGGCCGGCCAGGGTCATCCGCAGGGCTTCTTGGACGGCGGCCTCCGACTCCGAGTCGAGGTGGGCGGTGGCTTCGTCCAGGACCACCACGTCGGGGGCCTTCAGGATGAGCCGGGCGAGGGCCACCCGCTGCTTCTCGCCGCCGGACAGCCGGTAGCCGCGGTCGCCGACGACGGTGTCCAGCCCGTCGGGCAGGGAGGCCATCAGTGGCAGCACCTGGGCCTGCTCCAAGGCCGCCAGCAGCTCCTCGTCGGTGGCCTCCGGCCGGGCGTACAGGAGGTTGGCCCGGAGGCTGTCGTGGAAGAGGTGTGGGTCCTGGGTGACCACCCCGACGGTGGCCTGCACCGAGGCCAAGGTGGCCTGGCGGACGTCGACGCCGTTGATCCGCAACGACCCTCGGTCGACGTCGTACAGCCGCGGCACCAGGTTGGAGATCGTGGTCTTCCCGGCCCCGGACGGCCCCACCAGGGCCACCATCTGCCCGGGGGCCACCGTGAAGGTCACGTCGTGCAGCACCTCGTTCCGGGGCGCCGTTTCCAAGGTGGCCACCGCCTCCAGCGAGGCCAGCGACACGTCCTCGGCGCTCGGGTACGAGAAGTCCACGTCGTGCAGTTCCACCGTGGCCGGGCCGCGGGGGATGGCCACGGCGTCCGGCGCCTCCTCGATCATGGGCACCAGATCGAGCACCTCGAAGATGCGCTCGAACGACACCAGGGTGGTCATGACGTCCAGGTTGACGTTCGACAGCTGGGTGAGGGGGGCGTAGAGGCGGGCCAGGTAGGCGGTCAGGGCCACCACGGTGCCGATGGCCAGCTCGCCGTGGACGGCCTCGACGCCACCGAAGGCATAGGCGAAGGCCGTGGCCAGGGCGGCGGTGGTGGTGAGGGCCACCATGAACAGCCGGGCGTACAGGGCCTGGTTGATGCCGATGTCCCGGACCCGGGCGGCTCGGTTGTCGAAGAACTCCGCCTCGGCCTCCGGGCGGCCGTAGAGCTTCACCAGCATGGCCCCCGAGACGTTGAACCGCTCGTTCATGACCATGTTCATCTCGGCGTTCAGGTTGTACGACTCCCTGGTCATGGCCCCGAGGCGCCGGCCGACGAAACGGGCCGGGATCAAGAAGCAGGGCAGCAATACCAACGCCACCAGGGTGATCTGCCAGCTGAGGAAGAACATGGCCACCAGCACGATGACCACGGTGATCAGGTTGCCGACCACGTTGGACAGCAGTGTCGTGAAGGCCTGTTGGGCCCCGATGACGTCGTTGTTCAGCCGGCTCACCAGGGCACCGGTCTGGGTCCGGGTGAAGAAGGCCAGGGGCATCCGCTGGATGTGCCGGAACACCTTCGACCGCATGTCGAAGATCAGCCCCTCGCCGATGACGGCGGAGATCCGGCGTGTGTACAGGGACAGCACCGCCCCGACCAGGGCCAGCCCGGCGGCCACCAACGCCAGGGTGACGACCAGGCCGGCGTCGTGGCGGAGGATGCCCTTGTCGATGATGTCCCGGAGGATCAACGGGTTGACGGCCCCGACGGCGGCATCCAGCACCACCACCGGCAGGAAGATGGCCAGGATCCGGCGGTAGGGGATGGCGAACCGCAGCATCCGCCGGGTGGTGCCCTTCTTGATGCGATGGTCCAGCACCGACCGGTCCTGGCGGAACGACCGCATGCCGGCGAACCCGCCGCCACCCATCCCCATCCCCCGTCCGGGCGGCGGCACCTCAGGTTCCTTTCGGCAACGACATCGCCGGCCACCCTACCGGTGGCCCCAGAGCGGCCGATCCCGGTCCGGCGCGGCCCCGGCACTGGGCGTAAACTGCCCGGACAGGCCCCGGGGGGCCAGGGAGGTGGAAGATGGGCCAGCAATCCTGGCAGGCGCTACTGGCGCTCGTCGACGGGCCGCTGATCATGGCCGCGGTATGGCTGCTGCTCAACCACCGCCGGACCCAAGCCCGCAAGAGCGGGTCGGTGGTCCGCTACCCGGACCGGTCAGTCAGACCGGCGACCGACGCTGGCGGAGCCGGCTGAGGTAGAACCACCGGCCGAAGAGGGCCCCAATCGCTGAGGCCACCACGGCGCCAACGACCGTGGCCAGCAGGGTGCCCAGGACGTGGCCGGTGATCGGCCGGCGGCCGATCACCCGGTACAGCAGGTCGATCAGGAACAGCAGGACGGCCACGGGCACCGCCACGGCCACCCCTTGGACCAGCGCTCCGACCGGCCGCCGGCGGTGCCGGCCGGCGACGCCCCCGGCGAGGAGGAACCCGACGCCGGCGATGGCCACGGGAAGCAGCCAGATCCGTCCGGCCCGGTCGTGCAACCCCTCGGCGGCCAGCAGGCAGGGCCCACCGACCACCAGGGCCAGGATCAGCCCGTCACTGAGCGAGCGCCAGTGCAGCGTCAGCCGCGAGCTGGCCACGACCGGCTGATCGGGGGCCGGTGCCGGCATGAGGTCGCTCGGCGCCCGCAGGTCGTCGCCAGAGTCCAGGTCGGCGCCAGAGTCCAGCGCGTCGCCCACCTGGCCGTCGGGCAGCCGTGGGCCGTCGGAAAGCCGTGAAGCCGCGTCCTCTCGGTCGCCCGGTTCCTCCGCCATGTCCGTCGAAGCCTAATCCGGCCCGGCCGTGACAGTGGCGGGAAGGTTGCGTGACGATTGCACGGAGCGCTCCGCCGGTGACAGGTCGGCGGACGCGCCGCCGTAGCCGCGGCCCCCTTTGAACGCCGCGGACGATGGATGCGGCCGCCCTCTCCGATGGGTTATCCACAGCCTCTAACCATCTGGCAACCAAAGTATGACGGTGGCGCCACCGCTTGGAGATTTGCCGCGAAGAGTGGCTCATTACGGTCTCCGGTGATGGGAAATCAGGGACAAAAAATGGGGGTGCGCCTGCAGGAATGGGAAATGCGCTCTACCATGACCCGACCTCCCGTCGACATATTGCAGGAAAACAGCAGGGGTTTGGCGGGAAAGTAAGTGGACAAACGGCGGCGAGTACGGCCCGAGAGGGCAGGTGGACCCGAGGTGGGCCCGCGCCGTTCTAAGGGCGGTGCCCCTACGAGCGGTGCGCGATGACGACGCTGCCCCTCAACGCGACGTCGCCGGACCTGGCGGTGGCGCAGGCCCCGGGGCAGGCCCCGGCGACGGCGGTGCTCCGGCACGTCCCCTGGGCCCGGTGGGCCCTGCTGATCGGAGCCACGGGGCTGGCGTTCAACGGGACCTTCCGATCCGCCGCCCAACAGGCGCACCAGGGGGCGCCGCTGGCCTACCTGTTCCTGCTGCCGGCCTGGGCCGGCGTCCTGGCGGTGGGCACCACCCTGCGGCGCCGCCACGAGCTGCCCATCCACGACCGGCAGGTGGACTGGATCGTGGCCACCGCCTTGGCCGTGGGCCTGTGGATGCTGGACGTCCTCCTGGCGCCCCGGCTCGGGGCTACCGCGGAGCTCGTCCGGGTGGACGTCTTCGGAATGCTGCTGTTCGTCGTCGTCGGCTCCGTACTGTTGTTCGGCACCCGGCCCACCGGCCGGTACTGGGCCACCTGGCTGTTCCTGGCCGCCTGTTGGCCGCTGGCCTACCAGCTGGTCGGGGCGGCTCTCGGGGGCAGCACCACGGTGTACGCCGCACTGAACGTGGCCCTGACCGCCGTGGCCCTCGGCCTGGCTCGGGGCGGGTGGCGGTCGGGCCCGGCGGTGGCCGCCGCCACCCTGGCGATCGGGCTAGTCGGCGTGGTCGCCGTCGGCCGGCTGTCGCAGGTGGCCCAGCTGGTGGCCGAGCTGTTACCGGCCGCCGTGGCCATGGCGGTGGTGGTCGGCATCGGCCTGACCACCAGGTGGCGGGACGCAGCCGAGCGGCGGTGGGTCCTGGCCCAGGCCGGCCCGTCCCGGCCTCCGACGGTCACCCGGCCCCGGGCCGCCTCGGTGGCGGTGGTGCTCCTGGCCCTGGTGGTGCTGTGGCGCAGCGACATGACCCCGCCGACCGTGGCCTACCAGGCCCTCCCCAAGGCCGGCGCCGGTTGGACGGCCAAGCCGGTCGTGCCGGCCGGGTGGCGTACCGTCGGCAAGTCGACCCAGTACAGCTGGGTCCCCCGGTACTTCGGCCTGGGGGCGGAGTGGCAGCGGTTCGTCCTGCAGCCGGTCACCGGTCCGACCACCAGCGGGTCGGCGGCCGGCAACGTCATCTCGGCCACAGGTCCGACCACCAGCTCGGTGACCATGGTGGTGGACGCCCTGACGGTGCCCAACGCCGGCACGCTGGGCACCTATCCGGCGGTGGGCTGCTACAAGTTGAACACCCCGTATCTGTCGTCGGCCACCACGGTGGACCTGGGCCACGGGGTGGCGGCCAACCTGTACTACGCCAACTCCGCCGCCGCCCAATCGGCGGTGGACGCCAACTGGACCCTGTTGACCTGGGTGTGGAAGGTGCCGGACACGGCCAGTGGCGACGTGCAGCGGGTCACGGTGTTCGCCGCCGACGGGTCCGCCGGCCGGGTCGGGGTGCCGAAGCCGGCGTCTCCGGCCAGCAACGACGGCATCCGGACCACCTTCACCGACATCCTCCGCGGGGCCTCCACCGTGGGCAGCCCCAGCCCGGACGCCGCGGCCCTGCAGCAGCTGACCACCTTCTCGAAGGCGCTGGTCGCTCAGCAGACGGCCGGGCGGGTGCCCCGGTGAGGCGTCCCCTGGTCCTGGACGGGCCGGAGGCGGACGAGGTGCTGGCGGAAAGCACGACCGGCCTGGCCCGCAAGACCCCGCTGCTGTCCGCCTCGCACACGTTCAGCCGCCGGCAGGTGGTCGTCATCGGCGGCGTGGTCGTGGGCATCGTGGCCCTGGCGGTGGCCTGGCCGATCCCGATGGCCGTGACCGCGGTCACCGTGGCCATCATCTTGTACCTGGCCAACCTGGCCGACCGGCTGTGGCTGTTCTCCAACGGCCTGAGCGGGTCCACGGCGATCAGGATCAGCCCCGAGGAGGCCCGAGCCATCCCGGACGAGGAGCTGCCCGTCTACACGGTGCTGGTCCCGGCGTTCAACGAGCCGAACGTGGTGGCCCAGCTGCTGGCCGGCCTGGGGCAGATCGAGTACCCCATGGACAAGCTCGACGTGAAGTTGCTGCTGGAGGCCGACGACGTCGAGACGGTGTCGGCGGTGGACGGGTCCATCGACGACATCGACCTGCCGGTCGAGGTGCTGGCGGTGCCACCGTCGGAACCGAGGACCAAGCCGAAGGCCTGCAACTTCGGCCTGCACTTCGCCAAGGGCGAGCTGGTGACCATCTACGACGCCGAGGACGTGCCGGACCCGCTGCAGCTGCGACGGGCCGTGGCGGCCTTCCGCCGGTTGCCCTCGGACGTGGCCTGCGTCCAGGCCCGGCTGTCGTACCACAACCTGCGTCAGAACCTGCTGACCGGCTGGTTTGCCTCCGAGTACGACCAGTGGTTCGGGTTCACCCTGCCGGGGCTGATGAAGACCAACTCGCCGATCCCGCTCGGCGGGACGTCCAACCACCTGTACACCCACCTCCTGAAGCAGCTGGGTGGGTGGGACCCGTTCAACGTCACCGAGGATGCCGACCTGGGCATCCGGTTGGCCCGGGCCGGCTACCGGACGGCGGTGCTCGACTCGGTGACCCTGGAGGAGGCCAACAGCGATCCGATCAACTGGTTGCGGCAGCGGTCCCGTTGGTACAAGGGGTATCTGCAGACCTTCCTGGTGCACACCAGGGAGCTCCGCAAGCTGCGCGGGGAGCTCGGTTGGCAGGGGCTCATCCGGTTCTGCTCGGTTACCGCCGGTACCCCGGTGGTGGCCGTCATCAACGTCATCTTTTGGGCTCTGGCCATCGCCTGGGAGCTGGGAGAGCCGACGCTGATCCGTGAGATCTTCCCGGCCTTTGTGTTCTACCCGGCCATGATCTCGCTGGTCTTCGGCAACGCCTCGATGATGTATTGCGGCCTGGTGGCCGCCCGCGTGGACGGCAAGACCCGCCTGATCGTCCCCTGCCTCACCGTCCCCATCTACTGGGTCCTCATGAGCGCGGCCGCCGTCAAGGCGGTGGTGCAGCTGATTTTTCAACCGTCCTACTGGGAGAAGACTGTCCATGGCTTGGACTCGCGTCCGTCCTGACCGACGGCTGCTGGCAGCGGTGCTGCCGGCGGCCCTGGCGCTCGTTGCGCTGCTGCCCGCCTTGCCGGCATCGGCGGCGTCGGCGGCCACAGCCGCATCGGCCGCATCGGCGGCATCGACGACCACAGCAACGCAGACCGCCACGTTCAACTTCACACAGCTGGGGTTGTCCGACAGTTACCGGTTCGCCGGCAACGGGGCGGCGATCGGGATCCGCCTGCCGGTGCCCCGGGCCCTGACGCCGTCGGCGCTGGTGGGCACGTTGGTGGTGCCGCCGGACTTCGGCACAGGCACCGTGGTGGTGCAGTCCGGAACCCACTACGTCGGCTCGTTCGAGTTGCCGCCGTCCTCGGCCGGGCAGCAGCGGGTGCCGTTCCTTATGTCGGTGGCCGACGCCCCGGTCATCGGCCAGTACGCCAACCTGACATTGACCATCGAGCAGGCCAACGGCGGGGCGCTGGCCGCCCGGTCGGCCACGTGCGGTGGGTCCGCCCTGCCCTTGGAGCTGGCCGACCCGTCGGTGATCTACGCCGGCACGTTCCAGCAGCCGACAAGCATCGCCACCTTCTTTCCCCCGGTCCTGGACCAGCTGATCCTGTACGTGCCGCCGACGCCGACCCCGGCCGAGGAGGCGACGGCCCTGACGGTGGCCTCGGCCGCCGTGCTGGAGTACCACTTGGTGCCGACCACAGTGGTGGTGCGGTCCTGGTCCGGTAGCGGGCTGCCCCCGGCCCCGACGCTGCCGTTGGACCGTGCAGTGGCCATCGAGCAGACCTCCGGGGCCGGCCGCGTCACCATGCCGGCGGTGCCCACCGGGGACAACCTGATGGTGCTGTCCGGGTCCGCCGGCACCCTCCCGGCCCAGGGCACCTTGCTGACCAACCAGATCAGCAAGGTGGTGGAGACCCGGTCGGCCACGGTCACCCACGCGTTCACCGCCCCGGTCCTCGGGCAGAGCGAGCAGACGTTCAGCCAGCTGGGGCTGGCCGGCTCGGCGACGTTCAGCGGGGAGCAGCAGCTGACGTTCGACCTGAGCGAGGCCCAGCTGGGGGGACTGGTGAGCTCGGTCACAGTGGACCTGAAGGGCGACTACACACCGGTGGAGGCCGGGGCCAAGGCGACGGCGTCGGTCAGCGTCAACGGGGACGTCCTGGGGGAGGCCGAGCTCACCCCTTCGGGCAAGGTGACACTCCCCATCACCATTCCCGGGGCTCTGGTGTCGCGGAGCACCACCGTGTCGTTGGCCCTCACCTACTTCCCGGCCGGGTTCTCCTGCGGGTCGACCGGGCGGACCATGACGTTCACGGTCGACCCCCGGTCGACGGTGATCCCGACGTTCGCCGGCGGCGGGCACGGCGGGTTCACCGCTTTGCCCCAGGCCCTGTTCCCGTCGTTCCAGGTGGCCTTCGACAAGGCGACCGCCGCCCGGCTGACAGCGGCGGTGCAGACCATCTGCGGGTTGCAACGGATCACTCCGGTCGGGTTGAACCTGGCGGTGGTGCCCATGAGCACCGCCCTGGCGGATCACGTCCCGGTGCTGGTGGTGTCGGCCACACCATCGGTGCAGAAGGCCCTTGACCCGCCGCTCAAGGCCGGCGGCCGTATCCACTACGACGTCAGCGGCACAACCAACGGCACCGTGGCGATGTCGGCCGCGGTGGCGTCCCTCCAGGTGTTCGACCAGACCTCCCAGGCCCGGACCGTCATGCTGGTCACCACCACCGGTAGCTGGACGCTGCCCGGGCGACTGTTCTCGTGGCTGGGCGACACCCCGACAAAGTGGGCCGGCCTCAACGGCGACGTACTGGCGGCGGGCACCAAGGGCACACCGGCCGACCTGACCGTCCGGGTCAGCGGCACCGGGGTGCTGGCCGCCCCCCAGCAGAGCCGGACGACCACCATCGTGCTGGGTGTCGTCGCCCTGTTCCTGGTGGCCCTGGTCCTGCTGGCCATCTGGGCCCTCCTGCGCCGGCGCCGCAACCTCCGGCGGGCGAGGGCGGACTGACGGTGCCGACCGCTCTCGACAC
>CAYVPF010000002.1:40766-50090 GCA_964453355.1 uncultured Acidimicrobiaceae bacterium | reverse complement strand
GCTTGGCGACACGGTGCTTGGCGACCTGGAGTTGCCGCCGCCGCCGGCGCTGCCGGCCGGCCATGTCCCGTCCGCCGAGCCCGCCGTCCGCCGTTCGCGGGGTTTCTGGCTGTTCGCCGCCTGCGCCGCCGGCTACAGCGCGCTCGGCCTGGTGTTGATGCTGAAGTACGACTACCACGTCGACGACGCCATCTCCAGGACGGCGAACGCCAGCTACGTGCTGTTCAGCCGGTACCCCCACGTGGCCGCGGTCGGGTTCGTGTGGAACCCGCTGCCGAGCCTCGCCGAGGTGCCGCTGCTGATCTTCAAGCCCCTGTGGCCGGCCCTGCAGACCACAGGGGTCGCGGGGGCGCTGATGTCGGCGCTCTTCATGGCCGGGGCCGTGGTGCAGCTGCGGAACCTGCTGGCCGACCACGGGGCACGGCGGTCGTGGACCTGGGTGGTGACCGCCGCCTTCGCCCTGTACCCGCTGGTCCTGCTGTACGGCAGCGACGGCCTCAGCGAGGCCCCGTACCTGTTCTTCACCCTCTGGGCGGTCAGTCGGGTGACCCGATGGATGCATACCGATGACGTCCGTGACCTGGTGGTCGGCGGGATGGCCCTCGGGTTCGACTTCCTGGCCCGCTACGAGGTGGTCGGCATCGCCAGCTGTGCCGCCGTGCTGGTGGCCGGTACCACGTACTTGCGCTGCGACCTCGCCGGGGTCCGGCAGCGAGTGGGCCGCGGGGTGCTGGACGCCGTGGTGCTCCTGGTGCCGTTCGCCCTCAGCTTCGTCGGGTGGGCCTTGGCCGGTTGGGTGATCACCGGATCGGCGTTCTCCCAGTTCTCCTCCGTCTACGGCAACAGCAGCCAGATCTCGGTGGTGTCCAGCACCCAGCACAACATCTTGACGTCGGTGGCCCTGGTGGTGACCGACATCCTGCGACTGGAGCCATTGCTGCCGGTGGTCATCGTGGCGGTCGTGTACGTGGCCATACGCCGTGGCGACCTGGATGCGCTCCCGGCCCTGTTCCTGTTCGGCGGCGGCATCGGGTTCGTGGCGGCCAGCTACGTGACCGGCTCCACGATCGCCAACCTGCGTTACTACATCCTGTCGGTGCCGCTGCTGATGGTGTGCGCCGGCCTGTTGCCGGCGGCGGTGCGCCCCAGCCGATGGGCCGTCCCGGCCGAGGACCGGACGTTGATGGGCAACCCGGCCATCGACACCCGGAACGTCGGCACCGGGTGGCTCGCCGACCTGCTGCCCACCGGTTTCCGGCTTCGGGACTGGCTGGCGAGCGACCGGGTGACCGACTGGGTCCCAACCGGATGGCTGGTACGGCTGGTGACCCGGGTCCACGACCGGCCCGGCCGGCGGCAACCGGGCGCCGGGCGGCTGGCCCGCCGGGTCGGCCTGGTGGCGTTGGCGGTGGCCCTGTTCGTGCCGGCGGCCGTGACCACCTGGGTGTCGATGATCGACCCGTCGGTGGACCTCAGTGACTACGGGGTGCGGTCGGTGGTGGAGCCGGGCCGGTACCCGCCGATCGAGAACGACCAGATCCAAGAGGTGCCGTACGGGAAGTCCATCAGCAGTTACCTGGACTCGTTGCACCTGCCGGAGGGATCCGTCCTCGTGGACAGCTGGGAGGGGTTCCCGATCGTGGTCACCTCCGACGACATGAAGCAGTTCGTGATCACCAGCGACTTGGACTTCGTCCAGGTCCTCAACGACCCCGCGGCCTTTGGCATCCGCTACATGCTCGACCCGTCCCCGACCGGGGTGGGGGTGCTGGATGCCTTGAACCGCCGGTATCCGACGTTGTGGCGGACCGGTGCCGGCATCGCCACCTTGGTCATGGAGTTCCAGTCGCCCATCAAGACGTTGCCCAGTTGGAAGCTCTACGCCGTAAAGGGGTCCTCGTGATCAGCCCGTTGTCCTCCACCGCCCCCTACGGGAGCGACGTCCCCACCGACGCCGACGGCCTGCTGTGGGCCCCCGCCACCCTTGACCTGTCGATCGTGGTGCCCTATTACAACCCCGGCGACAAGGTGCGCGACACCGTGGACCGGCTGCTGGCCACCCTTCGCCGTGGCGGAGTGACCTTCGAGGTCATCGCCGTGTCGGACGGATCCACCGACGGGAGCGAGGCCAGCCTCCGCGGCCTGCCGCCGCAGCAGGTCCGCCGGGTCCGGCTGGCGCGCAACCAAGGCAAAGGGGAGGCGCTACGGGTGGGCTTCAGCATGAGCCGGGGGCGGTTCGTCGGGTTCATCGACGCCGACGGCGACATCCCGCCGGAGCAGGTCAGCCGGTTCGCCGCCGTGGCCGCCGCCGCCAATGAGGACGAGGCGGCGGTGCCCGACGCCGTCGTGGCGTCGAAACGGCACCCGGATTCGGCGGTCGTGTTCCCGCCGCTGCGGCGCCTGTACTCGTGGTGGTGGCAGACCCTCGTCCGGGCCTTGTTCCACTTGAAGGTCCGAGACACCCAGACCGGGCTCAAGCTGTTCCGCCGGGAGGTCCTCGCCGCCGCCCTCCCCTACACCATCGAGAAGCGTTTCGCCCTGGATCTCGAGCTCCTCGTGGTTGCCGACCAGCTGGGCTACCGCGTGATGGACGAGGTGCCGGTGCAGATCGTCGAGCGCCAGGGCAGCACGGTCTCCCTTCGTGCCGTCCTGGCCATGCTCTCCGACCTCCTGGGCATCTTCCACCGCCTGCAGGTGCCGCCGTTTCACGGGGCCCCGGCGGCCCAGCGGGCCCACCGGCGGGGAAAGCCCAGAGCACAACAGCCCAGAGCACCACAGCCCAGAGCACCAAGGCGGGCCAGCCGACAAGAGCGGGCCGCGGGACGGGCCGGGCCGGAGAACGCCGGGGAGGTCGTCGAGGGGCCGATGGTCGAGGTCGCCCCGTCGTCCTGGGACGCGGCCCCGTCGTACCGCGACGCGGCCGAGGTGGCCGCGGCGATTGCCCGATCCGAGGCCCGGTTCGCCGAGGCCCAGCCCCTCGACCGCGAGCTGGTCCTGGTCGGGAAGGACCATTCGTGGTGACACCGGTGGTGGTCGACACGTCCGTTCTGGTCGGCTGGTTCCAGGACGGCAGCGGACCGGGCTCGGCGGCGGCCCGGGCCATCCGGACCGCCCACATTGCCGGGCAGGTGGATGCCCGGGTGCTCGACCTCGGCCTGTACGAGATCGGGAACCTGCTGGTCGAGGCCCTGCGGTGGCCGGCCCCGAAAGCGGCGGACCAGCTGGAGGACCTGCTGGCCATCTGTGGGCAGCCGGTGACCTTGTCGTCGGCCTGGCTGCGGGACGCCGCCACGATCGCCGGGCTGCACGACCTGTCGTTCTACGACGCCGCCTGGGTGGCGGCGGCGGAGAACCTCGTGGCCCCGCTGGTCAGCGTCAACCAGAAGCTGCTGGCCGTCGGCCTGGCCGAGACGCCGCAAGCCTTGGTGGCCCGGCTCGGCCTCTGACGGGTAGAACCTCGGGTGATGACCGCAGACGCCGACGGACCGCTGGCCCTCCTCGCCGGCAAGGACCTGGCCGTCTTCGACCTGGACGGCACCCTGTACGACGACCGGACCTACCTGCGGGCGGCCGACCGGGCCATCGCCGCCTACCTGGCCGCCGCCTACGACCGCTCGGAGGCGGCGGTGTCGGCCGTCCTGGACGACGTGCTGGCCACCACCGGCCGGCACGAGTTCCTGACCCACCTGGTCCGCCGCCTCGATCTGCCGGATCCCGGGGAGGCGGCCATGGCCGGTTGCCTGGAGCAGTTGCGGACGGTCCGGTCGCCGTTGGCCCTGTTCCCGTGGGCCGACCCCCTGTTGCGGGACCTGGCGGCGGCGGGCACCACGGTGGCGGTGCTGACCAACGGCAACCGGCGGCAGCAGGTCAACAAGGTGGCCCTGCTCGGGCTGGACGACCCCGGGTACCCGCTGACGGTGGTGTACACGGTGGACCATCGCCAGAAGCCGGCCCCCGACGGCCTGGTCCACCTGCTCCGCCGCACCGGGGTGCCGGCCGACCGGGCGGTCATGGTCGGCAACGACCCCGTCGACCAGGCCTGCGCCGCCGCCTGTGCGGTGGACTACCTGGACGTCGCCGTCCTGGCCGCCGCCTTCGATCAGGAGTAAAAGGAGGGGAAGTGGCGACGACGGCGGGAAGGAACAGGATGGAGCAGGCTGGTCCGATCGATCCGATCAAGCCGATCAATCGGTGGGCCCATGGCGACGGCGGGGTCGATCCGGCCGTGGCCGCCGCCTACGTGGCCGAGGGGTGGTGGGGGACCGAGACGCTGGCCGACGTGGTCGCCCGGCATGCCGACGAGCGACCGGACGGCGCGGCGTTCATCGTCCCGGGGCCCGGCGGCGACCCGGCCGGCGACCAGGTGTTCACCTGGGCGGAGTACCACCGGCGGTCCACCCAGTTGGCCGCGGCAATGGTCGCCGCCGGCCTGGCGCCCGGGGATCGTGTCGGCGTCTTCCTGCCCGACGGGCCGGCCGTCCACACGGCGCTGCTGGCCGCGGGGAAGGCCGGGCTGGTGGCCGTCGGCATCGGCCACCGGGCCGGTGACGCCGAAGTGCGGTCCCTGCTCGAGCGGACCGGGGCGACCGCCCTGGTGACCCACCCGCTGAGGGGCGACCGCCCGGCGGCCGACTTCGTCCGGGACCTGGCCCAGGGGCGGCTCGCCGGACTCCGGAGCCTGGTGGTGACCGACGCGACGCTGGAGGGCCCGGTCCTTGTCGACGGCCACCCGATCGAGGTCCCCGGCCCGGACGCCGCGGCGTCGGCGATCGCCGGGCGGGCCGTCGGGCCGGACGACCTGTACCTGGTCAACTCCACGTCGGGCACCACCGGCATGCCGAAGTGCGTGGCCCACACCGAGAACCGGTGGTTCTACTTCTGCCGACTGGCCGTCGAGTCCGGCCAGCTGACCGGCGACGACGTGTTCTACGTGGCCGTCCCCACCCCGTTCGGGTTCGGGCAGTGGGCCAGCCACTTCACCCCGGCCATCCTCGGGAGCCCGACCGTCGTCGCCCCCCGGTTCAACGTCGACGAGGCGCTGGCGGACATCGACCGGCTGGGGGTCACCGTGCTGGGCGCCGTCAGCACCCAGTTCATCATGATGCTGAACTCCCCGGTGCTCCACCAGGTGGACCTGTCGGCGTTGCGGGTCATGTACACCGGCGGCGAGGCGGTCCCCTACGAGCGGGCGGTCGCCTTCGAGGACCTGACCGGCGCCGCGGTGCTGCAGTTCTACGGTTCCAACGAGACCGGCACCCTCAGCCGGACCCGCCTCACCGACACGAGGGAACAGCGGCTGCGGACCGCCGGACAGGTCGTCGACGCCATGCAGGTGCGGGTGTACGACACCTTCGGCCAGCCGGTGGAGGGTCCGGTCCGGACCGGCGTCCCGGCGGCCCGGGGACCGGCCACGTGCCTCGGCTACCTGGACGACGACGCGGCGAACGCCGAGCTCCTGACCGACGACCGGTGGATGCTGATGGGGGACATCGTGGAGATCGACGAGGACGGCTACCTCCGGGTGGTGGGCCGCACCTCCGACATCATCATCCGGGGCGGCAAGAACATCAGCGCCCCCGCCGTCGAGGCGGAGCTGGCCGAGCACAGCGACGTGGCCATGGTGGCCGCCGTGGCCGTGCCCGACGAGGTCTTCGGGGAGCGGGTGTGCGTCTACGTCGTCTCCCGCAGCGGTGACCCCCTGACGCTCGACAACCTGACCGACTTCCTGGCCGGGCGGGGGGTCAGCAAGGAATGGTTCCCCGAACGGCTGGTCCAGGTGGCCGAGCTGCCGATGTCCTCGGGGGGCAAGGTGGCCAAAGGGGAGCTGCGGGCCGACGTCCGCCGCCGCCTGGAGGCCGAGCAGGCCGGCCGGTAGCTGTCCTTGACCCTCTAGTCTGTTATCTATAACTTAGAGTTAACAGTGGCGGAGCGGCCGGATATGGACGGCCCGCCCGCGGCCGGTCATGGGTAGCCGGTCGCCGGGGGGTGGGAGTTTCCCTCCCCCCCGCCTCTGGCCCCGTGGCCCACGTCGGGCACCGTGGCTGGGGCCGGCCGATGAGGTCGTGGACGAGACTGTCGTGGACGAGGACTAGGGAGAGCGAGACGCCGATGACGGTGACCGAGACATTGGGGGAGGCCAGGCCGGGTGGCCTGGAGGTGTGGGCGCCGTCGGTGATGCCCTCGGTGGGTGTCGACCTGACTGACGAGCAGAAGCTGGCCATCGCCTTCCGGTCCCTGGCCCGTGACGGGTTCTCCGAGAACATCTCCGGGCACATCACCTGGCAGCGGCCCGGCGACGACAACCTGCTGGTCAACCCGTGGGGGCTGTGGTGGCGGGAGCTGAAGGCCGGCGACATCTGCGAGGTCGACCTGGACGGGGCCGTGGTGGCCGGCAAGTGGGACGTGACCCCGGCGTTCCACATCCACACCGAGCTGCACCGCCGCCGCCCGGACGCCCGGGTGGTCATCCACAATCACCCCTACTACGTGTCCCTGATGGCCGCCCTCGGCGTCCTGCCGGAGATCGTCCACCAGAGCGGGACGGCCTTCTGGGGCGACCTGGCCCTGGTGAACGAGTACGGGGGAGAGGTCGACTCGGCCGAGCTGGGGGCCCAGCTGGCCGACCAGATCGGCGACGCCTCGGTCATCGTCCTGGCCAGTCACGGCGTCCTGGTCACCGGGCCCACCATCGAGGAGGCCACCTTCCGGGCCGCGACCATCGACCGGGCCAGCAAGTTGGCCTACGACGTGATGGCGGTGGGCCGCCAGGCTCTGCCCATCGACCCGGCGGCGGCCCTCGGCATCAAGAAGTCGATCCTGGAACGCGGGTCTGAGGTCTACTTCAACGGAATCGCCCGCATGCTGATCAACGAGGAGCCGGACGTCCTCGACTGAGGCACGACGGGGGAAAGGGAGCACCAATGCTGAGCATCGACGACCTGACGGCGAACAAGAGCTTCACCATCGCCGGGCAATCGGGGGAGCACAAGGTCACGTTCTTGCCCGAGCCGCCGAAGGCGGTACGCAAGTACACGGTCATCTCCGCCGACGACCACATCGTCGAGCCCCCGGACACCTTCCTGGGCCGGGTGCCGGCTGCCCTGGCCGACCGGGCGCCGCGGATCGTGGAGAAGGACGACGGCACCGAGGCCTGGGTGTACGACGGGGCGGAGTTGCCGAACGTTGGGTTCAACGCCGTCGTCGGCCGGCCGGTGGACGAGTGGGCGATGGAGCCGACCCGGTTCGACGAGATGCGCCGTGGGGCCTGGGACATCCACCAGCGGGTGGCCGACATGGACCTGAACGGGATCTACGCCTCCGTGAACTTCCCGTCGTTCCTGCCCGGGTTCGCCGGGCAGCGCCTGCAGCAGGTGACCAAGGACCAGCAGCTGGCCATGGCTTGCGTGCGGGCCTGGAACGACTGGCACCTGGACGCCTGGGCCGGGCCGTACCCGGACCGCATCATCCCCTGCCAGCTGCCCTGGCTCCTCGACCCCGAGGTGGGGGCGAAGATGATCCACGAGAACGCCGAGCGGGGGTTCAAGGCGGTGACGTTCAGCGAGGACCCGTCCAAGCTGGGGCTGCCCACCATCCACTCCGGCTACTGGGAGCCGCTGATCCGGGCCTGCGCCGAGACCGGGACGGTCGTGAACCTGCACATCGGCTCGTCCGGGACGTCCCCGATGACCACCCCGGACGCCCCCAGTGACGTCCCGGGAGTCCTGTTCTTCGCCTACGCCATCTACGCCGCCGTCGACTGGCTGTTCAGCCAGCTCCCGGTCCGGTACCCGGATCTGAAGATCTGCCTGTCCGAGGGCGGCATCGGCTGGGTCGCCGCGCTCCTTGACCGCCTGGACCACATGGGGGCCTACAGCGCCATGTACGGCACCTGGAAGGGCGACCTCACCCCGGCGGAGGTGCTGCAGCGGAACTTCTGGTACTGCGCCGTGGAGGACCCGTCGGCGTTCGTCCAGCGCCACCGCATCGGCGTCGACCACATCCTGGTCGAGTCCGACTACCCCCACTGCGACTCCACCTGGCCCAACACCCAGAAGGTGATCGAAGAGGAGATCGGCGGGCTGCCCGCCGAGGACGTGGCCAAGATGACCTGGAAGAACGCCTCGGAGCTCTACCGGCATCCGGTACCGGTGGCCGTCCAGGAGAACCCCGAGGCCTACTGAGCCGGTCGCCGGACAGGTGGGGCGATGACGGGCCCGACGGTCGTCGGCGTCCTGTTCCCGGGGCCGGCCCAGCGTGGTGACCTCGAGGCGCTGGATGCTCCCGACCTCGACCTGGAGGTGGACCTGGTCGACTGGGTCGACCCGCCGGCGGTGGCCTTGGCCAAGGCCGCCGGCCGGGACAGCGGCTGGCTGGCGGCCCATGAGACGCCGGTCACCGATCGACAGCGGCGCCAGCTGGCCCGGGCCGACGTGCTGCTGGCCCTGGACGTCCCTTTGCAGCTCCCCTCGTTAGCCCCCCGGTTGCGGTGGGTGCAGGCCGCCGGGGCCGGCATCGGCCCGATGGCGGCCACCCTGCGCGGGACCGGCCTCCCCGTGTACACCGCCGCCGGGGCCTCGTCGGTGCCCATCGCCGAGTTCGTCATGGCCCGGCTCCTCGGCGTCTGGAAGCAGCTCCGCACCTTCGACCAGCTGCAGCGGTCACGGACGTGGCCGGCCCCGATGGCGGCGCCGGCTTCCGTCGGCGTCGCCGGCCGGACGATCGGGATCGTCGGCACCGGCAGCATCGGCCAAGAGGTGGCCCGCCGGGCCTCGGCCTTCGACCTGGAAGTGCTCGGGGTGCGGCGCCGGCCGGACCTGCCCCCGCCGCCGGGCTTCGATCGGGTGGTTGGTGCCGACCGGCTGGCCGAGGTGCTGCCGGCGTGCGACGCCCTGGTCCTGGCCGCCCCCGCCACCGCCCGCACCGACCGGCTGATCGGGAAGGACGAGCTGGCGGCCCTGCCCCCGGGGGCCATCTTGTGCAACGTCGCCCGTGGCAGCCTGGTGGACGAGGCGGCGGTCGCCGCCGCGCTCGGGTCCGGCCATCTCGGGGCGGCCGTGCTGGACGTCACCGAAAGGGAGCCGTTGACCCGGCGCAGCCCGTTGTGGGCGCTGCCCGGTGCCTACCTGTCACCCCACGCCTCCGCCCTGGTGCCCGGCCACTTCCGGCGGGTGGCGGCGATCTTCGCCGACAACCTCCGCCGGGACCGGGCCGGGCAGTCACTGCGCGGCCGCGCCGACCTCGACGAGGGCTACTGACCGGCCGTGGCAACTAGACCGGAACTACTGGACCAAGCACCACTGGACCAAGCACCACTGGACCAAGCAC
>CAYVPF010000002.1:10168-40666 GCA_964453355.1 uncultured Acidimicrobiaceae bacterium | reverse complement strand
ACTGGACCAAGCACCACTGGACCAAGCACCACTGGACCAAGCACTACTAGACCAAGCAGAGGGCGGAGGATCGTGATGGCACTGGCCGGGCTCGACCACAAGGGCGCGTTGTACATCGACGGCGACTGGGTGTGGCCGTCGGGTGGGGTGACCGAGGACGTCGTCAACCCGGCGACCGAAGAGGTCGTCGCCACCCTGGCGGTCGGCGAGATGGCCGAGTGCGAGGCGGCGCTGGTGGCCGCCCGCCGGGCCTTCGAGGACGGACCGTGGCCGCAGATGACCGGGGCCGAGCGGTCGGCGGCCATGCTCTCGATGTTGGATGCCCTGACGGCGCGGCGCGACGAGCTCATCGAACTGGTGATGACCGAGACCGGCGCCCCCCGGGGACTGGCCGCCGGCCTGCACGTCGACACGACGCTGGCCCACTTCCGCTTCTTCGCCGAGGCGGCCGCCTGGCCCAACATCGAGCCGCTGCCCTACGACCTGACCGACCGCGCCGGCGGTGGCCGCCTGCTGGGCAGCCAGGTGCAGGTATACGAGCCGTACGGGGTGGTGGCGGCCATCACCCCCTTCAACTTCCCGCTCCTCATCAACGTGGCGAAGATCGCCCCGGCGATGGCCATGGGCAACACCGTCGTCCTGAAGCCGTCGCCGTTCACGCCGCTGGAGGCGTTCGTCCTGGCCGAGGCGGCCGAACAGGCCGGGATCCCGGCCGGCGTCTTCAACGTGGTCACCGGCGGCACCGAGGTCGGACAGTCGTTGACGTCGGACGGCCGGGTGGACCTCATCACGTTCACCGGCTCCGACACCGTCGGCGTCGCCGTGGCCCATCAGGGAGCCGACACCCTGAAGAAGGTGGTTTTGGAGCTCGGCGGCAAGTCGGCCCTGATCGTGCGGGAGGACGCCGACCTGGAGGCGGCGGCCCAGTTCGCCGTCGGCCAGTACACCCTGCAGGCCGGCCAGGGGTGCAGCCTGTGCACCCGCCATCTGGTGCACAACGCGGTCCGCCCGCAGTTCCTGGACCTCATGGTGCAGTACTCGCAGGCCCTGCAGGTCGGTGACCCGGCGGCGGAGGGGACGACCATGGGGCCGTTGATCCGGGAGTCGCAGCGCCGGCGGGTGGAGCGGTACGTCGACGAGGCCCGGGACGACGGGGGCGAGGTTGTTACCGGCGGCCGGCGACCGGCCGGCCTGCCCCGGGGGTTCTTCTACGAGCCGACCATCGTCACGGGCGTGGACAACTCGTCGAAGGTGGCCCAGGAGGAGATCTTCGGTCCGGTGGCCGTCGTCACCGGCTTCGACTCCGACGACGAGGCCGTGACCATCGCCAACGACTCGGTCTTCGGCTTGTCGGGGGCCGTCTTCTCCAAGGACTCCGGCACCGCCTTCGAGATGGCGCTCCAGTTGCGGACCGGGCAAGTTAGCCTGAACGGCGGCAGCGGCCGGATGAATTCGTGGGCGCCCTTCGGCGGCTACAAGCGCTCGGGGATCGGCCGGGAGTACGGCGTGCAGGGGGTCCGTGAGTACTGCCAGGTGAAGGCCGTCCACTTCAACGCCGGCTGACCGCACCACCCGAGTCGATCCGAACTACAGCTGAGAGACCACAGACCACAGATGGGAGGGGCCACGTGTCCAAACTGCAGGGAAAGGTAGCGTTCGTCACCGGGGCGGCCAGGGGGCAGGGTCGTTCGCACGCCCTCCGGCTGGCCGAGGACGGCGCCGACATCGTCGCCGTCGACATCTGCGCCGACACAACGACCGTTCCGTACCCGTTGGGCACGGCCGACGAACTGGCCGAGACGGCGGCCTTCGTCGAAAAGACCGGTCGTCGCTGTCTGACCGCCACCGCCGACATCCGGAACCTGGGACAGCTCGGGTCGGCGGTGGACGCGGCCAAGGAAGCCTTCGGCCACATCGACATCCTCGTGGCCAACGCCGGCATCTGGTCGCTGTCCACCGACTCCTGGTCGCTCGACGAGGAGACCTGGCAGACGATGATCGACGTCAACCTGACCGGGCAGTGGAAGACGGTCAAAGCTGTGGTGCCGACCATGATCGAGCAGGGAACCGGCGGGGCCATCACGATCACCAGCTCCTCCATCGGGCTGAAGGCCACGACGGGCAACGTCCACTACACCACGGCCAAGCACGGCGTCATCGGGTTGGTCCGGACCCTGGCCCACGAGCTGGGGCCCCATGGCATCAGGGTCAACGCCGTCTGCCCCACGGCGGTCGGCACCACCATGATCAAGAACGACGCCCTCTACGCCCTCTTCCGCCCGGACCTCGACGCCCCGGAATTGGCGGACGTCGAGCCGGGACTGGCCGGCCTCAACATCATGCCGGTCAGCCTCATCGACCCGGCCGACGTCAGCGCGGCGATCAGCTGGCTGGTGTCCGACGACGCCCGCTACGTGACCGGCGTCGCCCTCCCCGTCGACGCCGGCTCGACCGCCAAATAGCCTCGTGGACCTCGGACTGAAAGGTCGGCTGGCGGTGGTCACCGGGGCCACCAAGGGGATCGGGCACGCCGTGGCCGGTGCCCTCCTCGACGAAGGGGCCTCCGTGTTCGTCCACGGGAGCCGGCAATCCACCGTGGACGACGCCGTTCGCCGGCTGCAAGACCGGGGAGACGTGCACGGGGTGGCCGGTGACCTGGCCGATCCGGCCACCCCAGCCGCCATCGCCGAGTCCGTCGGCGCCGTGGGCACGCTCGACGTGCTGGTGTGCAACGCCGCCGTCTACTGGGTGAAGTCCTACTTCGACCTGACCGACGCCGACTGGCACCAGACCCTGGAGACCAACCTGCTGTCGGGCGCCCGGCTGGCCCAGCGGTTCCTGCCGGCCATGCTGGAGCAGGACTGGGGACGCATCGTCTTCGTCTCGTCGGACTACGCCCTCCAGCCCAACCCGGACATGATGCCGTACTCGGTCAGCAAGGCGGCCATGATGTCGTTGAGCCGCGGCCTGGCCGTGTTGACCCGGGGGACCGGCGTCACCGTCAACACCGCCATCGCCGGACCAACCTGGACGGAGGGTGCGGCGGCCTTCCTCGACCAGGGGAACCCAGAAGGGCGGGACGTCGAGGAGGTCAAGCGGGAGTTCTTCCAGCCGGGGGGCTTCCTTCCGGATACCTTGACCGGACGGTTCGCCGCCCCGGACGAGGTGGCCAGCGTGGTGACCTTCCTCTGCTCCGAGCGCGCCTCGGCGGTGACCGGCGCCGCCCAGCGGGCCGAAGGTGGGACGGTCAAGTCGGCGTTCTGAGGGACGGTCAAGTGTTCAGCCAGCCGGCACCGCTGTCAGGCACAACCGTCAGGTACAACCGTCAGGCATAACCATAGGGAGGGTGAGATGGTCGAGAAGGTCAACCCGCAGTACATGGCCAAGTTCGGTTCCGAGCTCTTGGTCACCCCGGCCAATCCACTGCTGCCCCAGACGAAGATCAACTTCGACTCGCTGCCGTGGGTGGGGTACCTGGGGCCGGGCGAGGACGAGCCGACACCGTACGTGTTCACCAAGACCCTGGTGGACCCGGACAGCGGCAACTTCTGCATGGTGGTCCGGCTGGAGCCGGACGCCCCCGGGCCGGCCCACTGGCATACGTCCGACACCGTCTACATCCCGATCCGGGGAGAGCTCCACGTGGCGGGGGAGCAGGTCTACCGGGTCGGGGACATCCGATGGGTGAAGGGCGGCACCGCCTACAGCGGGGAGGTCCCCGGTCCCGACGGGTGCGAGTTCATCTTCCTCAGCCTCGGCCCCTACGGCTTCTTCGATCCGGCGGTCGACGAGCCGCCCCTCGGATGGGGCTCCCCGCCGGCCGACTCGTAGACGACGTACTCGTAGGCGGGCGGCTCAAAATATGGCAATCGGGTTCACCGGACAGCCCGTGGCCCGCCGCAACCGAAGCGGGGCGATCGTGACGAAGAATTCGTACCGTTCGTTCTCATGACACGCGGCGTGGAGCTCGCCCAATTCGGCGTTGTCGATCAGCCACAGGCCCATGGCGACCAGGCCGACGACATGGATCGGGCCAAAGGCGTCGAGGACGCTGCAGCCCGACGGCAGCGCGTCGTTCGTGCCGTCACCGGCCAGGACGGCGATCTCTCGACGGCTCAACCACGGAAGGCAGGACCCATGGAGCCCCGGGCTCTCGTAGACGGTCTCGGCGTTGCCGCCGGTTCGCTCGTGCCACCGGTCCCGACCGGTCCGCACGAAGAGGACGTCACCGGATTGGGGACGGATCCCTTTCTCGTCGTACCACTGGTCCAACTCCTCGGGGTACAGGCCCTCACCGGGGTCCAGGCACGACTTCTTCCGAATCTCGGGCCCGTCGACCAAGATGCCGCGCCCCGACACCCCATGCCACCACGGCTCAATGCCGCCAGCAACGGCCCCACTCTCCAGGCTGCATGTGCCGGCGTCTCTGCCGTTGTACATCTTGCCGTTCCAAAAGATATGGGAATGGCTGTCGAGGTGGGTGCACTCGAACCCGTGGCAGCCAACGCTGAACCAGTCGCGGGCCACGCCGGCACCCTCGGCTGGGGCAAGTTCCCCGGTACCGGTCATGACATGGAAGTAATGAGGCCCACGCTTGCTGCCGGTGGGGCGAATGCCCAATGGCCGGGCCAGGCCCACCGATCGGCCGGACGATATCAACCGGGCGGCTTCGGCCGTGCGTCTCTCCGTGACGAAATTTAAGGTCCCTTTGCTGTCAGAGGCTCCCCAACGCCCCCAATTGGACAGCGTGTCGATGTACCCGACGATGTCGTCATTGGACAAACTCACGGAGGCGTCAGTCATCTTTTCCCCTCGTTCACCATCGAAGTGGTTTCCGTCACATTATCGTGGAGCCAAATGATACGAAAGACCGTCCAGCCTTACAGCGTGGCCCATGCCCGTCTTTTGGCGCGGAAAGCGCTGCCACGAGCGGTATTCGACTTTGTCGATGGTGGGGCTGAGGACGAGTGGACGATGCGTTCGAACATGCACGCCTTCGAAGCCATCGGGCTGTTGCCGCACAACGCGGTGGACGTCGGTCGGCCATCACTGTCGACGACCGTCCTTGGTCAGGCCATCAGTTTTCCCGTTCTCCTGGCTCCCTGCGGCTTGGCGCGTGTGGTCCACCCAGATGCCGAACCGGGGGTGGCGCGGGCGGCGGCGTCGGCGGGAACGATCGCCGTCGTGTCGACGGCCTCCGGTCGGTCCCTGGAGGACGTCGGCGCGGCCAGCACCAGCGGGTGGTTCCAGCTCTACTTCTTCGGTGGCCGGGCCGGTGCGGAGCGGTTGGTCGATCGAGCGACGACTGCGGGCTTCAAGGCCCTCGTCCTTACGATCGACACGGCAGTGAGCGGTAAACGAGAGCGGGACATCAGGAACGGTGTGGCGGGCTCGCTTTCTCGTAGCCTCAGCACGGCCGTCCGGCTCGGCCCCGGCCTGGCGATCCGACCGCAGTGGCTCTATCGCTTCTTGAAGGACGGCATGCCGCTGGAGTTTGCCAACGCCGCCGGGCTCGCCGTCGACGATGCCGCCGTCATGGCCGATGACCGGGCGGATGGTCGAGCGGATGGTCGAGCGGCGTTGCTGGGACCGCCGCCGACCTGGGGCGATGTCGAGTGGCTACGGGAGCGTTGGTCCGGGCCCCTGGTGATCAAGGGCGTGCTCACCGAAGACGACGCCCGACGGGCGGTGGCCGCCGGGGCGGACGCCGTCGTCGTCTCCAACCACGGCGGCCGGCAATTGGACGGGGTCCCGGCCACCCTCGACGTCCTTCCCGACGTCGTGAACGCCATAGGGGATCACGCCGAGGTGTACCTCGATGGCGGCATCCGTCGCGGCACGCACGTGGTGAAGGCCCTGGCCCTCGGGGCGCGCGCCGTGCTCGTCGGACGCCCGTGGCTGTACGGCCTGGCCATCGGCGGAGAGGGTGGGGTGGCCAGCGTGCTGCAGGTCATTCGGGACGAGATGGAGGTGGCGATGCGGTTGCTCGGCGCCACCGACGTCAGGCATCTCGATGCCAGTTGGGTCACCCGAAGGGCCGGCCTTCCCGGTCGCCCTTGACCCTCAGTTCCTGTTCACCCTAAGTTATAGAAGTTGGCCCCGCGACCCTTGACAGCTTCACCATCGTTCTGTAACGTTGCCGCCGGGCCATCCGGGGTTTCGCGCACTGGAGCGATCTGCTCCGGCAGGCCGGGGGCTGGCGGGGATCGACGTGACCACATGGCGGCCGTACGCGGATGCGGGCAACTTCGTGCGGGTAACCGCGGCGTTGTTTGGCGTCCCGGTAACCCGCCGGTAAATGTTAAAAGAACCTGAGGAAATAGTCCGGGTAACGGCGGAATATCTTTTCCGGGCATCTGGGCCTAAACATCAATACCGACACAGACGGTACAGTCGATAAAGCAAGGCCATCAAGGCATCTCGGCCCGCAACGGCGGCTCAACTGAAAGGGGTGGGTGGGTGTCAATCAAGGTCCGCATGTGGGGGCGCACGTCGGGAAGCGCGCCGCGGAAGATCGCCACCGTCGCCGGCTCGATCCTCGCCGCGACCGCCCTGCTGGCCGGCAGCACGACCTTGGTCGCCGGCGCCGCCACACCCGGAAAGCCGGGCACCAACGCCACCAAGAGCCCCATCGTCGTCGGCGAAGACTGGGACAGCACGAGCGCCAACGCCTCGTTCACCGACGTCACCGCCAAGACCATCCAGCTCGCCGTCAACCAGCTCAACAAGACCGGCGGCGTGCTCGGCCACCCGATCAAGCTGGTCATCGGCGACGACGAAGGCGAGCTCACCAAGACGCCGGCGGTGACCGAGCAGCTCATCAACGAAGGCGCCAAGTTCCTGCTCTTCAACACCGGGGTCGACGCGCCGGCCAAGCCGACCGTCCAAAAGCTCGGCATACCCTCGATCGGCGTCACCGACGTCATCCCCACCTTCGCCACGCCCCCCGACAACAGCTACACGTACCTGCTGTCCAGTCCGCTGAGCGACTGGTCCCAGGTCCTCTGCGCCGCCTGGAAGAAGACCGGCGTGAAGACGGTGGGGGTCCTGCGCGACAACTCGACGACCACCGCCTCGCTCGACGACATCCTGTTCCCGACACTGAAGAAGTGCGTGACAATCGTCGACGTCGAGACCGCTCCGGGTACAGCGTCGACAGTCACGGCCCAGGTGGCCCGGTTGAAGAGCCACAACCCCAACGCCATCCTGGTGGCCGACCTCGGCGGGCAGTTCGAGATCCTGGCCCAGGACACGGTCCACCAGCTGATGCCGAAGACGCCCCGGTACTCCCTGGCGACCATCGTCAACGAGCCGCAGACGTGGTCGCTGGCCACGCCGGGTGGGCTGAACGGTGTCATCGGGATCGGCTCGCTGAACCCCAACAACCCGCAGACGAAGAAGCTCAAGTCGTTCCTCGATGCGCACAACGGGGCCAACTACCCCATGACGGCCTTCGACGCCGACGCTTGGGACGCCATCCAGCTGATGAAGACGGCTATGGTCAAAGCCGGTGGTGGCAGCAACCCCAAGGCGGTGAACACGCAGATGCAGAAGATCACCAAGTACCTCGCCTCCTTCGGCCAGCCCGGCTACACGTTGAGCTACTCGACCACCAAGCACCAGGGCGCCAACGGCCTCTGCGGGATCGTGCTGCAGCAGTTCGGGGCCAACAACAAGCCGGACAAGGCCTTCGCCGGATACCAGCCGACCTGTAAGTGACGGCCGGCAATCCGACACTGGTTGACCTGAAAAATGGATGATCCGCAGCTCTGGATATCGGCGATCCAACTAGGGTGCTTCTTCGGCCTCCTGGCGCTCTCGTACTACGTCGTGCTCTCGGGGACGGGGTTCTTCAACTTCGCCGTCGGGCCGTACGCCATGGTCGGGGGCCTGTTCACCTCGTGGTTGGTCATCGAGAAGGGGTTCTCGCTGTGGCCGGCGGTGGTCGTCGCCCTGGTGGCCGCCATGGCGCTCGCCGCCGTGACCGAGTTGATCGTCGTTCGGCCGGTGCAGAACCGGTCAGGCAGGAACCAGCTGCCGGCCCTGGTGGCCGTGACCGCCGTGCTCTTTGCCATCGAACAACTGGCCGGCGTCATCTTCGGCTACACGACGCTGCCCGGGGAGCAGCTGTTCAACTTCCAGGCCATCGAGATCGGCTCGGCGGAACTGCTGCCGGCTGCCCTGGAGCTCATCATCGTCACGGCGGTCGTCTTCATCAGCATGGCGATCTGGGTGCGCATCACCCGGACCGGTCGCCTGTTGCGGGCAGTGGGTGACAACCGGGACGCCGCGGCCCTCCTGGGCCTGCCGGTCAACCGCATACGGATCATCGCCTTCGTCCTGTCGGGCCTGCTCGCCGGGATCGCCGGCCTGCTGTTCGCCACGAAGGCCGGGGTCAACTCGGACGCCGGGCTCACCTGGGCCCTCGACGGCTTCCTCGCTCTCGTCATCGGAGGAACGGCGACGGTGTGGGCACCATTGGTCGGCGGCATGATCCTGGGTATCCTCCAGGTCTTCATTCCCTATTACCTCGGTGGTCCGTCGCTTTCGTATTCGCTCCTCATTCTGGCCATCATCTTCTTTGGGCTGAGACCGCAGGGCATCTTTGCGCGACGGGTACGGGTGTAGCGCCGATCATGAGCACCTCCAAGACAGCACTACTCGACGGGAAGAGCCTCTCCGACGGTCGGTTCACCGCCTGGCCGCGGGGCGTGCAGGCCAACGGCAACGCCCTCATCGGCGTCGTGGCCGCCGTACTGATCCTCGTATGGGTGGGGACGAACGGCTACAAGCAGACCCTGCTGATCTCGGCGGGGGCGTACGCCCTGATCGCCTTGGGCATGTACGTGCCCTTCGTGCTGGCCGGGTCGTTGTCCCTGGCCTATGGCGCCTACGCCAGCATCGGCGGGTACTCCGTCGCCCTGATCTCGGAGAAGACGGCCCTGCCCCTGTGGTTCGGCTGGATCATCGGCCCGATCATCGCCGGCGTGGCGGCCGTGCTGTTGGGTACGGCCACGAGGCGCCTGTCCGGGTTCTATCTGGTGGCGGTGACCCTCCTGTTCAGCGAGGCGTTCCAGACATATCTGTCCAATGCGTCCTATGCCGGCGGCGCGGCCGGTTTGACCAGTTTCCGGCCTCTGGACGTCTTCGGCTGGGAGCCGTCGTTCGACGTGCTGATCGGGGCGACGGCTGTTCTCGTCGTGGTGGTGGCGTTGCTGTTGAACAGATTGCGACTCAGTGCCTGGGGCGTCGTCGTCCGAGGCATGCGCGAGGCGCCGGCGGCCATCGAGGCCTCCGGGGCCCGGGTGCCGATGCTGAGCCTGGTCGCCCTGGCCATCGGCGCCGGGGTGGGTGCGCTCGGTGGTGCCTTGTTCACGCAGATGAACGGGTCCATCCAGCCGACAACGTTCACCCTCAACCTGGTCTTCCTGGCCATCTACATGCCGCTTATCGGCGGGACCGGCACGAGCTGGGGGGCGGCGCTCGGGGCGCTCATCGTGGTGGAGTTGACCCTGAACCTGCCGTCGCTGCACACGAGTGGCACCCTGCTGGTGGCCCTCGGCGTGTTGGTCATCATGCTCGTGGCGCCTCGGGGCGTCCTCGGGTACTTGGATCTCGGACGGAAAGAAGTGACCCGCTTGTTCCGACGTACGGGAAGTCGACAGTAAGGGGATGGACGCCACCACCGCGGAGCCGGAGCTCCTCATCGAGGGCCACGGCCTGGAGAAGCGCTATGGCGGGGTCGTCGCCCTGACGGACGTGACAATCCGGCTGGTGGCGGGCGAGATCCTCGGCCTCGTCGGGCCGAACGGCGCCGGCAAGACCACGCTCGTGGACTGCATCTCGGGGATCCAGACGGCGAACGCCGGGACCCTCACCCTGCGGGGCGTCAAGCTGACGGGCCCGGCGTCGCGACGGGCGAAGGCCGGGCTGGCCCGAACGTTCCAGTACCCGCAGCTGGCGCTCGACCTGACGGTGGGCGAGAACCTGCTCATGGGGCGGGCGGCGAAACGCCATGACACCTGGTGGCGAATGATCTGGGAGGCGTTCCGGGGGTGCTTCTTGCCGGGGCCCCGGGGCGACGGAGAGGCCGTCGTGGCCATCGCCAACGAGTTGCAGCTCCGTGGCCTGGACCGACTGGCCGGTGACCTGGCGTTGGGCGAGCAGCGACTCGTCGAGGTTGGTCGTGCCCTTGGCGAGGACCCGCTGGTGCTCCTGCTGGACGAACCGTTCGCCGGATCGGACCCGTCGGGGATCGCCGGCATCATCGAGGTGATCCGCACGATCCAACGGCGGGGCCACGGGATCATCCTGGTTGACCACAACGTGGACCTCGTCTCGTCCTTGGTCGATCGGATCATGCTCCTCGACAAAGGCCGGGTCGTCTTCGACGGTGATCCGCAGGAATGCCTGACGAGCCCGGAGATGCAGCAGGTGTACTTCGGGGGCCAGGTCGATCTCGGTGGATCGGGATCGAAGTGACCGTGCCCACTGATCTCGCCGGGCCGGAGCGCCCGGGGCCCGGCCCGGCTACGGCGCTCAACGTCAAGGGACTGAGCGTTCACTACGGGCGGGCCTTGGCGTTGCGTGACGTGTCGCTCGACAGCCAAGGTGGAAAGGTCACGGCCGTCGTCGGCCCGAATGGTGCGGGCAAGTCGAGCTTGCTGCTGGCCATCTACGGGTCGGTGGCCTCTCAGGGCACGATTACCCTCAATGGGGAAGACATCAGCAAGCTGGGGGCCATCAAGCGGGCGCGAATGGGGGTCACCAGCGTGCCGCAGGGCCGGCAGCTGTTCCCCCGACTGAACGTTCGAGAGAACCTCCAGGTGATGGCCGAAACCCTGCGGCTCCCGAGCTCTACGGTCGACGAAGCGCTGGACCGGTTTCCGATCCTCCGTGAGCGAGTTCGCAACCTGGCTGGCGTCTTGAGCGGCGGTGAGCAGCAGATGCTGGTCGTCTCCCGCGCCTTGATGGGCTCACCGAAGGTCTTGCTCCTGGACGAGATGATGACGGGGCTGGCCCCTCGCATCGTCGAGGAGCTCGCGGCGATGGTCCGTCGTCTGGCCAACGAGGATGGCGTCGCCATCCTGTTGGCCGAACCGTCGATCCACGCGCTGAAACCGATCATCGACCGGGGGTACGTCCTCATCCGCGGCTCCCTGGTGACGACGATCGAAACGGGGGGCGACGCCCTGGATCATGCGTACCAGAGGGCGATGGGTGTGGAGCTGGAGACGGTGGAAGAGGACGTCGCCCGGGCCGGATCAGAGGACTCGTAGCCAGAAGGTGCCAGATGGGACAGCGGCGGCTGGAGCGTTTGATGTGGCGGTGCTCAATTTAATGGGCCGTCTGCGGGTCGAGCCGTCGGATGTCGAGGTGGTCCGGGGCAACCTCGAAGTGCAGGCACTGGCGATGGCGGGTGTGCGATCGCTGGATCTCCCGTTTGTCGGGCCGGCGGTGGTCGGTCCGGAATCGTGGAGAGGCTGGGTGGTGGAGCAGGCGACGGGGGGGGATGGGCGGGGACCTCGACCATGGCATCAGAGCTGATCGAGCTGGACGCCAGCGATCTGCTGAAAGGTTACGTCGAGCGGACGTTCTCGCCGGTTGAGGTCGTCGAGGCCTGCCTGAACCGGATCGAGGAGACCGATCACGAGCTGAAGGCCGTGGTGACCGGTACGGGTTCGGCCGCCCGTGAGCAGGCGAAAAGTTCCGAGCGACGGTACCTGGCGAAGACGGCACGCCCGTTAGAGGGCGTCCCCTACGGGTTGAAGGACATCGTCGCCACGGCGGGGACCCGGACGACCGGTGCCTCGGTCATCTACGGCGAGTACGTACCGGACGTCAGCGCGACGGTCCACACCCGGATCGACGAGGCCGGTGGGGTGCTCCTGGGCAAGCTCAACACCTTTCCGTTCGCCCTCGGCTCGGAATCCGACGAGACGTTCGGGCCGGCGAGGAACCCGTGGGATGTCCAGCGGACGACGGGCGGCTCCTCGGCTGGCTCCGCGGCCGCCATCGCCGCCCGGCAGATGCCGCTGGCCATCGGGACGGACACGGGTGGGTCGATCCGGTTGCCGGCCAGTTGGTGTGGGATCTCGGGCCTGAAGCCGACCACCGGCCGGGTCCCGACGACCGGGGTCATGCCCTTGGCGTGGTCGCTGGACACCGTCGGGCCCATGGCCCGGAGCGCGGAGGATCTGGCCCGCCTGCTCGGGGTCGTGGCCGGCGCGGACGGGGTCGACCACGGCGCCTACGACGCCCCGGTCCCCGAGTACGTCCGGGCCCTCTCCGACGGGATCGCCGGGTTGCGGTTCGCCGTGCCGGCACCTTGGTTCCAGGAGCGTTGTGATCCGGACGTCGTGGCGGCCACCGAAGCGGCGGCCGAGGTCTTCGCTCAGCTCGGGGCGGAGCGGGTCGAGGTCGCACTGCCGAAGGTGCCGCTCAGCATGGCGATGGGGTGGACGGTGATGCTGGCCGAGCTGGGGTCGGCCCACGAATGCCATCTCGACCGGATCGATGCGTTCGATCCCTCGTTTGCCGCCTACCTTCGCCAGTCGGACTTCGTTACGGCCCACGAGTACCTGCGGTGCATGCGGGCCCGGGCCGTGTTGCAACAGGATTTTGCCGGGGCGTTCGAAGACGTCGATGTCCTGGTGGTGCCGGCCGTCGGTGCGGTGGCGCCGCCACTGGATGGCATGACGGTGGAGATCGGCGACGAGACGGCCGGGTGGCTGGAGATCGCCGCCCGGAACACGTTCGTCTTCAATCTGACGGGAATGCCGGCGCTCACCATCCCGGCGGGCCTGGGCCGACAGGGGCTGCCCATCGGCGTACAGGTCGCCGCCGCGCCGTGGCGGGAGGACCTGTGCTTGCGGTTCGGGCACGCGTTCCAGCAGGCGACGGCGTTCCATCGCCAGAGCCCGGGTGATCCGATGCCTGATGATCCGACGCCTGGCGCTCTGACGCCTGGCGATCTGACGGCAGTGCATCGTGCAACGGACAACGACCGATTGGAAGGGGAAGCATCATGAAGATCGAAGCGGCGGTGTTGTGGGAGGTCGGGGCGGCGTGGAAGGTGGAGGAGCTGGAGCTCGATCCGCCCGGGCCGCGTGACGTCCTGGTGGAGCTGGCCGCCTCGGGGCTCTGTCACACCGATGACCACAGCGTCACGGGGGACGTGCCGCTGTACCTGCCGACGGTAGGGGGGCACGAGGGCGCCGGGATCGTGCGGGAGGTCGGGCCCGAGGTGACCCGGGTGAAGGTCGGCGACCACGTGGTGCTGACGGTGGTGCCCTCTTGTGGGCAGTGCCGCTGGTGTGCGTCGGGCCGGGGGAACCTGTGCGACCGGGGCGCCTGGGCGCTGGCCGGGAGCACGCCGGAGGGCACGTTCCGGCACCATCTCGGTGACACGGACATCGGCAACTTCTGCCAGTTGGGCGCCTTCTCGCGCTGGGTCGTGACCAACGAGATCCAGACCGTGCCGATCGACGACGACATCCCGCTGCACCTGGCGGCCCTGGTCGGCTGCGGGGTCACGACCGGTTGGGGGTCTGCGGTACGGGCCGCCGACGTCGAGCCCGGCGACACCGTGGTCGTGGTCGGGGCGGGGGGTGTGGGCATGAACGCCGTCCAGGGTGCCCGGATCGCCGGGGCGGCCCGCATCATCGCCGTCGACCCGGAGAGCTTCAAGCGGGAGCAGGCACCGATCTTCGGTGCGCAGTACGCGGTGTCCTCCGTCGACGAGGCCTACACGCTGGTGCAGGAGCTCACGCGTGGCGTCGGGGCCGACAAGGCGATCATCTGCACCGGCGTGGTGCGTGGCGAGCTGATCGCGCCGGTCATGAGCTTGGTGGCCAAGTCCGGCCGGGTGGTCGTGACGGGGGTGTCGCCGATGGGTGACGAGAAGACGACGCTGTCGCTTTTCGATCTCGCCATGATGAACAAGCAGCTCGTGGGGCACATCTTCGGTGAGGCCCGGGCCATTGCCGACTTTCCCCGGATCTTCGAGCTGTACCGCCAAGGTTCGCTGCTCCTGGACGAGCTGGTGACCCGCACGTACTCGCTCGAGCAGATCAACGACGGGTGGGACGACCTGAAGGCGGGGAAGAACCTGCGCGGGCTGATCCGGTTCACATGACGGGCGCTGAGCAAGACGAGCGCCTTCCGGTCGGCCTCTTCATCGATGGCGACTGGAGGCGAGAGGCCAGCGGCGGTGCCATGCCGCACGTCAACCCGGCCACGGGCCACCGGCAGCGGGACATCGTGGTGGCCGGTGAAGCGGAGGTCGACGAGGCCGTGGCCGCGGCCCGCCAGGCCCTGCCGGGATGGCGGGCGGTGGCGCCGCAGCGGCGGGCCCAATTGTTGCTGGCCGTGGCGGAGCGGATGCGGGCCCGGGCCGACGAGATCGGGCTACTGACGACGTTGGAGAACGGCACGCTGAACCGGTATGCCCCGGTGTTCGTGGAGTTCGGGGCCAGCTGGTTCGACTACTACGCCGGCTGGGCCGACAAGCTGCGGGGCGAGTACGTGCCGTTTCCCGGCGCCATCAACTACACGGTCAGCGAGCCGTTCGGGGTCATCGGGATCTTTTTGACCTGGAACGGCCCTCCCGGCTCGATCGGGATGAAGGCGGCGGCGGCGTTGGCGGCGGGATGCACGCTGGTCATCAAGACGCCGGAGCTGGCCCCCTTTACGTCGAACATCTTCGGGGAGATCTGCACGGAAGTCGGGATCCCCCCCGGGGTGGTCAACATCCTGAGCGGTGGCCCCGATACGGGATTGGCGCTGGCCCGGCACCCGGGCGTGGACAAGATCAGCTTCACCGGGGGCCCGGAGACGGCCAAGGAGATCCAGCGGACCTGTGCGGCGACGCTGACGCCCCTGGTCCTCGAGCTGGGCGGCAAGTCGGCCAACATCGTCTTCGCCGACGCCGATCTCGACCGGGCGGTCACCGATGCGGCGATGGGCATCTGTGGCCTGCAGGGCCAGGTGTGCAATGCGCCGACCCGGTTGCTCGTCGAGCGGCCCGTCTACGACGAAGTGGTCGGTCGGATCGTGGCCCAACTGCAAGCCGTGACGGTAGGGGACCCGTTCGCCGAGGCGAGCGGGATGGGGCCGGTGATCAGCGAGCGGGCCGTCGACCGGATCATGGGGATGATCGACACGGCGAAGTCAGAAGCCGGCACGGAGCTGTTGACGGGTGGGCAGCGGCTCTCCCTGGATGGCTTCTACGTGCAGCCGACGGCGTTCTCCGTCGGGTCCAACGGCAGCTCGCTGGCCCAACAAGAGGTGTTCGGACCGGTGTTGACGGTGTTGACGTTCGACGACGAAGCAGAAGCCGTCGCCGTGGCCAACGACACCCGGTACGGGCTGGCGGCGTACGTCCACACCCGGGACGTGTCGCGAGCCCATCGGGTGGCCGGCCAGCTCGACGCCGGGAGCGTCGGCGTCAACGGGGGGACGGGTCTGGCGGGGCCGGTCGCCCCGTTCGGGGGCTTCAAGCAGAGCGGCTACGGAAAGGAAGGCGGGTACGAGGGCATTGCCGAGTACATACGGACGAAGAACGTCAATATCCTGCTGTGACCGGCGGCCCGATGGCGTTGTTTCTGGAGAGTGAGCGAGAGCGGTACGTCGAACAGGGGTGGTGGGGAACGTCGACGCTGGCCGACGTCGTCCGTGGGCATGCGGCCACGAATCCTGACGGTGTGGCGTATGTCGTCGTGAACCCGGCCGCGGACGGCTCGAGTGCCGGTGCCGGTGCCGGTGCCGGTGCCGGTGCCGGTGCCCAAGGAGACCGGGGCGGCCAAGACGACGCGGTCGTCACGTGGGCGGAGTACGACGCCACCTCGACCCGTCTGGCCGCCTTGCTGGTGGCCCAAGGGCTGGAGGCGGGGGACCGGCTCGGGGTGGTGCTGCCCGACGGGATGGCTGTCCACGTCGCGTTCCTGGCCGCGGAGAAGGCCGGGCTGGTCGTCGTGGGCATCGGGGCCAGGGCGGGGGACGCGGAAATTCGGCACCTGCTGCGGCACACCGGGGCGCGAGCCGTCGTGACGCATGCGGCGGTTCGAGGAAAGCCGGCAGGTCCGGTTGTCGCCTCGTGGGGCGCGGGTCTGGGGCACGTGATCGTCCCGCGGTGGGTGGATGGCGGGAGCACCGACGTGCACTTCGACGGAAGGGTGGTCGAGGACCTGGGGACGGACGAAGCCCGGCAATTGCTCGCCGGCCGGGCCGTCGGTCCCGATGAGCTGTTCATGGTCAACTCCACGTCCGGGACGACGGGCCTGCCGAAATGCGTGATGCACTCCGTGAACCGCTGGATGTACTTCCATCGGCTGGTGGCCGATTCGGCTGAGCTGGTCGAGGGGGACGTCTTCTTCGGGGCGGTACCGGCGCCGTTCGGCTTCGGCTTGTGGAGTGCGCATTTTTCGCCCGCCCTGTTGGGCGCCCCCACCGTGGTCATGGAGCGATTTCAGACCGTCGCGGCCTTGCGGGCGTTGGCCCGACACCGGGTGACGGTCTTGGTGTGCGTGAGCACGCAGTTCATCATGATGTTGAACTCGGACGAACTGCGTGACGTGGATCTTCGGAACTTGCGGGTGATGTTCACCGGTGGCGAGGCGGTCCCGTACGAGCGGGCGGCGGCGTTCGAGGACTACACGGGGGCGAAGGTCCTGCAGATCTACGGCTCCAATGAGTCGGGGGCCTTCAGCCGGTCGACGGTGAGGGATTCGAGGGAGCGCCGGCTGCGGACGGCCGGCAAGGTCATCGACGAGATGGCGGTGCGGGTCGTCGACGAGGGCGGGCACGACGTGGACGGTCCGGTCCGCACCGGGATCCCAGCCGGCCGGGGGCCGGCCCTGTGCCTGGGCTATTACGGCGACGACGAGGCCAACCGGCAGCTGTTCATGGATGACGGCTGGATGCTCATGGGCGACGTCGTCGAAGTGGACCGTGACGGCTACCTGAAGGTGGTCGGGAGGACGTCGGACATCATCATCCGGGGCGGCAAGAACATCAGTGCGCCGGCCGTGGAGGCCGAGCTGGCCGAGCACCCGGCGGTCGCGCACGTCGCCGTGGTGGCGATGCCGGACGAGGTGTTCGGCGAGCGGGTCTGCGCCTACGTCGTTCCTCGGCCGGAACATGCGGTCACGCTGTCGGACTTGACGAGCTTTCTCGACAGCCGGGGAGTCTCCCGGGAGTGGTTCCCCGAAGGCCTGGTGATCGTCGAGGACCTGCCGAGGGCGTCAGGGGCCAAGGTGGCCAAGGGAGAGCTGCGTCGCGACGTCCGGCGGCGATTGGATGACGGTACTGTTTCATTGGCGTGACCGGTCCGCCGGCCCTGTCGTCGACAGGGGTGGCGGACCGGCCGTGGTCCCCCGGCGGGAGGGGCGAAAATGCATTTTGGGATAACGATGATTCCGGCGGACTACGCAGTGAGCCCGGTTCGTCTCGGCGTGCTGACCGAGGAGTACGGCTTCGAGTCGCTGTGGCTCGGTGAGCACTCCCACATCCCCACGTCGAGGAAGAGCGCCTACCCGTCCGGTGGGGAGCTGCCGAGAGAGTTCTTCCACTTCCACGATCCGCTCGTCAGCCTGGCCGCGGTGGCCTCGGTGACGACGACGCTCCGCCTGGGGACGAGCACCCTGGTGGTTCCCGATCACGACCCGATCGTCCTGGCCAAGCAGATCTCCAGCCTGGACCACCTTTCGTCGGGCCGGGTGATGGTCGGGGTGGGCGCCGGTTGGAACCTCGAAGAGATCGCCAACCATCGCGTCGACCCCCGGTTCCGCGTCGGCATCCTCTGCGAGCGGGTCGAAGCGATGAAGAGCATCTGGACGAACGACGAGGCCGAATTCCACGGGATGTTCGTCGACTTCGATCCGATCTGGCAGTGGCCCAAGCCGGTCCAACGACCGCACCCGCCGGTGCTCTTCGGTGGACAGGGGCCGAAGGTGCTCCAGCGGGTGCTGGATCACGGGACCGGGTGGTTGGTCAGCGGCCGGCACTTCGATGCGGCCGGGGTGGTCGAGTGGTCGGGCCGGCTGCAGGCCCTGGCCACCGAACGCGGGCAGGGGGCGGTCCCGGTGTCGTACCAGGATGGACCGGCTGAACGTTCGTCCATCGAGGCCTGCCTGGCGGCCGGGGTCGAGCGGTACATCCTGCGGGTACCGGCGGCCGACGAATCGGTGGTGACCGAGACGCTGGCCGCCCATCGGGCGTTGGTCGAGCCGTACCTCGGTCGACAGTCCGGCCAGGAGGGGAGTGGACGATGACTGTGTCACCACTGTCCGGGCCACCACTGTCCGGGCCACCACTGTCCGGCGTGGCCGCTCTGGTCACCGGGGGGGCCGGGGGCCTCGGGAGCGCCTGCGCCCTGGCCCTCGCCCGGGACGGGGCTGCGGTCCTGTTGGTGGGGCGGACGGAAGAGGCCCTGCGGCGAGCCGTCCAAGAGGTGCGGGACGACGTCGGTGGTGAGGCAGTTGCCGAGTACGTGGTTGGCGACGCCACCGACCCGGGGGTGATGCGCCAGGCGGTCGCCGCCGCCGAGGCACTGACCGGCCGGTTGGGCATCTGTGTGGCGACCGTGGGCGGGGGGACGATCGCTCCGCTGCTGTGTATGGACGAGGACCAATTCGCCGAGGATCTCCGCCGCAACGTCGTCGGTGCGTTCACGGCGATCAAGCAATGCGTCCCCGCCATGGCGGCGGCCGGGGGTGGTTCCATCGTGTGCATCTCTTCGGATGCCGCCACGATGACCTGGCCGTTCATGGGGTCGTACTGCGCCGGCAAGGCGGGGCTGGATGCTTTCGTCCGGGTGGCCGCCGACGAGCTCGGCGCCCTCGGCATTCGCGTCAACGCCGTCCGGCCGGGATTGACCCGGACGAACAGTAACAACGTGTCCATGCTGTTCACCGACCCCGAGCTCGTGGCGGCGTTCATCGAGCAGAAGCCTCTGGGTCGGACCGGGACGCCGGAAGACATTGCGGCGGGTGTCCGTTACCTCGCCGGACCGGAATCTGCCTGGGTCACCGGCCAGAGCTTGGCCATCGAGGGCGGGAACGAGCTCCGTCGGGCGCCGTCGTTGGAGAAGGTCGCCCGGATCCGCCTGGGCGACGAGGCGGTTGACGCCGCGCTCGCCGGACGGATCCCCGAGTGACCGACCCCCGAGCGAAAGGAGTTACAACCTTCGACTGACTTGAATACGAAACGATTCTGTTATATTCTTTATCTTCGACACGTATCCAAAGTACGGCGGAGAAGTTCCAGTCACAGCTACATCCAGCTACTCAGGCCGGTGCGCCGGCAAGAGGGGGAAATGGTGTTTACAAGGGTCCTTCGTTCTAAATCAGCGCGCGTGTTCGCGTGCGGTCTTGCTTCAGTCATAGGTGTCGCCACGGTGTCCGTCGGCGTCTCTGACGCCGGGGCGGCCAAAGCCACCAAGAGTCCGATCATCGTCGGCGAGGACTGGGACAGCACCAGCTCCAGCGCCGCCTTCACCGACGTCACCGCCAAGACGCTCCAGCTGGCGATCAACCAGGTCAACTCGACCGGGGGCATCCTGGGGCACCCCATCAAGCTGGTGACCGGCAACGACGAGAGTGAGCCCACCAAGTCGCCCGCGGTGGTCGAACAGCTCGTCAACGAAGGCGCCAAGTTCCTGCTGTTCAACACCGGCGTGGTGTCGGGGGCGAAAGCCACGGTCCAGAAGCTCGGCGTCCCGTCGATCGGGGTGACGACAGTCGACCCGACATTCAGCCTTGCGCCCGACGACAGCTACAGCTACACGCTGTCCAGCCCCCTGTCGGACTGGGCCGCGGTCTACTGCGCCGCCTGGAAGGCGGCCGGGGTCAAGACCATCGGCGTCCTCCGGGACAACTCGACCACGACGGCCGGCCTCGACAACATCCTCTTCCCGCAGCTGGAGAAGTGCGTGAAGATCGTCGACACCGAGACGGCCCCGGGTACAACGTCGACAGTCACGGCCAATGTGGCCCGGCTGAAGGCCAGCAACCCTGACGCCATCCTCGTCGCCGACCTCGGTGGCAGCTTCGAGATCCTGGCCCAGGAGACCGTGCACCAGCTCCTGCCGACAAAGCCCCGGTACTCGCTGGCCACGATCGTGAACGAGCCGACAACCTGGAAGCTGGCGACGCCGGGTTCGCTCAACGGCGTGATCGCCATGGGTTCGCTGAACCCGAACAACAAGTACACGAAGCAGCTGAAGACGTTCCTCGATGCGCACAACGGGGCCAGCTACCCGATGACGGCCTTCGACGCCGATGCCTGGGATGCCGTTCAGGTCATGAAGACAGCCATCACCAAGGCCGGTGGTGCGACAACATCGAAGAAGGTCAACGCGGCGATCCAGAAGATCAGCGCCCTGCCGGCCTCCTTCGGACAGCCGGGTTACACGCTGAGCTACTCGCCCACCAAGCACGCCGCCGCCAACGGGCTCTGCGGTCTGGTGCTGCAGCAGTTCACGTCCAGCAACAAGCCAACCAAGGCGTACGCCGGGTACCAGCCCACATGTAAGAAGTGATCTGGCCTTCTCCGTAGCCTTCGAGTGGAGCCGCTGCCGTCGTGGTCTTGACCACAACGGCAGCGGCTCTGCCCGTAGCCGGCCACAATGGAAGACCGTGGAAGTCGGCCCTCGCCGGTACGGCCGGACGGCGGCCCTCGACTGATCAAACTCGACTGGTCAACTTCGACCGATCAAAGGAGCTCTGCGGTGACGACCTCCCCGACTGATCCTGCTGCCGGCCCTGAGGCCATCGGTGACTACGACCCGCTGGCCCCAGAGACGCTGGCCGACCCGTTCGGCGCGCACGCCAAGCTGCGGGAGACGTGCCCGGTGGCCCACTACCCGGACTTCGGCGACGGCTTCTATGTGCTGTCTCGCCACGAGGACGTGATCGACCTCTTCCGCAACCTCGACCGGTGGTCCGGTCGATGGGGGCAGGGGCCGATCTACCACGAAGAGGGCGGCCTGCGGTCGGATCCGCCCGAGCACACCGTCTATCGCCGGCTGGTCACCCGGGCCATGCCCCCTCGCCAGGTGCCGGCCATGGCGGACGCCATCGGCGCCATCGCCGAGCGGCTGGTCGACGAGTTCGCCGGACGTGGCGAAGCTGACCTGATCGCCGAGTTCGCCATGCCGCTGCCGGTGACCGTGATCGCCGAGATGCTCGGTGTCCCCGCCGAACGCGGCGACGAATTCAAAGCCTGGTCGGACGAGTTCATGGCGGGGCAGAACGCGGCCGACCCCGAGGTCCAGGGGCGGGCCAGGGCCCAGATCGATGCCTTCTTCACCGGGGAGCTGGCTCGCCGCCGGGCCCTCCTGGCCGCCGCCGATGACGGGGTGGACCCCGTCGGCTCGGTGTTGCCCGACGACATATTGACCTCGGTGATGCTGGCCGAACGAGATGGCCGACCGTTCACCGACGAGGAGTTGCTGCCCTTCCTCCTGCTGGTGTTGGTCGGCGGCAACGAAACCACGACCTCCCTCATCGGCAGCATGGTCCGTCGGCTCTTGGAGCTCGGGTTGTGGGAGCAGGTGGTGGCTGACGAGTCGCTGTGGGACGTGGCCATCGAAGAGGCGCTCCGTTACGACCCGCCGGTGCAAGGCCTCTTCCGGACGGCCCGGGGGGAGCAGTGCGTCGAGGGCGTCACCATTCCCGACGAGGCCAAGGTCCAGGGCCTCTATGCGTCGGCCAACCGCGATCCGCGGGTCTGGGACGACCCCGAAACGTTTCGCCTGGACCGGGATCTGGGTGACCTGAAGGCGAAGCACACGTCGTTCGGGGTCGGTATCTCGTTCTGTCCAGGCGCCCCCCTCGCCCGGCGGGAGGCCAAGATCGCTCTGGAGGTCTTGGGCCGCCGGCTGCCCAACCTCCGCCTGGCCGGCCCCGGTCGGAGGGTCGACAGCTTCATGATGTGGGGACCGGCGGCGCTGCCGGTGGCCTGGGACCCGCCGGCCGTGGACCCCCTGGCCGAGACGGAGGGGTGACCTCGGGCCCACTGGCTGGGGACCTCCAGGCCCATCGCCACTCCGACGGCCAGCTGGCGGCCCGGCGGCCCTTCCGCTTCGGGGTCGGGCCAAGTGGCCTCTTTGGCACGGCGGCCTCCGGTTGGCGAGAAACGGTCATGCAGTACGAGGCCCTCGGCTATTCGACGGTGTGCGTCGGTGACCACCTGTCGATGATGGGACCGCTCCCGGCCTTGGCCGCCGCCGCGGCCTGGACCGATCGGCTGCAACTCGGCCTCACCGTGGCCGGCAACGACTACCGATCACCCCTGCTGCTCGCCCAGGATGCCGCCACCGTCCAGGCCCTCTCGGGCGGTCGCCTGGAGCTCGGCCTCGGGGCCGGCTGGAACGCGGCCGACTACCGCCAACTGGGTATCGATTTCGAGGAGCCCGGCATCCGGATCGAGCGGCTGGCGGAGGCGGTGGAGATCGTCAAGCGCTACCTCGGGGGTGAGGCGTTCTCGTTCTCGGGCCGGTACTACGCGGTGGAGGAGGTGGAGCCGCTCGCCGTCCCGCTCGCCGGTGCGCCGAAGCTGATGATCGGTGGGGGTGGCCCCCGGATGCTCGCGCTGGCGGCCCGAGAGGCGGACATCGTCGGCATCAACCTGCCGCTCCGGCGAGGTGACCTCCGGACCTCGATCCGTTCGGGTGCTGCCGCCGGGACTTGGGCCACCGCGGCGGTGCAGGCGGTCCGGCAGGCGGCCGGCGACCGCTTCGACGACCTGGAGCTGCACGTCAACGTGCTGTACTGCGAGGTCGTGGACCAGGCCGGGCCGGCACTGGCCGCGGCCGCCGCCGCGCTGGCGGTCGACGTCGATCAGCTCGCCGACTCCCCATTCGTCCTGATCGGCAGCGAGGACGAGATCGCGGCCAAGTTGCTCCGACTGCGGGAGCGGCTGGGCATCTCCTATTACACCGTCCATGCGGAGGCGGCGGCCAAGTTGGCTCCGCTCGTCGCCCGTATGACCGGAACCTGAGCCACCCGCCGACCAAGGAAGACATGACATGAGCAACACCGCAGGGTTGGAGCACCGACTGGGCCGGCTGGAAGCCCGTGAGCAGATCGAGGCGGTGATGGCCGAGTACCTGTACCTGGTCGATCGCGAGCTCGACGGGGAACGGATCGCCGGGCTGTTCACGGAGGACGCCATTTGGGAGCCGCGTGGCAATCTGGCCGTCGACATGGCCCCGACCCGCGGCCGCCAGGACATCCGCAAGCTGTTCACCACACTTCCCGCCACGATGTCGTTCGGGGCGCACTTCATCACGAATGCGGTGGTCGAGGTGGCGGCCGACCTCCAGACGGCGAAAGGGCGGTGGCATGCCTTCGAGCTGCTGACGAAGGAGGACCCGACCGTCCAGGTGGTGCAGCTGGCCTGGTACGACAACGACTTCGTCCGGCAGGACGACAAGTGGCTGATCGACCACATCCGCTTCGAGGACTCGCTGTCGTTCCCCTACGGCGACGGCTGGGCCGACACGCGGTTCGTGTCCCTCGTGACCGGCGAGAGCTTCCCCTACCCCGGGCCGGCCGGGGCCGGCCGGTGAGCACCTTGGTCGATCTTTTGGCACATACGTAGGAGATAGCCTGACGGACCAGGCCGATAGTCGATGGTCTGCGGCAACGGGCGCTGAGCAACAAAGGGAGCGGATGGCAGGTCAAAAATCGGCAGATGTCGTGGCCGCCCATGTGATTGCCAAGCTCTTCGACGGAAGCCTGAAAGGTGGCGACCGGATCGACATCGAGGCCTTCGGCAAAGAGCTCGGCGTCAGCCGGGCCCCGGTCCGAGAGGCTCTGGCGCAACTGGAACGGGACGGGCTGGTGGTCGTGACCTTCCACCGTGGTGCCCACGTCGCCCCCTTCGACGCCGGAACGGTGCGCCAGGCGTTCGAGCTCTATGCCCTGTTGATCGGGTGGGCCAGCCGGCACGTGGCGAACCGACGGAATCCATGGACGATCGCCGCGCTCTCCGAGGCCCTGCCCAGGATCCAGCGGGCCGACGATCCGGACGTGCTCGAGTTGGAGGCCCGCAACTTCCGGCGGATCGTCAACCTCTCGGTGGCCGGTCCCCACCTGAAGGCCTTGCTCCGTACCTTCTGGGGCCTCGTGCCGCTCGCCACGCAACTGGCCATGCCGCAGCTCATGGACAAGGTGGCACCGATGTTCGAAGAGGAATTCGAGGCGGTCCGGGACGGCGACGGTGCACGCGCCGAGGTGATCGCCACCGCCAACGCCCGCCTCATGGGGATCACGGCGACGGAGATCCTCCGGCAACGGGGAGTGATCCCGGCCGACGACCCCCCGGCCCCGTGGACCACAGGGCAGCTCCCCCTTCCCGAGTTCCTGATGGCCCATCGCAGCGGCGAGGAGGTCTGAGCCCACCGCCACTTTGTATCCAAAACTGCTACGATGTATCCAAAACGGAGGTGGGCCGTGGAGACCGCAGTGGTGATGATCGGCATCGGAGGGCAGGGGGTGCAGCTGATGGCCAAGACCCTGGCCGTCGCCGCCATCGGCACCGGCCGCCAGGCCATGCTCAGCTCGGAGTACGGGGGTGAGATGCGGGGCGGTCCGTCCCAGGCCACGGTCGTGATGGCGGAGGGGGCAGTGCAGGCCCTGCCTATCCTGCCCTCCACCCCGGCGGTCATCGTTGCCCACGACAAGCACCAGAGCGGGTTCGAGCGGCTCGCGGTTGACGGCCTGGCGGTGGTGAACTCGTCCGTCGCCGACCCGTCGCCCGGGCTGAGTACGCAACGCGTCGTGTCGGTGCCGGCGACCGAGCTGGCGGCTTCGCTGGGCTCCATCCAGGCCGCCGGGTTCGTCCTGCTGGCCGCCTATGCCGAGGTGGTCGGGATCGTGGGCGTCGACGACCTGGCCGCGGCGATGCGCCAGCTGGTCCCGAGCTACCGACGGCAGCACGTGGAGATGAACGAACGGGCGCTGCGGGCCGGCGCCGAGTGCGTAGCCGAGCAGGTGTCGAGCGCGGCGGTGGCCCGATGACGCTGGCCCTGATGACCGGGAACGAGGCGATCGCCGAGTCGGCCATCGCCGCCGGGTGCCGGTTCTTCGCCGGCTACCCGATCTCGCCGTTCACCACCCTGCTGGAGCAGCTGGCCAAGAAGCTGCCGGGGGCCGGGGGCACCTGCATCAACGCCGAGAGCGAGATCGAGGCCGTCAACATGGCCCTCGGGGCCTCGGCCGCCGGCGCCCGGGCGGCCACTGGTTCGTGTGGGCAGGGGCTGGCCCTGATGCAGGAGACCATCGCCGAGGCCGCCATGAACGAGACCCCCCTGGTCCTGTTCAACATGGCCCGGAACCAGCAGGACTACTTCCAGGCCACCCGCGGGGGTGGGTGGGGCGACTACCGGACCATCACCTACGCCCCGAAGACGGTGACCGAGGCGGTGGAGCAGACCCAGCTGCTCTTCCACCTGGCCGACCGCTACCGGGCGCCGGTCATGCTGTACGGCGATCCGCTGATCGCCCAGACCCAGGTCAGTGTGGACGTGGCGCCGATCGACTTCGGGCCACTGCCGCCCAAGGACTGGGCGCTCGACGGGACGGCCGGGGGCACCGGCCGGTCGCGGCAGGTGTGGACGTGGGCGATGGGCAAGGCCCTGAACCCCGGTCCCGGACCCGACGGGCAGTGGCGGGCCGTGGCGGCCAAGTTCGACGAGATCGCCGCCACCGAAGCCCGGTCGGAGTCCCGGTACACCGAGGACGCCGAGACGGTGGTGGTGGCCTTCGGCAGTGGGGCGCTGTTCGTCGAGCACGTGGTCGAGGAGCTGCGAGCGGACGGGTGGCCGATCGGCTGGTTCCGGCCCATCACCCTCTGGCCGTTCCCCGGACGGGCCCTCGCCGACGCCACCACCGGGGCCCGGCGGGTGCTGGTGTTCGAGCTGAACGCCGGCCAGATGATCGACGACGTGATGATCCACGCCGCCGATCGTTCGGCGGTGCGCTTCATCGGGGGGGTCAGCATCCACAAATCCGGGCTGAGCTTCGGCGACCTGCTCGACGCCCCGGTGATCCGGGACCGGATCCTCGACGCCATCGGCCGGCCCGTCGCTGGTTCCGGTGCAGGCGCAAGCCACCAAGAGATGGGGAGGTAAGCCGGCATGGCCACCATCGACACCACCACGCCACCGGGACCGCCGATGGTGCCGATCGGGCAGCGGCGGCCGGACCTGTTGCAGACGACCGACCATTCCCTGTGCCCGGGCTGCGGCGAACCGGTAGCTCTCCGGGCCCTCCTCGAAGTGATCCAGGAAGCCGGCCTGGCCACCCGGGCCATCGGTGTCGTGGGGCACGGCTGCTACGGCAGCCTGGTCCAGGTGATGGACGTGGACGTGCTGCAGTGCCTCCACGGCCGGGCGCCGGCCTGTGCCACCGGGATCAAGCGGGTCCGGCCGGAATGTGCCGTGTTCACCCTGCAAGGTGACGGGGACATGGTCGACGAAGGTATCGGGGAAGTCCTCCACGCCGCCGCCCGGGGGGAGGACGTGACGTGCGTGCTCCTCAACAACGGGGTCTTCGGGGACACCGGTGGGCAGATGACGGCCACCACGGTGATCGGCCAGCGGACCAAGACGACCCTCGACGGCCGGTCGGCCGACGAGCACGGGTACCCGATACCGATCGCCGACCTGGTGGCCCGGCTGGACGGATCGGCGTATGTGGCGCGGACGGCGGTGGCCACGGCCTCGGGGGTGGCCCGGACGAAGCGCATGCTCCGCCGGGCGCTCGACCACCAGATGGCCGGGGACGGCTTCAGCCTGGTGGAGATCCTCACCATGTGCCCGACGGGCTGGTTCGTACCGGCGTCCGAGGGGCCGGCGTACCTCGAGTCCACGATGGAGGAGACCTTCCCGTTGGGGGAGCTGAAGGGATGACGACCACCCCGACCACCCGGTCCAGGGGGACCCTGGTGATCGACGTCGACCGGTGCAAGGGCTGCGAGCTCTGCGTGCTGGCGTGCCCGCCGCACGTGCTTTCCATGTCGGAGGGCGTCAACGACCTGGGCTACCGCTACCCGGAGCTGGCGGAAGGCTGCACCGGCTGTGGCGCCTGCCTGATGGTGTGCCCGGACTTCGTCTTCGACGTCTTCCGGGCCCGCCCTCCCCGGCCCTGACTCCAGGCCCTGGGGACGCCTCGGGTCCTGCTCACTCGGGCGCCGAAAGTTCTCCCTGGAGCAGCGCCTCCCGGACCCGGGCTCGCTGGACCTGGCCGGTAGCGCCGGTGCGGGGCAGCGACGACACGATGGCCACCTGCCGTGGATGGGCGTGCGACGGCAGCCGGTCGGCCACGTGGGCCCGGAGCGATTCGACGGTCGGCGGATCGTGGGGGCCACCGTCGGCATCAACATCGAGGACCAGGACGACACAGATGATCTCCCCGAACCGGTCGTCGGGGAGGCCGACCACGGCCAGGTCGGCGATGGCCGGATGGTCCCGCAGGACGGACTCGACGTGGCTCGGGGCCACGGACTCGCCGCCGGTGCGGATGATGTCCCGGCTGCGGCCGGTGATGGTGAGGAACCCTTCGTCGTCGAAGGAGCCGAGGTCACCGGTGTGGTACCAGCCCCCGGCCAGGGCCTCGGCCGTCTGCTCGGGGAGATCGAGGTAGCCGTTCATCAAGGTCGGGCCACCCACCAGGATCTCGCCCCGCTCGTCCACCCGGACGAGCGACGGCGGCGCGGCCCGGCCGACGCTGCCGGGCTTGCGTGTCACGTCCCAGTCGGCCAGCGTCGTGGTGTGGCCGGCTTCGGTTGACCCGTACATGACACCGACGGCGACGCCGGGAAGGCGACGGCGGATGCGGCCGATGAGGTCGGTGGAGGTCGGCGACGTTCCCGTGTCGGCCCGTCTGAGCGAGCTGAGGTCGGCCGCCTGGTGCTCCGGCGCCAGGATGCGCTCCCATACGGCGGGAATGCAGTACAGCCCGGCCGGCCGCCACCGCTCGACGACGGCGATCATCTCTTCGGCGGAGGCCCGTTGGGGCTGATGGACCGGCACGCGGTTCTGCCACGCTTCCATGACGTAGTGCCAACCGGAGTAGTGGAAGAGGGGAAAGCAGGTGACCATGCCGCTGTCGTACGGCCAGGGGGTCCCGAAGGTGCCGCCGGCGGCCGACGAACGCAGCCAACTGGCTCGGTGGCTGACGACCACGCCCTTCGGCCGCCCGGTGGTGCCACTGGTGAGGTAGATGACGTGCGGCTGGCAGTCGTCCAGCGCCGGCGGCGCGTCGAGCGGTCCCGACCCGGCGAGCTCGGTCAGGGCATCGAGATCCACCACGGCAGGCAGGGGAGTGGTGGGCCGCTCGCCGGCCGTGGTGCCATCGGCTGCCGCACCGGAGCCCGCACCGAAGGCCGTGCCGGGAGCCGGGTCGTCGGCCAGCCCGGCGACGGCGACGGGGATCCCCCGGCTGTCGGCGGCCCGGCGACCCGCCTCGAGGTGGGCGGCGTCGACGACGAAGAGCCGTGGTCGGAGGTAGTCGAGGATCCCGCCGACGTCGGCTTCGGGGAGGTCGGGGTTGAGCGGCGCGCACGGGGCGCCGAGCCGGGCACAGGCGAAGAAGAGGTCGGGGGCGCGGAGCGAGGTGTGCGACCACCAGGCGACGACGGCGCCCTCGTCGACGCCCAGGTCGGCCAGCGCCCGGGCGGTTCGATTGCATCGTCCGTCGATCTCGGCGAACGTCAGGCTCCGGTCACCCAGGGTCATCGCCGTGGCGTCGGGGCGCAGGAGGGCGGCGTCCGCCAGGATGTTGCCGATGAGCAGCTCCGTCACCGTGACACCAGCCGGCGCTGAACGGCGATGGTCATGGACGCGATGAATGACGGCGACCGGCCACGGTCATTTGAATACATAATCACTGTAGTATATCCTTCCGGTCTGGTACGTATCCAAGGCCACTGAGCGGCGAGGCCCGGGGTTTCCTGGCAGGGGGTTGGCAGTATGGGGAAACCGATCGCTCGCATTCTTGACGACTTGGCGGCGGCTGACCCGGCCCATCCCTTGGTGACCTGTGCCGGGACGACGGTGACCCGGATGGAACTGTCCACCCGTTCGAACCGCCTGGCCCGAGCCTACGAGGCGCTCGGGGTCATGCAGGGCGACATGGTGACCATCGCCTTGCCGAACGGCATCGAGTTCTATGCCGCGGCCTTTGCGATCTGGAAGCTCGGGGCGACGCCGCAGCCGGTGTCCCATCGGCTGCCCGCCCACGAACGGGCGGCCCTCATCGAGCTGGCGGACGCGGCCTTGGTGGTCGGGGCTCCCGATGGCATCCACGGCGACGGCATCCATGGCGACAGCACCTATGGGGGCCGGCCGCAGGTGCCGATCGGTTTCGAACCCGATCCGTCGATCAGCGACGCCCCACTCGAACCGGTGCGGGTGTCACCCACCTGGAAGGCGTTGGCCTCCGGCGGCAGCACCGGACGGCCGAAGCTCATCTTGGACGGGGCGGACGGTGCGCCGGACCCGGCCGACCGGGCCAGGGCGTTCCGGCTGAAGGACAACGGCGTCCAGCTGGTGGCGGGACCGCTGTACCACAACTCGCCGTTCACCTATTCGATGTGGGGCGCCTTCATCGGGTGCCACCTGGTCGTGCTGGAACGGTTCGATCCGGTGGCCGCGCTGGAGGCCATCGAGGCCCATCGGGTCGACTGGGCGCTGTTCGTGCCGACGATGATGCTCCGGATCCTGCGCGTTCTCGAAGAGCAGCCCGGTCGGTACGACCTGAGCTCCCTGGAGACGATCTGGCACCTGGCCGCCCCGTGCCCGCCATGGGTGAAGGAAGCCTGGATCGACCTGGTCGGGCCCGAGAAGGTCATGGAGCTGTACGGCAGCACGGAGGGCACGGCGGGGACGGTGATCAGCGGGCAGGAGTGGCTGTCCCATCGGGGGTCGGTGGGACGGACCGTCATGGGGTCGATACGGATCCTCGACCCCGACGGCCAGGAGCTGCCCGCCGGCGAGGTGGGCGAGATCTTCATGCGCCGACCCGAGGGGGCACCACCCGCCTACCGGTACATCGGTGGCGAGGCGGTGGAGCGGGACGGCTGGGAATCCGTGGGCGACCTCGGCTGGTTCGACGAAGACGGCTACCTGTACATCAGTGACCGGCGGACCGACCTGATCCTGTCCGGGGGGGCCAACATCTACCCGGCCGAGGTGGAGGCGGCCTTGATGGAGCACCCGGACATCGAGACGTGCGCCGTCGTCGGCCTGCCCGACGAGGACATGGGCCAGCGGGTGCACGCCGTCGTCCAGGCCACCTCTGACGTCGACGTGGACGAGCTGAGGGCCTTCCTGGCCGATCGGCTGGCCCACTCCAAGCTGCCCCGTTCGTTCCGGTTCGTCGACGACTCGCTGCGTGACGACGCCGGCAAGGTCCGGCGGAGCGCCGTTCGTGACCAGGAGGTCGCCCTGTTGGCGGCCGCACCGGGCGCACCGGGCGCACCGGGCGCACC
>CAYVPF010000002.1:0-10068 GCA_964453355.1 uncultured Acidimicrobiaceae bacterium | reverse complement strand
AGGAGGTCGCCCTGTTGGCGGCCGCACCGGGCGCACCGGGCGCACCGGGCGCACCATGAGCCAAAGCCATATCCTGCGCGGAGCCAGCGCCATCGTCGGCCAGGCCGACATCGTGTCGTCGTCGGGGGTCCTCGACCTGTGGGGCCGGCCGCTGCACTCGGCGGTGGCCCGGGCCGCCCTGGAGGACTCCGGGCTGACCTTCGCCGACGTCGACGGGCTGGCGGCCACCGGGACGCTGATGGCGTCGAGTGAGCTGGGCGAGCACCTGGGTATCAACCCGCGGTGGACCGACACCACCATGACGGGGGGGTCCAGCTTCGAGGTGCTGGTGCAGCACGCGGCGGCGGCCATCGCCACCGGCCTGGCCGAGGTGGTGCTGATCGTCTACGGGGAGACCCCGCGGGGGGACCGCCGGCGGGGGGCGTGGGCGGAAACGCCGTACTGGCTGCAGCGGGACACCCCCATCACCGAGTGGGAGGGCCCGTACGGGCTGCGCCAACCGCTGGGCCCGTACGCCATGGCGGCCAGCCGCCACATGGCCCTGTACGGGACCACGTCCGAGCAGCTGGCCCAGATCGCCGTGTCCACCCGGCAGTGGGCGGCCCGCAACCCCGACGCCAAGCTGCAGGACCCGATCACCGTGGCCGACGTGGTGGGCTCGCCGCTCGAGGTGGCGCCGCTCCACCGGCTGGACTGCTGCCTGGTCACCGACGGGGCCGGGGCGGTGGTGATGACGTCGGCGGCGCGGGCCACCGACCTGCGGCACCGCCCGGCCTGGGTCCTGGGCGCGGCCACCCGGCACTCCCACGGCCTGATGGTGTCGGAGATGCCGGACCTCACCACCACGGCCGGCCGGGAGTCGGCCGCCGAGGCGTTCGCCATGGCCGGCATCGGACCGGCCGACGTCGACGCCGCCATGCTGTACGACAGCTTCACCATCACCGTCCTCCTCCACCTGGAGGACCTGGGGTTCTGTGCGAAGGGGGAGGGGGGACCGTTCGTGGAGGACGGCAAGCTCGGGCCGGGGGGGTCGTTGCCGGTCAACACCAACGGCGGTGGCCTGTCGTACACGCACCCGGGGATGTACGGGATGTTCCTCCTGACCGAGGCGGCCCGCCAGGTGAGCGGGACGGCGGGGGACCGGCAGGTGCCGGGGGCCGAGATCGTGGTGGCCCACGGCTGTGGGGCGGTGCTGTCGGCGTTCGGCACGGTGGTGCTCGGATCGGAGCGGACATGACGGCCCCGTGGGATCCGCCGCCGTTCGAGCCGATGGCCCGGTTCTGGGAGGCCGCCGGCCGCCACGTGCTGTCGGCGCCGTGGTGCGACCGGTGCCGGCGACCGGTGCTGTACCCGAGGGAGCTGTGCAACCGCTGCCACGAGCCGGTGGCCGAGTGGCGGGACCTGTCGGGGCGGGGGACGGTCTACGCCTTCGGGATCGAGCACCGGACCTGGACGGAGGCCCCGGGGCTGGAACCGCCGTACGTGGTGGCCCTGGTCGAGCTGGACGAGGGGGGCCGGCTGCTCACCAACATCGTCGGCGACCCGGCCGCGGTGGGCGTGGGGGCGGCGGTCGAGGTGGTGTGGCAACCGGGTCCGGAGGCGCGGACGGTGCCGCGGTTCGCGCTGGTCGGGTGACCCCGCCGGCGCCGGTCGCCGGGGTGCTCCGGTTTTCCCGCCGGAGGCGGCCACCGGGTAGTTTCGGTAGCCATGCCGACCAGCGCCGACCGCCCGGACCAGCTTGCGGCCGGCCGTTTCGAGGGCCGTGATCTCCGGTTCCCTCGCGTCGCCGAGCTGGTGGCCGACCGGATCCGTCACCTGATCCTGAGTGGCGAACTGCAGGATGGGCAGCTGCTCCCGAAGGAGAGCGATCTCCGCGACGTGTACGGGGCCAGCAAGCCGTCGTTCCGCGAGGCCATGCGGATCCTGGAGGCCGAGGGGCTCATCACGGTACGGCGGGGCAACGTCGGCGGGGCGGTGGTCCACCGGCCCACGGCCAACAACGTCGCCTACACCATGGCCATGGTCCTGGCGACGAAGGCGACCAAGATCACCGACGTGGCCCGGGCGCTACGCGAATGCGAGCCGATGTGCGCCGCCCTGTGCGCCGAACGCCGCGACCGGCAGCGGACGGTGGTGCCCCGGCTCCGTCGGGTGCACAAGCGGTCCCGGGGCGACCTCGGCGACCTGCTGTTCGCCACCACCGTGTCCCGGGAGTTCCACGAGACCATGGTCCAGTCCTGCGGCAACGAGTCGCTCATCGTCATGGTCGGGACCTTCGAGACCATCTGGTCCAGCCACGAGAAGGGGTGGGCGGACCGCATCCGGGACCCGGCCGCGGTCCCGGTGGAGGAGCGGCGCGCCGCCTTCGACATGCACGAGCGGATCATCGAACTGATCAGCGACGGGGAGAGCGAAAAGGTCCGGGACCTGGCCGCCGCCCACCTGGAGCAGGCCCAGAACTACCCGATCCCCGACGGCAAGGGCCTGATCGACCCGATGCGGGTCCGCCTCCGGTAGCCGGCGCTTCCCGGCCCCCTAGTGTGGCCCCGGCAGAAGGACGAGCAGCGGGGGGAACGGAGAAGGCAACTGATGGGACAGCTGGACGGCAAGGTGGCGATCGTGACCGGCGGCGGACGGGGGCAGGGTCGGGCGGATGCCCTGGCGCTGGCCGCCGAAGGGGCGGCGGTGGTCGTCGCGGACATCGCCGCCCAGATCGACTCGGCGACCTACCCCTTGGCCACCAGGGAGGACCTGGACGAGACGGTGCAACTAGTCGAGAAGGCCGGCGGCCGGTGCGTCGGCGTGGTGACCGACATCCGGGACACCGCCCAGGTCACCGCCCTGGTCGACCGGACGCTGGAGGCGTTCGGACGGATCGACATCCTGGTGGCGAACGCCGGGATCTGCACCGCCACGGCGGCCGACCAGATCACCGACCAGGGGTGGGCGGACATGGTGGACACCAACCTGACCGGTACCTTCAAGTGCATCCGGGCCGTCCTGCCGACGATGAAGGCGCAGCAGTTCGGGCGGATCGTCGTGGTGTCGTCGATGACCGGCCGGCACGGCAACATGAACCTGGCCCACTACTCGGCGACCAAGTTCGGAGTGATCGGGTTGGCCAAGTCGGTGGCTCTGGAGGTGGCCAGGACAGGGATCACCTGCAACGTGATGTGCCCGACGTCGGTGAACACGCCGATGGTGCACAACGAGGCCAACTACAAGCTGTTCTGCCCGGACATCGAGAACCCGACGATCGACGACGTCCGCCCCCGTTTCGCCGGCCTCAACCCGATGGGGATCCCGTGGGCCGAGCCGGAGGTGTTCGCCCGGGCGATCCTCTACCTGGTCACCGATCCCGGGGTGATGACCGGCACCGTCCACGAGGTGAGCCTGGGCATCTCGGCCGGGATGCCCTGACGGTGGCCGAGGGGCTGCTGGACGGCCAGGTGGCGGTGGTGACCGGCGCCGGGCGCGGCATCGGGCGGGCGCTGACCCTGCGGCTGGCCGCGGAGGGGGCCACGGTGGTGGTCTCGTCGCGGACCCGGTCGGACCTGGAGGAGGTGCTGGCCGACGCCGGGGTGGCGGGCGCCGGCCCGGGCAGCCGGCTGGTGGTCGCCGACGCCCTGGACCGGGCGGGGGCCAAGGCGCCGGTGGAGGAGGCCGTGGCCGCCTTCGGTCGGGTGGACGTCCTGGTCGGCAACGTCGGCGGCCGGGCCCTGGCCGGCGAGGCCGACGGAGACCCGTACGGCTGCCCCGACGAGGTGTTCGAGGACCTGATCACGTTGAACCTGGTGTCGCAGTGGTGGACGGTCCGGGCCGCGCTGGGCCCGATGCGGTCCCGGGGCTACGGCCGGATCATCCTGGTCGGCTCGGGGTCGGCCCACCGGGCCGGCGGGTCGGTTGGGTACGTGGCGGCCAAGCACGGCGTGGTGGGGCTGACCCGGTCACTGGCCGCGGCGACGGGCGCCGACGGCATCACGGTCAACTGCCTCAGTCCGGGGTGGACGCAGACGGGCCACAACGACTGGGCGGCGGTCGGCCGCCGCAACGGCGGCCTGGACGCCGCCGCCGCCCGGCGCTGGGCTGAGGGCCAGAGCGCCGAGGGCCGGATCCTTGATCCGGGCGAGCTCGGCGGCATGCTCCGCCTGCTGGTGTCGCCGGACGGCACCGGGATCACCGGGCAGGAGCTGTGCGTGGACGGCGGCTACAAGCTCTGACCCCGCCGGCGGCGCACTGGTCCTCCGGGCGGCCGACCATCCTGTTCTGCACCGAGGTCACTGGCGCCGCTTTTGGAGCGGATGCGCTCACTTTTCCGCGCCAGTGAGGAAAAGAAACATACGGCCCGACCGCCCCGGAAAGGCGACCGGCCCGGAGGGGCGACCGGCCCGGCCGGTCAATCGACCTGTTCGAGGCGGACCCGGCCCATCCCCAACGGCAGCTGCCGGTCGGCCAGGGTCTCGTCGAAGGCCACGGCGACGTCGTCGGCGGTCCAGAATGTGCTGTCCAGCACCGGCTCGACCGCGGCCGGGTGGGTAACCAGGGCCAGCTTGCCGCCACGGATGCTGACGATCTGGCCGTGGACCGCCGCGGCCTGGTCGGACAGCAAGAAGACCACCACCCCGGCATTGGCTTCCGGGGTGAGCCGCTCCGCCGGTGGCAGCGCCGCCCGGTCCGAGATGAGGTCCCAGTTCCAGTGGCGGGTGATCGACATCGGGGTGAGGGCGTTGATCCGGACTCCGGACCCCTGCAGGTCGAGGGCCCACGACATGGCCATCGAGGCCGCCGCCGCCTTGCTGGCGGAGTACGAGGCGAGCTGCTGGCTGCCGGCGATCGCCCCCGAGGCGACGTTGACGATGGACCCGCGGCCCTGCCGCACCATGTGCCTGATGGCCTGGGACCCGCAGAAGGCGGTGCCGAAGACGTTGACCTCGAACACCCGACGGAGGTGCTCCTCGTCCTCCTCGCCGGGAGGGAAGGCGTCGATCATGCCGAAGCCGGCGTTGTTGACCAGGCCGTCGATCGCCCCGAACTCGTCCACGCAGCGGTCCACCGCGGCTGCCGCCTCCTTCGACTGCGCCACGTCGCCCGGCTGAGCCACCGCCCGGCCGCCGGCGGCGACGATCTCGGCCGCCACCGCCTCGGCCGGTTCGGCGTCGATGTCGTTGACCACTACTGCCGCCCCCACGGCGGCGGCCGCCAGCGAGTAGGCCCGGCCCAGCCCGCGGCCGCCCCCCGTCACCACGATCGCCTTGCCCTCAAGCGTCACCATCGCCATCCCTCCCATTGGTTTGTGGGGGCGCCAGCAGCGCCCTCGGGTCCTTGCCGTCGACGTAGCCCAGGAACGGCGGGTACAGGTTGTAGCCCAGCAGCTCCTGCAACCGTTCGGGCAGCCCCCGGACGAGGTCCGGCGGGTAGGTCAGGCCCAGGTTCTCCTGCGGCCGCAGCCAGCTGACCGAGTACTCGAGGACCACCCCGAGGCGGGGGCGGTCGGAAGTGTTGGCCCCGCCACCGTGGAGCAGGCTGCCGAGGTACAGCAGCACCGAGCCGGCCGGCATCTCGGCCACCACCACGTCGTCGGCCGCCTCCAGCCGCTTCTCCGACCGGTGGTGGCTGCGGGGCACCACCCGGGTGGCCCCGTTGGCCTCGGTGAAGTCGTCGAGCGCCCACATGGAGTTGAGGACCAGCGGCCCCAGCGAGGTGGGGAGCGGGTACACGCCGTCGTCGGCATGGAACGTCTGCGCCGATTCCCCCGGGTGGATCTCGATGGCCGTCGACACGGACATCTGGTGGTGGCCCAGCACCCGGTCGGCCACCCCGAGGACTATGGGGTTCAGCAGGGCGTCGTCGAACGTCCTGACTTTGGCCAGGATCGAGAACACCCGCCGGGTCTGGTGGCCGAGGAAGGAGTTGGTGCCGAATTCGGTGCCGTCGAGCCACGGCTGCAGGGACCGCCGTTTCGCCGCCACCTCGTCGGCGTCCAGCACCCCCGGGATCACCGCGTAGCCGTCCGCCAGGACGGCGGCGGCCACCTCGTCGACGTCGTGGTCGGTGTCGTGGTCGGTGTCGTGGTCGGTCATCGGGCGCCCTCGGTGGGACCGGCCAGGGCATCCCCGAACAGCTGCCGGGCCGCGGCGTCACCGTCCAGCTGCCGGTTGACGCGGTCGGCCACCCGCCACCCCTCCGGGGTCCGGGCCAGCTCCCACCGGTTGGCGGTCAGCCGCCACACACGGAAGCCGTCGGCCTCGTCGTCGCGGAGGAGCAGCTGGGCGTGGCACAGGGCCACGGCCCGGTCCCCGTCGACGACGATGTGGGGGCTGCTCACCACGTGGCCGGCGCCCCCGTTGATGAACCCCTGGTGCTGCGGACCGCGCACCATCCCGGCAATGGCGTCGCGGCCGGTCCACGTGCCGACGCCGGCGTCGTAGCGGCCGTCCTCCGCCCACAGTCCGGCCACCACGTCGGCTTCGCCGGCGTCGACGGCCGGCCCGTAGCGGGCGATGGTCTGCTGGACGGCCAGCAGGTCCTCGACGGCTCGCAGTCGCCCGGACAGGTCCTCGACCGTCCGGCGGAGGGCCTCCAACTCGTCCGGCTCCGATGGGCTCACCACGATCCTCCTTGTGCACCGGCTCGGGTCCGGATCCCGTACCGTTGGCCATGGCCACCATCGACCGCAACGGGACCACGTTGGTCTACGACGAAAGGGGGGACGGCGACCCGCCGGTGCTGTTGGTGCACGGGATGGCCTGCGACCGGCACACGATGGTCGGCCAGCTGGACCACTTCGCCCGGACCCGGCGCACCGTGGCCTACGACCACCGGGGCCACGGCGCCAGCGACAAGCCCCTGGACGCCGACTACGGCCCCGCCGCCCTGGCCGACGACGCCGCGGCCCTCGTCGAGGCCCTGGGGCTGGACCGCCCGGTGGTCGTCGGCCACAGCCTCGGCGGCACCATCGCCCTGGCCCTGGCCGCCCGGCATCCGGACCGCGTCGGGGCCCTCGTCATGCTGGACTCGACGTTCGGGTTCGACCAGGCCGGCCGGGAAGGGTTGGCCGCCTTCTACGACGCCCTGGACGAGTCCAGCTTCGAGGCGACCCTCCGGGCGTTCGCGGCCGACCGGCTGTTCGACCCCGGCGACGACCCGGCGGCGGCGGCCCGGGTGACCGACGTGATGGCGTCCTGCCCGGTGCCGGTGTTCACGGCCATGGGCCGGAGCCTGCTCGATTTCGACGTGCCGGCCGCCGTGGCGGCGGTCCGGGCGCCGACCCTGTACATCGCCGCCGCCCGGCCCTGGGTGGACCTCGCCGAGGTGCACCGGGCCCGTCCCGACTGGCACCTGGGCCGCACCGTCGGCGCCGGCCACTTCCACAACCTCTTGGTGGCCGACCAGGTCAACGGCATGATCGACGCCTTCTTGGCCCGGGTCGAGGCCGGTCAGCCGGCCGCCGTGCCCTCCGAGATCTGAGGAGGGCCTCATCCGGCGGCCGCCACCAGGTCGGGCAGGTCGGCGAAGGTGCGGAGCAGGTCGTTCAGGTGCGTGCACGTCCCGGCACCCCGCAGGTCCCGGCGGACCTGGACGCGGAGGTCGGCGAGGGTGGCCCCCGCCATGTCGCCGGCGCTCGGGGCGGCCGACGGGCACTCCCAGGCGGGCAGCACCCGGGGGTCGGCGTCCACCGCCACCAGCCGGTCCCCGTCGATGGTGGCCCGGACGGCGTACTCGTGGACGACCGTCTCGGAGCCGTCCGGCTCGGTGTAGGTGTCCCGGAACATGGCGTCCACCGCCCGCCGTCCGGCCTCCGGCGGTCCGACGTCCGTGCGCCGCCGCCGTCGGATCGTGCCCGGCCGGCGGGGCGGTAGGTCGTGCCAACCCCACGGGTCGCCGCCATCGGCCAGCTTCGGGGCCAGCTCCGGGGCCGGCGGTCCGAGGATGATCGGGGCCCGGCCGTCGCGCTCTGCGGCCTGCAGCATCGATGATCCCACCGCCCACCCGGCACAGACGCCGGCCATCGACCCGATGTCCACGTGGGGCGTCGGCCCGTCGGTGCCGGCCAGGCGCAACAGGTGGTACCCCCACACCATGGACACCGCCGGGAGCTCGTCCAAGAGGGCGTAGACCAGGTTGGCACCAGCCAGGCCGGCACCGGCCAGGGCGTGGCGGAAGGCACCGCGCAGCGACTGACCCCGGAGGGCACCGACCACGTCGTCGGGTATCGCCGCCTCCAGCACCAGGACGGCCCGCTGCTTCTCGTCGACCTCGACGGCCACCGTTTCGTCGGCCACCACCACTGGCCGGTCGCCGTGGCCGGCACCGGCCGGGATGGCCGAGGCCGCGAGAGGGCCGGGTCCGACGGTCAGCAGGTCGCGCCCACGACCGGTCAGAAAGATGGTGCGGTCGGCGCCGGTCGACCGCCAGGCGTCGAGGTGGGTGGTGCGGCGGATCGAGCCGGGTGCTCGCTCGGGGGTCCGGTCGACGGGGCGGTGGGGTCCCGTCGCCACCCTCGGTCCCGCCATCTGACCCTCCCGACCCCCCGATCGCCGTGCCCTGGCCATCCGGCGCAGGGTCCTCTCACTGCAATATACGGCGGTAACGTCGCCGGGATGAACGGCGGCGGGACTTCGCTCGACCCCCGGACTCCGGTGGTGGTCGGGGTGGGGCAGGTCACCAACCGGCCGGACCCGGCGGTGTCCGCCGACCGGCGGCCCCAACCGCTGGACCTGATGGTGGGGGCGGTGGCGGCCGCAGCCGAGGACTGCGACGGGGCGGCGCCTGGCGGTCCGGCGCCGGCCGGCCGGTGGCTGCTCGACCGGGCCGGCAGCCTGGCGGTCGTGGCGTCGTTCGGCTGGCAGCCGCCGAACCCTGGGCTGCTGGTAGCCGACGCCCTCGGCATCGAGCCGGCCGAAGTGGTGCTGAGCAGCACCGGCGGCAACACCCCTCAGGCCCTGCTCCACCGGGCGGCCCAAGCCATCGGCCGCGGGGAGCTGGACGTGGCCGTGGTCACCGGGGCCGAGGCCCTGCACACCCGGGCGGCGGCCCGCCGGCAGGACCCACCGGTCCGGCTGGCCTGGGCCGGCCAGGATCCCGAGACCACCCCGGCGCCGGTGCCGTTCGGCCACGACCGGGGCGCGGTCACCGACGCCGAGCTGGCGGCCGGGGTGGCGCTGCCGATCCAGGCGTACCCGCTGCTGGAGAACGCCTTGCGGGCCGCCCGGGGATGGTCAGTGGAAGAGCACCGGGCAGCCATCGGCCGGCTGTGGTCCGGGTTCTCGGAGGTGGCGGCGGCCAACCCGTACGCCTGGCTGCCGCGGGCGATGACCCCGGAGCAGATCATGGGAACCGGTCCGGCCAACCGGATGATCGCCTTTCCGTACCCGAAGCTGTGTACCGCCAACCTGGGGGTGGACCAGGCGGCGGCGTACCTGTGCTGCTCGGTGGCCGCCGCCCGGTCGGCCGGGGTGCCCGAGGACCGGTGGGTGTTCCCGCTGTCGGGGGCCGACGCCGAGGACCACTGGTACCTGTCCGAACGGCCGCAGCTGCACCGGTCACCGGCCATCCGGCTGGCCGGCGGCCAAGCCCTGGCGCTGGCCGGGGTGGGGGTGGACGAGGTGGACCGGGTGGACCTGTACTCCTGCTTCCCGGTGGTCGTCCAGATGGCTGCCGCCGAGCTCGGCCTGGCCGTCGACGATCCGGGCCGGCCGCTGACGGTGACCGGCGGCCTCACCTTCGGCGGCGGTCCCGGCAACAACTACACCGCCCACGGCATCGCCACCATGGTGCAGCTGCTCCGGCGCCAGCCCGGGGCTGTGGGGCTTGTGACGGGCCTGGGCTGGTACGCCACCAAGCACGCCGTCGGCCTCTACGCCTCCCGTCCTCCGGTCCACGGTGGCCGGGACGGGTTCCGGTGGGCGACGCCACAGGCCGAGGTGAACGCCCTGCCGCGGTGCCCGGTGGACGATCGGGCCACCGGGCCGGTGACCGTCGAGACGTACACGGTCACCTACGACCGTCACGGCCGGCCGGACCAGGGCATCGTCGCCTGCCGGACCGCGGCGGGTGCCCGTACCTGGG
>CAYVPF010000001.1:39599-72455 GCA_964453355.1 uncultured Acidimicrobiaceae bacterium | reverse complement strand
AGCCCGAGCTGGTTCCGGGTGGCGATCATCTCGCCCAAGTGGTTGCCGACATGGCCGAGGAGGGGCCAGCGGACGAAGAACGACGCCGGCTGGTCCTGCCAGAGCTTCCACAACCAGCCGAACCGATCGACGTCTATCCCGGCCAGGCCCAACGAGGTGGCCACGTCGGGCACCACGTCCAGCTGGTCCAGCGGGGCCTCCGCCAGGTATCGGCCGGTCTCGTCCAAGGTCCGCCCGAGGAGGGTGGCGACCAGGACGGGGTCGAGCTCTTCGGACCAGGGCTGCTCCGCCTCCTCGAGCCCACCGCCGCCGATGGTGGCTACCCAATCGGACAGGTCCAGTGAGAGGCCCGGCTCGAACGGCCTACCCCGCAGCACCCACAGCGCCAGGCCGGCGTGCCGGGCCGCATGGAACAGGTTCCAGACGATCGAGTTGCCCCCGGCGGCCCGTTCCCGCCGTCGATCCGGCGGCACGTGGGTGAGCACCTGATTGGACAGCCGGTCCTTCATGTCGCCGACATCGTCGACGAGCCAGGTCCGCAGATCCGTCACGGCGGCCCACGATACTCCATAAATCTGATCGACAACATCGTAATAGGAGGATATGATGACGCCCGGCGGCTGTTGGCCTGGGGGGCATGGACCGGGTCGCGGGTTAGAGACGACGGACGGAAACGACGGAGGAGCACCCATGCCGTGGATCGAGATCATCGCCCCCGACGAGGCGACCGGACGCCTGGCCGAGGCCTACGGGTGGCAGGCGCAACGGCTCGGTCGGCCAACCGAGTTCACCCAGCTCGGCAGCTTGGAGCCCGAGATCGTCCACGCCCGGCTGGTCCTGTACAAGGCCACCGAGAACACGTCGTCGACGCTGACCGACCGCCAGAAGAACCTGGCCAGTCATGTCACCTCCGCCGTCAACCGGACGCCGCACTGCACCTCGCGCTCGAGGATCAAGCTGCGCCAGCTCGGGATCGACGGCGCGTTGCTCGACGCCGTCGAGTCCTTCCGGTACGACGGGCTGCCGCCCGAGGAGGCGGCGGTGGCTCGCTATGCCGAGAAACTGACGAGGGACCCCGGGGCGGTGACGGTCGAGGACATCGAGGACCTCCGCCGGGCCGGCCTGGGCGACCACGAGATCGTCGACGTCAACAACCAGGTGGCCCACCTCAACTACACGAACCGGGTCGCCAACGGGTTGGGCCTGCTCAGCGAGGTGGCCGACGACTTCCCGGCGTTCGACACCGTCCCGGCCTGACCGCGATGTCCACCACCGAGGCGCCCGAGCGGCGCGACGACAGCGACGGCGGTGCCTGGATCGCCACCGTCTCGCCGGACGAGGCCACCGGCACCCTGGCCGGGGCCTACGAGACCCAGCGCCAGAAGCTGGGACACGTGACCGAGCTGACCCAGGTCGGCAGCCTCTACCCGGACCTGGTGGCCACCCGGCTTCGGCTTTACGAGGTCGTCGACGCCGCCCCGTCGGCCGTGCCGAGCTGGGCCCGCCGGGCCGTGGCCCTGCTCACCTCGGTCCTCAACCACTGCCGGTTCTGCACCGTCGGCCACACCGAGAAACTGGGGGCCGAAGGCCATGGCGACCTGGCCGACGCCATCAAGGCCGACCCGGCCACGGCGTCGTCCGGCGTGGCCGAAGTGGACGCCCTCCTCGTGTACACCCGGGTGCTCGTCCAGACGCCCGGGGCCGTCACCGAGGACCACATCGAGGCGCTGCGGACGGCCGGGTGGGACGACCTGGCGATCCTTGACGTGAACAACATCGCCGCCTACTACTGCTACATCAACCGGGTGGCCACCGGGCTCGGCCTCACCCGAGAAGCATGACCCCCCCGACCAGCGATACGACGCCCAATGGCGTCGAGCCCATCCGGACCGCCCCCACCGACACCCGGGTCCGGCTGGCGGTGTCCCTGCAGGACGACCGGCCGCTCGCCGAAACCCTCGAACTGGCCCGGTTGGCCGAGTCTCTGGGGTTCGCCGAGATCTGGACCAACGAGAACGGTCACTACCGCGGTGCCTTCACCCAGGCCGCCGCCATCGCCGGGGTCACCGAGACCGTCGGCATCGGCATCGGCATCGTCAACCCTTTCCACCGCCATCCGTCGGTGATCGCCATGGAGGCGGCCACCTTGGACGAGCTTTCCGGCGGCCGGCTGCGATTGGGCATCGGCGCCGCCCTGTGGAACCTGAAGAACCTGGGGGAGGCCGATCCCCGTACCGCCCGCCCGCTCACCGCCACCGTGGAGGCCATCCGGATCATCCGAGCCCTGCTCCGTGGCGAGCCGGGCATCGAGAGCGAGATCTTCACCGTAAGCCCCGACGCCCACCTGGACTTCCCCACGGTCCGACCCGATCTGCCGGTGTACGTCGGCGCGGTCAACGAGCGGATGCTGCGGGCCGGTGGGATCTGGGCGGACGCCGTGGAGCTCGGGGCCATCATGTCGGTCGGCTACGTGCAATGGGCCCTCGACGTGATCGGTGAGGGTGCCCGATCGGTCGGGCGGGACCCGTCGAGTTTCGACATTGCCGCACCCCTCATGGTGTCGGTCGCCGCCGACCACCGGGAGGCTCGGCAGGCCGTCCGGGAACAATTGGCGTACTACATCTACCGGGTCGAGGCCGTGGTCACCGACAAGGCCGGAGCTGACCCGGAGGCGATCGCCGCGGTGCGGGCTGCCGTGGCCGAACGGGGGCCGGTCGAGGCCGCCCCGGTCGTCAATGACGACCTCATCGACCTGTTCGCCATCGCCGGCGAGCCCGGTCACGTGGCCAAGCGGTTTCTCGAGTACGCCGACGCCGGGATCAAGGGCCTGATCGCCCAGCACATTCCCGGACCCGGCCGGCTGGCCGGACTGCGGCTGCTGGGCACCGAAGTCCTCCCGGTCATCGCGGAGCGGGCTCGCGCCGACGAGAGAGGCGCCGACGAGAGAGGCGCCGACGAGAAGGGGGCCGCCGGGCCCGCCGCCGGGGGAGTCTCGTGAGCGAGGACCGGGCCACCGGGTGGGCACTGTGGATCCACGCCGTCCGTCCCGTCCCCGAGCTGGTGGACCTGGCCCGGCAGGCCGAGGAGCTCGGGGCGGCCGCCCTGCTGGTCGCCGACGAGGGCATCGACCGGGACCTGTACGTCACCCTGACCGCTGTGGCCGGGGCCACCGATCACCTGCTCCTGGTGCCGGCCATCACCAATCCCCACAGCCGGCACCCGGTGGCCACGGCCGCCGCCCTGGCGTCGCTGGAGGAGGTGGCGCCGGGTCGGGTGGTGGCCGGGCTCGGTGCCGGTGGGAGCCTGGTCTTCGACCCGATGGGCCTCCACCCGCCGCGGCCCTACACCGCCCTGCGTGAGGCGGTCGACGTCATCGGCCGGCTGCTCGACGGACAGACCGTCGACCACGAAGGCCAGTTCACGACGGCCGGCGCGGCCATCGGGTGGTCGCCGGGGCGGCTGCCCGTCGCCATCGCCGGTCGCGGGCCCAAGGTGGAACGGCTGGCCGCCGAGCGGGCCGAGGTCGTGATCCTGTCGGGGAAGGCAGTGGTCGAGGTGCCGGAGGTCGTGGCCCGGCTGCGGGCGGTGCGTTCTGACGGGGGACAGACTCCCGGGGGACCGGTCGTCATCTGGAACCCGGCGGCGGCGTGGCGCCCTGAGCACGTCGACGAGGTCCGCTCGCACTTCGCCTACATGACCGTCGACACCCCGGCTGAGGAGCGCCGGGCCCTCGGTGTGTCCGACGAGGCGGTGGCCGAGTTGCGGGCTGCCGTCCACCGGGACGGCCCGCAGGCCGCGGCCCACCTGGTCCCCGACGCGGTCACCCACCGCTACGCGATCGTGGGCAGCCGCGACGAGGTGGTGGCGAGGTTGGACCAGGCCAGGCGGGAGGTCCGCCCGGAGCTGATCGCCTTCAGCGCCCACGAGTACACCGCCGAGTTCGTGAAGGAGACCGCCGAGGTCGCGGCCGAGGCCGGTCTGGTGGCGGCGACGGACGGCGGCCGGCCGAGCCTTCCCCTCCACGGCGTCGGGGCCTGACGGCGGCGCAGGCGGTGCCCCGCTCGTCCAGTCCCCTGCGGCTCGGGATCTCGCTGTCCAACGAGGTACCGGTGGTCGAGACGGTCGCCCTGTCGCGCCTGGCCGAGCAGCTGGGACTGGCCGAGGTGTCGATCCCCGAGAGCCGGCACGGCCGTGGGGTCTTCACGGTGGCTTCCCAGGTGGCGGCGGCCACCGACCAGATCACCATCGGCATCGGGGTCGTCAACCCCTTCTGGCGTCACCCCAGCCTGATCGCCATGGAGGCGGCCGCCCTGGACGAGGCGTCCGGTGGCCGCCTCCACCTCGGCCTGGGGGCCGCCCTGTGGACCCTGCGGGCGCTCGGTGAGGACGACCCTCGGACCGAGCGGCCGCTGGCGGCCATGCGCGAGGCGCTCACCGTCACCCGGGCCCTATTGCGGGGTGACCTCGGCGTCGACGGCAGCGTCTTCGCCGTCCGCCGCGACGCCGCCCTCGACTTCGCCCCGCTCCGGCCCGACCTGCCGCTCTACGTCGGCGCCGTCAACGCCCGGATGCTGGAGACCGCCGGGGCCCTGGCCGACGGGGTCCAGCTGGGGGCCATCACCAGTCCCGGCTACGCCCGCTGGGCCTGGGCCCGCATCGAAGAGGGCGCCAGAGCCGCCGGCCGCGATCCGGCGTCGATCGATCTGACCTCGAACGTGCTGGTCAGCGTGGACAACGATCCCGTGGCAGCCCGGGACGCCGTTCGTCACGTCCTGGCGTACTACCTCCACCGGGTGGAGGGGGTGGTCGTCGACACTTCGGGTGCCGACCCCGCGGACGTCAATGCCGTCCGCCGGGCCGTGCAGTCCGACGGGGTGCGTGCGGGTGCGGCCGTGGTGACCGAGCATCTCATTGACGTCTTCGCCGCCGCCGGCACCCCCGAGCAGGTGGTGGCCCGACTGGCCGAGTTCGCCGGCGCCGGGATCCGCGGCCTGTTGGCCTGGTACGTCTTCGGGCCCGATCCCCTGGCCGGTATCCGGCAGATCGCCGCCGACGTGGCGCCGTTCGTCGAGGATCCCGCAGAGGTCGGTGGGGCAGCGGAGGGCAGCGTCGACGGCCGCGGCCAGCAGGCGTTGGCGGGCAGTTGAGGCCACCCGGCCAGAACGACGATCGGAGGACCATGCGTATCGGGATCTCGCCCTGGGGCTCCTCGCGCTCCGGGGTCGTCGGCGTGGCGGCGGCGGCGGCCGACGCCGGTGTCGACACCCTCTGGTTGGGCGACGGCCTTCTCGCCGTGCCCGACTTCCCGCAATGGTCGGGCGGCATGGAGCCGTTCGTGGAGCTGTCCTGGCTGGCCGGACGCTTCCCGCAGCTGGCCGTCGGCGTTGGTGCCGCCGTGCTGCCACTCCGGGACGTGCTGTGGGTGGCCAAGCAGGCGGCCACGCTCGATCAGCTGACCAAGGGCCGGTTCTTCCTCGTCGTCACCCCGGGCATCTGGGAGCGGGAGTTCGTCTACCGCGGGCTGTCCTACGAGAAGCGTGGCCGTCGGTTCGACGACGCCGTCAGCGCGTTGCAGGCGGCGCTCGCCGGTCGGGGCTATCAGGGCACCGAGTTCACCCTCCCCGACGACGGCCGGCTGTCGCCCGCTCCCTACACGGCCGGCGGACCGCCGCTCTGGCTGGCCGGCGACCGGGCCACCTTCGAGCGGGCCCTCCGCCGGGGGCTCCCCTTTCAGGCTCGAGCGCTGACGCCGACCGGGCTCGAGCCCCTGGCCTCGGAGTGGTCCAGCCGCGGCGGCGGGGAGCTCGCCGTAAGGATCTCGATCCGGCTGGCCGACCAGGTGGAGACGGCCACGGTCAACGCCACCAGCGTGGCCAGCGCCAACGAGCTGGCCGGCCCGGCCACGTACCTGGCCGACCAACTGGCGGCCTACCAGGCGCTCGGGGTTACCGACGTCTCACTGATGCCCGGTCGGGACGATCCCACGTCTCTGCTGACCATCGAGGCCCTGGCGACGACCATCCTTCCGGCTCTCCGGAGATGACGGACATGGACGACCACCAGTGGGGCTTTCGCACCAGAGCGGTCCACGCCGGCAACCGGCCTGATCCGGCCACGGGGGCCCGGGCCGTGCCCATCTACCAGACCACGAGCTTTGTCTTCGAGGACGCCGCCGACGCCGCCGACCTCTTCGCTCTCCAGAAGTACGGGAACATCTACACCCGTATCGCCAACCCCACCGTGGCCGCCTTCGAAGAGCGCATGGCCAGCCTCGAGGGGGGGATCGGCGCGGTCGCCGCAGCCAGCGGCCAAGCGGCCGAGCTGTTGGTGTTCGCGGCTCTGGCCCAGGCCGGCGACCACATCGTGTCCAGCGCCGCCCTGTACGGCGGGACGTACACCCTGCTGGACGTGTCGTTGCGGCGTCTCGGCATCGACACCACGTTCGTGCCGGCCGACGATCCCGAGGCCTTCGCCGCGGCCGCCCGGCCGGAGACCAAGGCCTTCTACACCGAGGTCGTCGCCAACCCTTCAGGTGTCGTGGCCGACCTCGCCGCGCTGGCCGACGCCGCCCACGCCGTGGGCGTGCCGCTGGTGGTGGACTCGACCGTGGCCACCCCGTACCTCTGCCGACCCTTCGAGCACGGGGCTGACGTGGTCGTGCACTCGGCGACGAAGTTCATCGGGGGCCATGGCACCTCGATGGGGGGAGTGGTGGTGGAGAGCGGCCGCTTCGACTGGGCCAACGGGCGCTTCCCCCGTATGACCGAGCCGGTGGCCAGCTACGGCGGCCTGAGCTTCTGGGGGAACTTCGGAGAGTACGGGTTCTGCACCCAGTTGCGGGTGGAGCAGCTGCGTGATTTCGGCACGTGCCTGGCTCCGCTGAACGCCTTCCTGCTCTTGCAGGGACTCGAGACGCTGCCGCTGCGCATGGACGTCCACGTGGCCAACGCCGTGGGCCTGGCCGAGCATCTGGCCGGACATCCCGCGGTGGCCTGGGTCTCCTACGCCGGCCTCGACAGCTCCCCGTACCGGGCGCAGGCCGATCGCTACCTGCCGCGCGGACCAGGAGCGGTCTTCTCGTTCGGGGTCAAGGGCGGCCGGGCCGCCGGCCAAGCGTTCGTCGAAGCGGTCGAACTGGCCAGCCACCTGGCCAACATCGGCGACACCCGGACGCTGGTGATCCATCCGGCATCGACGACCCATCGGCAGCTCTCCGACGAGGCCCTGGCGGCGGCCGGGGTAGGGCCGGACCTGGTTCGCGTGTCGGTCGGCATCGAAGATCTCGACGACATCGTGTGGGACTTCGACCGAGCCCTCACCGCGGCGAGCGAGGCGGCCTCGTGACGACCAGGGAGGCGAGCGAACGCGCTACCGATGGCGGTCGATGGCGGCCGCCATCCGCCGGGGTTCGTCTGCAGATCCTCAGCCAGACCCGAACGGTCGCCGTCGTCGGGGCGTCGTCCAACCCGGCCCGGGCGAGCTACTTCGTGGCCACTTACCTGCTCAGCTCGAGCACCGACTACACCGTCTGGTTCGTCAACCCCCGGGAAGCATCGATTCTCGGCCACGACGTCTACCCGACCCTGGCCGACCTCCCAGAGCCGCCGGACCTGGTCGACGTGTTCCGGAGGGCGTCCGAACTGCCGGCCGTCGCTGGAGACGCGGTCGCCGTGGGGGCGAAGACGTTCTGGGCCCAGCTCGGCCTGTACAACGAAGAGGCCGCCACGGTGGCCCACGGTGCCGGGCTGTCGGTGGTCATGGACCGGTGCCTCAAGGTCGAGCACGCCCGGTTCGCCGGTGGCCTGCATCTCGCAGGGTTCGACACGGGAGTCATCAGCTCGAGACGAACGGTTGGCCCAGGCCGATTGGGGCGGTGACGCACTCCGGGCCGCCAGTGGGGCACTGGCGCGTGCTCGAAGAGGCCGCCACCGGGACGATTCCCGACGGACCCCGCTTCCGGGCTCAGAACGCCCGGTACTCAGAACGCTCGGTAGGGGGCCCGGTAGACGGCGTCGAAGGCGTCGTACTGCTCGCGCAGCGCCGGCGACGGGTCGCCGAACACCTGCAGCTGCTCGTGCTTGTCGGGGTCGAGCAGTTCACTCAGCCGAGGGAACAGCGGGCCGACGTTAGCCAGGTGGCCCAGGGCGTCTTCGGAGCTCTTGTAAATCTCGACGGCGTAGTAGCTGCCGGGGGCGTCGCCCTCGAAGAACCCGAAGGCCAGCGTGCCGGGGTCACCCGCCTGCACCGTGTCGACGAACTCGTTCAAGAGGCTGGCCAGGGCCTCCTCGGAGCCGGCCTTGGCGTACAGCGTGCCGACGCAGTTGATGGTTCCCATCTGTTCTCCTCTGTGGTCCGGGACGGACCTATTCGAACGGGTTCACCCAGGTGACCGTCGGTTTCGGGCCCTCGTCGTTGTCGGCGCCGATGGCCTCCACCCAGCTGGCCCCGTCGATCTGGAACAGGGTGATGGGCAGGCCGTGGAAGTGGGTCTTTGTCATGAAGTGCTCGTGGAACCCCGACTCGGAGTCCATCGAGTAGATGACCTGCGAGCCCAGCTCCTCCATCTTGCGCCGGGTCTCCTCCAGGTCGTCCACCTGGATCTCGATGGCCGTGAGGACGCCGTTCCACGCCTTCTCGATGTTGGACGGCACGTTCTTTGTCGCCAGGCTGGCCAGCACGATCCCGTAGTCGCTGACCGCCACCCTCATCTGGATGAATGTGGCCTCGACGATGTTGAACTTCACGCCGAACACGTACTCGAAGTCCTTGACCGCGGCGTCGAGGTCATCGACGTAGATGGCCGTCTGGCCGGTCCGGAGCATCGCCATTTTGCACCCTCCCATGGTGTCGCCGATTGGCAGGCATCTTTCGGGGCGAGACCTTGCTCGGACCCCCCTGCAGACGACGACACCCCCCAGGTCGACGCCATCAGCAGTGTACCGACAGCCCCCTCAGTTTTCAACCGAGAGTTTGGTTGATTTTTAGGCGGCTTCTCGATCTAGACGGCGGTGGGGGCCTTGGCGAAGTGCGGCATGACCTCCTCGGCCATCCGCTGCATCGACCCGTACACCTTGTCCTTCGGCATCATGCCCCAGCCGATGTTCAGCAGCGGGTAGGTGAGGCCCATCTCCTCTTCGTGCTGCTTCAGCTGTTCCACCACCGTCTTGGCGCTGCCGATCACGTGGTTCTTGATGGGGAACACCGACATCTGGGCCAACCACTCCGCCGGGTCGGCGACCCCGAACGCCTCCATCACCATCTTGGCGACCTCGGGATTGCGGAACATCTGGTAGTGCTGCTCGTTGATGAACATGAACTGCCGCATGTACTTCTCGGCGGTCTCCGCCGCCTCGGCGTCGCTTTCGCCGACGTAGCTGTACAGCAGGCAGGCGTTGTCGTTGCCGGACACGTCCACGTTGGCCTTGGCCGCGGCGTCCAGGTAGATCTCCCGCTTGTGCCGGTACCCCTCCATGATGGTCAGCGGCCAGGCGATGGTGGCGTACGGCAGACCCTTCTCGGCCGCCCACACCGCGCTCTCGTCGCTGGCGCTGCCGATCCACAACGGTGCGTTGGCCTGCACCGGCTTCGGTAGCATCGTGAGGTCGTCGGGGAATTGGTAGAACTCGCCCTGGTGGGAGAACGGCCGGCTCGTCCAGGCCTTCATGAAGATCTCCACCTGCTCCCGGAACCGCCGGTTGGAGGCCTGCGGGTCCTTCGGCACCCCGAACACGTCGCCGACGTTCGGGCTCGGGCCCCCCCGGCCGACGCCCAGCTCCAGCCGGCCGCCGCTCAGCACGTCCACCATGGCCGCCCGCTCCGCCGCCCGTACCGGGTGGTCCCACGGCAGGCACAGCACGGCGGTGCCCAGCTTGATCCGTGACGTGCACGCCGCCGTGTAGGCCAGCAGCGTCAACGGGTCCGGGCTCAGGTCGTACTCGGCCACCACCGGGTACTCTTCCTCGCTGGCGTCGTACGGGCGGTAGCTCTTGTCCGGCGAGAAGTGGTGCTCGGTGGTCCACAGCGACCAGAACCCCAGCCGCTCGGCCTCCCGGGCGTAGTCGACGAACTGCCGGTAGTGGTCGGCCGGGTCGGTGCCCACCGGCGAGAACGTCTGACTGAACAGGCCGAACTTCATCTATCTCCTCCGATGTTCATGTTGCGGATCGGCCGGCTCGCTGGCCCGGCCGCCGACTTGTCGGCGGACCAGGGACCGGGGCGGCCGGGTTAGAGCGCCTTTTCGGGCTCCTCGACGACGTTGCGGCCGGCGATGTACCCGTAGACCATGGCCGGGCCGATGGTGGCGCCGGGGCCCCAGTAGGCCTGGGCGGCCGGGGAGGCGATGCAGTTGCCGGCCCCGTACAGGCCGGGGATGGGCTCACCCCGGGTGCTCAGGACCTGGGCCTTCGGGTTCACCTTCGGCCCGCCGCAGGTGTCCAGGGCGCCGGCCACGGCCAGGATGCAGTAGTACGGCCCGGTGTCCGAGAGCGGGTGCATCGTGTTCTTGGCGTCCGGCTGGGTGCTCCCGCCCCAGTACTTGGCGATCGGCGACTCGCCGCGCCCGTAGTCCTCGTCGACGCCGGTGCGGGCGAACCCGTTGTACCGCTCGATCGTCTCCTTCAAGTTGGCCACGAACGACGGGTTGAGGGTCAGGCCACCGGTGTGCTCGGCCAGCTCCGCCAACCGCTCGTCGATGTTGGTGGCCAGCTCCTCCCAAGTCTCGCCCTTGATGACGTACCGGGCCTCCTCGCCCGGGGGCGGGATCGGGAACCGGAAGCCGATAGGGTCGGCGTTCTGGGCCACGGCGTCGTCGTACAGCACGAACAGCACCAGGTTGCAGTACTCCCGCCCGTCCCAGGCGAAGTGCACGGCGCCGCGCTCGTTGTACGGCGCCTTCTCGTTGACCACCCGCCGGCCGTGCCGGTTGACCTCGATCATGCTGTCGCCGAACGGCATGAAGAACCCGCCGGCCGTCTGCCCGCTCTGGACCACCTGTTCCAGGGCGATCTGGTACCACCAGCCCTCGCCCATGTTGCCCAGCTGGGCTCCCGCCTCGATGCCGATCCGCACGAAGTCGCCGGTGCTGGAGGTGGTGGCGCAGCCGCCGAAGACCGGGCCCTTCAGGTAGGCCCGGCGCATGTCCTCGTCGTGGAGGAACCCGCCGCTGGCGAAGATGACGCCCTTGCGGGCCCGCACCAGGATGGTCCGGCGGCCGACGTGGACCTCCAGGCCCACCACTTCGCCCTCGGCGTTGCGCAGCAGCGAGGCCGCCCGGTGGTTGGTCAGCACCCGCAGGCCCACGGTCTCGCCGGCCGCCTGCATCTTGGCGACCATCATCGGGCCGCCCAGGGTGTTCGGGATGCGGCCGACCGGCGACAGCTTCCGGCCGTACGGGGCCTTGTTCTCCGGCCACTCGGCGAAGTAGTCGGGCAGTGTGATGTCGCAGAACATCTCCAGCGCCCCGGCGTCGGTCAGGTGGTCGAGGGCATCCGAGGAGTTGTCGTAGAACGCCTCGATGAGGGCGTAGGCGTCGGCCGGCAGCCCCAGGGTGGGGTGGTCCGCCTGGTACAGGTACGGGTAGGCCTGCTTGCACATGTATTGCATCGCCGGCCCCTTCGGGTCGTCGATGCCCCGCTCCTTCAAGAACCGGTTGTTCGGGAACCACGCCCCACCGCCGGACCGGGCCGTCGTGCCGCCGACCTCCTCGGCCCGCTCGATGAGGATCGTGTCGGCGCCGAGGGTGGCCGCCGTCACGGCGGCGGAGAACCCCGCCGCCCCACCACCCACGACCACCACGTCGGCACTGAGGTCGAAGACGTCCTCGGTCAGCCCCTCGTCCACTGCATTCCCTCCATCATCCGTGCGTCTCTCCGGCCCCCCACGGGCGCGCCGGACGACGCGTCCGTCGTCGTGCCCCCCACCAGGGCCTCCACCCAGGGGTGAGGACTAACCCTCCTCGTAGACCACCGGGAAGTAGGCGTGGTCGAGCGGCTGGCCCGGCACCAGGCCGAGCCCGTCCGACCGGGTGTTGCGCTTGTCGATGTACGTGATCTCGGCGTCGAACCGCTGGCTGATCCACGTCCACCGGATCCGCTCGGTGTCGTTGCCGTGCTCGGTGCCATGGAACGTCGTGGCGTGGTGGCAGATGGTGTCACCGGGGTTCAGGTGGTACGACGGGGTCATCTCGTACCGGTCCAGCGCCTCGGCGGCGGACAGGCCGGCGCCGGGGGTGAAGATCATGTTCGGGTCCAGCTCGGTCGGCTCGACCCACGGGGCCTTGTGCGACCCCTTCAGGTGCTGCAGCGGGGCCATCTCCGGGATCATCTCGACGAGGGCCACCCACATGCCGGCCCCGTCGGTGCGGTCCCACGGGAACGCCTGCATGTCCTGGTGCCACGGCGTCGCGATGCCACCGGGCTCCTTGGTGTTGGTGGAGTCGGACCACAGCCGCACCGACTTCACGCCGAGCAGCTTGGCGTGGGCCTCCCCGAGGGGCCGGCAGGTGGCCAGTTGCCCCAGGAAGTTGTCCTTCTGGTGCAGGTGGGTCGAGTACCACGCCGTGCGGGTCTCACCCCGGCTGTCGAGGTCGGTGAAGGCGTCGGTCAGGCCCTGGTCCTCCACGTACCCGGCGGCCGCCTGCACGTGCTTCAAGATGAGGGCGGTCAGCTCCTCGCTGATGAAGGCGTCGAGCTTGACGACGCCATCCTCCTGGTACGCCGCGATCTCGTCGGCGGTGACCGACCGGATGTGCCGGCGCAGGACTTCGTCCGTCAGCACGTCGGTGTCGCTCAGCATCACGTTGGTCATGTCGACCCCCCAAGTGGTCCGCGGTGTCGGCCTCCAGTGTAGTTCTGCCTCCCCTCTATTGCCAACCAGATGGTTGGTAGTAACCAGAAAGAGAGGGCAGCGAGGCGAAGGGCGGGGCCCCGGTGGGCGGCACCTGGCCGGGGTCAATCCCCCCGACATCGCCAGGGCACGGACGGGTTCGGCCCCCGGAGCCGGTCCCCGGCAGTGCCGTCGGGGTCGGTACTTATTACCAAACAGTAACTACACGCCCGCAATTGTCTGGCAAACGTTCGGTAAAGAGAGTACCGTCGGCGCGATCGAGATCCCGGCGCGTTCTCGTAGCCGGGCGGGGCAAGAGAGGTGCCGCAGTGAGCGACCGCAATGCTGACGGCCCGGCAGACGACCGGCCGTACCTGATCGTATCGATCGACTCCCATCTCGGGCCGACCTTCGACCAGCTCCGTCCGTACTGCCCGAAGGACTACCTCGAGCGGTACGACGCCTGGGCGGCGCAATGGTTGTCGTACTGGGGGGGCAAGCGCAGCTGGTTCGGCGACGAGTCCCCCATCACGGCCCGGTGGGGCGGCATCCCGTTCGAACCGGTCGTGCCGGCGCGCCAGGACGCCCTGCTGGAGACGGCGGGCATCTACGACCCCGACGTCCACCTGAAGGAGATGGACGCCGACGGCATCGCCGCCGAGCTCGTCTATCACACCGCCTTCACCCCGGACATCCTCCCGTTCCAGTCCCTCGGCCTGGTGGCCAGCTACGACGAGCTCGAGCTGGAGACGGTGGGCCTCGACATGTACAACCGGTGGCTGGTCGACTTCGTGTCGGTGGACCCGGAGCGGCTGATGGGGGCCGTGTACGTCCCCATCTGGGACCCCGTGGCCAGCGCCAAGACCGTCCGGTGGGCGGCCGAGGTGGGCCTCAAATGCATCAACTTCCCGGCTCCCAACCGGGCCTTCGCCGCCTACAACGACCCTGTGTACGAGCCGTTCTGGGAGGCCGTCAACGAGACCGGCCTGCCGCTCACCACGCATGGCGGCGCCGGGGACATGCCGGTCTTCGAGGGCAAGGAGGCCTGGGCCCTCTACTCGACCGACCTCTTCTACTTTTCCCGCCGCGGCCTGATGTACCTGGTGTGGGCCGGCGTGTTCGAGCGGTACCCCAACATCAAGCTGGCCTTCACCGAGCAGCGCAGCGATTGGGTGCCCGAGGCCCTGTCGATGATGGACTCCATCTACTACTCCGAGTTCCAGGACTTCACCAAGCTCATCCCGGAGCCGCCCAGCTTCTACTTCAACCGGCAGTGCTACGTCGGCGTCAGCTTCATGGCCCGGTTCGAGGCCGAGGCTCGCAACGACGCCGGCGTCGGCCGGCTCATGTGGGGTCGTGACTACCCCCACTTCGAGGGCACCTGCGGGTACACCGACACAGCCCTGCGCAACACCTTCGCCGGACTGCCCACCGACGACGTCCGCCGCATCCTCGGCCTGAACGCCGTCGAGTGCTTCGGCCTCGACGAGAAGAAGCTGGACGCCGTGGCCGCCGAGATCGGCCCCACGCCGAGCCACCTGGCGACGCCGCTGGAGTCGCTCCCGGACGTCAAGGGCCTGAGCTTCCGGACGCGGGGCGCCTGGTCGTAGCCGGCCGGGTCGTCGGACGATCGGTCCATCCGGCCCGGCTTAACCCTTCATTCAACCAAACGGATGGTTGGACGAAAGGGCGGCCTTGTGGTTAGCTGTGGGCGCTGTCTGGGGGGCGGGCGAGCACCCCGGCCCCCTGGAAAGGAGCCCCATGTTCATCGAGACCGCCGAGCAGGTCATGCTGCGCGAGTCGGTGCGGAAGCTGGCCGCCGGCTACGGCCACGCCTACTTCCTCGACGTGGCCCGCAGCGGTCGCAAGGCGGACGAGCTGTGGCAGGACCTCGGCCGTAACGGCTACCTCGGGGTCAACATCCCGGAGGAGTACGGCGGCGGCGGCGGCGGGGTGACCGAGCTGGCCATCGTCTGTGAGGAGCTGGCCGCCGCCGGCACCCCGTCGTTCATGCTCATCGTGTCCGAGTCCATCTGCGCCGAGCTCATCTTGAAGTTCGGCAGCGACGACCAGCGCCAGCACTGGCTCCCGCTCATGGCCGCCGGCGACGCCAAGATGTGCTTCTCCATTACCGAGCCGGACGCCGGCAGCAACACCCACAAGTTGTCGACCACGGCCGTCCGCGACGGCGACACCTACCGGCTGAACGGCACCAAGTACTACTGCTCGGCCGCCGACGAAGCCACATGCATCGTGCTGGTCGCCCGGACCGGCACCGACGAGGCCACCGGCCGGGGCAAGCTGTCCCTGTTCCTCGTCCCCTCCGACGCCCCCGGGCTGGAGAAGGTGTTCATCCCCGTCGAGATGACGGCCCCCGAGAAGCAGTTCACCCTGTTCTTCGAGGACGTCGTCGTGCCCGCCTCGGCCCTCATCGGCGTCGAGGGGGAGGGGCTCCGGCAGGTGTTCTCCGGCCTCAATCCCGAGCGGATCATGGCCGCCCGGCTGGAGACCGGTATCGGGCTCTACGCCCTGGACAAGGCCACCCGGTACGCCCGGGAGCGGCAGGTCTGGGGGGTCCCCATCGGCGCCCACCAGGGCGTCGCCCACCCGCTGGCCCGGGACAAGATCCAGATCGAGCTGGCCCGGCTGATGGCGCAGAAGGCGGCGTGGCTGCACGACCACGGCGAGGACGCCAGCGAGGCGTCGAACATGGCCAAGTTCTCGGCCGCCGAGGCCTGCCTGCAGGCCCTGGACGACGCCATCCAGACCCACGGCGGCAACGGCCTGGCCACCGAGTACGGCCTGGCCACCCTGTGGGGGGCGGCCCGCCTGCAGCGGGTGGCCCCCGTCAGCCGCGAGATGATCTTCAACTTCGTCGCCCAGCACTCTCTGGGCCTGCCCCGGTCGTACTGAGCCTCCGATGGGTAACGAGCCGGACGTCGACGTCGTCGTGGTCGGATCGGGGGCCGCCGGCCTGGCCGCCGCCCTCACCGCCGCCCGCGCCGGCGCCTCGGTGGTGGTGGCCGAGGCCGAGGACGAGGTCGGCGGGACGTCGCGGCTGTCCACCGGCATGCTGCTGGGGGCCGGCACCCGGTTCCAAAGAGCCCTCGGCATCGACGACACCCCCGAGGCCCTGTACCGGGACTACCTGCAGATGAACCAGTGGGAGGTCGACACCGGGCTGGCCCACCGGCTGGCCTTCGAGTGCGGCCCGGCGGTCGAATGGGTGGCGGACCTCGGTGTGGCTTTCCACGACACCCTCAGCTTCGGCGGCGAGGAGAGCCAGCCCCGGAACCACCTGCCGGTGGGTTGGGGGGCCGACGTCGTCGAGCACCTCCGCCAGGCCTGCGTGGCCGCCGGCGTGGAGATCGCCCTGCGCCGGCGGGTGGACCGGCTGCTGACGGAGGAGGACCCCGTTGCCGGCGGTGTCCTTGGCGACAGGGCCGTCACCGGCGTGGCGGTGGGCGACGACCAGATCTCGGCCGGGGCCGTCGTCGTGGCCTCCGGCGGTTTCGGGGCCAGCCTGGAGAAGCTGCGGCAGTACTTCACCGCCCCCACGCAAGCCGAGGACTGGATGTGGTACATGGGCGCCCCCGGGGCCCGGGGCGACGCCTTCGACCTGGCCGACCAGGTGGGTGCCCAAGTGGCCGGCCATCAGCGGGGGCTGTGCTTCTTGTCCCCCAACTTCGTCCAGGAGTACGAGGCCACCCTGCCGGGGTGGCTCCTGATGGTCAACGGCGACGGCCGCCGGTTCTCCAACGAGACCGTCGGCTACGGCGTCTTGGACCACGTCGTCCGCCGGCAGGGCAGCCGGGTGTACGTCCTCTTCGACGAGGCCGCCCGGCAGGCCGCCCCGGCGGGCCAGCCGGCCCAGTACCGGCAGAGCAACCCGTCCATGCCCGGCCGCAAGAGCCCCAACTGGAACGACGAGATGGTGGCCGCCATGGCCGACCAGAAGAAGTTGGTCCGGGCCGACACCGTCGGCGAGGTGGCCGAGGGGCTGGGCCTGCCGGCCGACGTCGTCGGCGGGACGGTGGCCCGCTACAACCAGCTGGTGGCCGACGGCGAGGACCGTGACTTCTTGAAGGGTTCCGAGTTCCTCCGGCCGATCGCCACCCCGCCGTTCTACGGCGCCGAGCTGCGTTCGGCGACGATCGCCCTGACCTCGGTAGGGTTGCGCATCGACCGCGACGCCCGAGTCCTCGGCCACGACGGCGCCGCCGTCCCCGGCCTGTTCGCCGCCGGCGAGTGCACCGGCGGCGTCCTCGGCGACGTCTACATCGGCAGCGGCAACTCCTACAGCAACTGCATCGTCTTCGGCCGGGCCGCCGGGACCGAGGCCGCGGCCTGGGCCGCCGGACGCCGATGAAGAATGAGGACATCGCCGCGGCGGCGGCCGTGCTGGCCACCGCCGAGCGTGCCCTCGTCCCGGTGCCCCCCCTCACGGTCACCTTCGGCGCCGTCACCCCCGAGGACGCCTACGAGATCCAGCTGATCAACATCCGCCGCCGCCTGGACGCCGGCGCCGTCATCGCCGGCCACAAGGTCGGCCTGACGTCCCCGGCCATGCAGACCCTCATGGGGGTCTACGAGCCCGACTACGGCCATCTGCTCGACGACATGGTCCGGTACTCGGGGGACGAGATCCGAACGGCCGCCATGTGCCAACCCCGGGTGGAGGTCGAGGTGGCCTTCGTGCTGGGCCAACCGTTGCGCGGCCCCGGGGTCACCGAGGACGACGTGCTGGCCGCCACCGACTACATCACCGGGTCCATCGAGGTCATCGACAGCCGGATCGCCGACTGGAAGCTGACCCTCCCCGACACCATCGCCGACAACGCCTCCTCGGGCCTGGTGGTGCTGGGCACCGAGCGGCACGCCCCCTCGGAGATCGACCTGCGGCTGAACGGGGTGGTGCTCCGTCGGAACGGCCGCCTGGTGGAGACCGGGGCGTCGGGGGCAGTGCTCGGCAACCCGGTGGTGGCGGTGGCCTGGCTGGCCAACAAGCTGGCCGGTTTCGGTACCACCCTCGAGGCCGGGGCCGTGGTCATGCCGGGGTCGTGCACCGGCGCCGTCCAGGTCGACGCCGGCGACCGGTTCGAGGCCGAGTTCGACCATCTCGGCACGGTGGCCGTCGACTTCAGCTAGCACGACCAAAGGGGAGGGGATCATGGCAACGGCACGCTTGGACCGGGTGGCCCTGGTGGTGGACGACATCGACGTCGTCGCCCGGGACCTGAAGGCGGTGTTCGACATGGACATCACGGTGGTGGACGCCTCCAACATGGGCATCCGCGCCGGCCTCGGCAACGACGGCATCGAGCTCGTCGACAAGATCGGCGACACCTCCCCTCTGGAGCGGCTCTGGCGGCCGCCCCTGGCGTCGTTGGTGGTGCGGGTCGACGACATCGACGCGGCCACCGCCAAGATGGAGGCGGCCGGGTTCGTGGTCGACCACCGGGTCGACGCCCACGGCGGCCTCCGGGAGGTGTCGTTCGGCAACTCCTTCCACGGCATCCCGTTGACCCTGTACCAAGCCGCCGACGAGGACCTGGTCCGCTCGGCCGCCGGCGACGGCAACGGGCCCCCCGACGTCGACTGGGGCGACGCCTGATCGTCGACACGCCGTACGGCCGCCTTCGGGGGCGCCGTCGGGACGGGGCGGCCACCTTCAAGGCGGTGCCCTACGGGGCCACCACCGCCGGCGACGGCCGGTTCGCCCCGCCGCGGCCACCGGTGCCGTGGTCCGGGGTGCGCGACGCCACCGAGTGGGGACCCTGGGCGCCGCAGTGGCCACGACCGGTGTCCCAGCCCGGGTTCTTCGCCGCCATCCTCCCCGGCTACGGCCGGCCCCGGCCGATGGACGAGGACTGCCTGACCCTCAACCTCTGGACCCCGGCCCCCGACGGCGGCCACCGGCCGGTGCTGGTGTGGTTGCACGGCGGCGGGTTCGAGACCGGTGGCCCCTCCTACGGCGACCGCAGCGACGGCGCCGCCCTGGCCCGGGGTGGGGACGTCGTCGTGGTCAGCGTCACCCACCGCCTCGGCGTGCTGGGGTTCACCGACCTGTCCGGGACCGGGGACCCGGAGCTGGGCGGCTCCGGCAACGCCGGCATGGCCGACATCGTCGCCGCCCTGGAGTGGGTCCGAGACCACGTCCACCTTTTCGGGGGCGATCCCGGTCGTGTCACCGTCTTCGGCGAGTCCGGCGGCGGGATGAAGGTGCTGACGTTGCTGGCCATGCCGTCCGCCGCCGGACTGTTCCACCGGGCGGTCTGCCAGAGCCCCATGCCGACCTACGGCTGGACCTGTGCCCAGGCCGGTCGTCGCCGCGACGCCGTCCTTCAAGCCCTGGGCATCGAGGCGCCGGAGAGGGGAGGCGGCCCGGGACTGGTCGAGCGGCTGCGGGCGGTGCCGGCCGAGGAGCTGGTGGCGGCGGACGCCCGGTCGGCCACGGCCGCCGACGCGGCCACCACCGTCGCCTACGGGCCGTTGGTCGGCGCCGGTCTGCCGGGCAACGGGGGCCCGTCGGGTGACGGCGGCGTGCCCGAGCCCCCTCAGCTGGCCGTGGCCCGGGGCAGCCAGCCGGAGGTGCCGTTGCTCATCGGCACCAACCGGGACGAGTGGCAGCTGTACCTGGCCGCCCAACCCGGGTTCGCCGACCTGGGCTTCGACGACGTCGTCCGCCGGCTGGCCCCGGTCCTCGGGGACGGTGACTTCGGGAGCGGGGGCCGGGCCGCCACGGTGGTCGCCGCCTACCGTAACGCCCGCCCGGAGGCCACCGCCGGCCAGGTGCTGGTGGCCGTCGAGTCCGACCGCCTGTTCCGCCTGCCCGCCCTCGAGCTGGCCGATCGTCGTTCGGCGGCCGGCGCCACCGCGTTCAGCTACCTGTTCTCCTGGTCCAGTCCCACGCTGCCCCAAGCCGGGGCGTCCCACGGCTTGGAGACGCCGCTGGTCTTCCACAATCCTGGCAGCTGTGCCGCCACCGCCGGCCTGCCCGAGGCGGCGCACCTCGCCTGGCGGATGTCCGCCGCCTGGACGGCCTTCGCTCGGCACGGCGCCCCCGGCCACCCGAACCTGCCGGACTGGCCGGCGTACGACCCCGAGAGGCGGGCCACGATGGTGTTCGACGACGACTGCGCGGTGGTGGACGACCCGTTCGGCGCCCTCCGGGACGCCTGGGACTAAGGAACCGGGCGCGACCCAAGCCGATGGCGAAGACCCCGCCGGGCAGGAAGTCTAGCTATTTGCGAAATGTATAGCCATTTTGGCTATACATGCCCAGAAGCTTCTATAGTCCTCCGGTCTCCAACCCCTACTCCCCGGGTGCCGGTACCCGGCCGCCAGCGCTGGTCGGTCGAGACGCCCAGCTGCTGGACATGGAGGTCGCCCTTCGGCGACTCCTCGTGGGCCGAGACGGCAAGAGCCAGCTGCTGACCGGCCTTCGTGGGGTCGGAAAGACGGTTCTTTTGAACGAGTTCGAGGACCTCGCCGACAGCGTGGGGTTTGTCCACGAGCACATTGAGATCACAGATGATGGCAACCTCCCGGCGCGGTTGGCTGCCGCCTTGCGGATCGTGCTGCTTCAGCTCGACGCCGTTAAGCGCATCGGTGCGGCCGCCAAGCGGGTCCTTGGGATCCTCCGCGCCTTCTCACTCACCCTCCCAGACGGTTCCACGCTCCGCATCGACGTCGATGCTGTTGTCGGTCCCGCTGATAGCGGGGACCTCTCGATGGACATCGCCGGGCTCTTCGTCGAGGTTGGAAAGTTGGCCCGGGATCACGACACGGGAGTGTTGCTCACGATCGACGAACTGCACTATGTACCACTTCCGGTCTACGCCGCGCTCATCGTCGGGCTCCACCGGGCGAACCAGAAGAACCTGCCCATCACGATCGCCGGTGCCGGGCTGCCCTCCTTACCGGCGCTCACCGGCGAGGCGAAGTCATATGCCGAGCGCTTGTTCGACTTCCCGACGATCGGCGCTCTTGACCGACCTCTGGCTGATCAGGCGCTCATTGACCCCGCTACCCAAGAGGGGGCCGCATGGGAAGGGGAGGCGCTGGACCTCATCTGGGGCATAGCGAAGGGCTACCCCTACTTCATCCAGGAATTCGGCAAGCAGGCATGGAACGCCGCTCGCGGCCCGACCAACATCACTGCCGACGACGTCCGCCGATCGGTTCCGGTAGCCAACGCCAAGCTCGACGAAGGGTTCTTCGCGGTGCGCACCGGCAAGCTCCAGAACACCGAGAAGCGTTACCTCCGGGCGATGGCTGAACTCTCACCGGGGCCCGTGAAAACCTCCGGAGTCGCTCAGGTGCTCGACAAGACCCCCAGCCAATTGGGCCCCGTGCGGGATTCATTGATCGAAGTCGAGTTGAGCCCGCCTGCCGGTGCCGCCAGGACGCCAGGGCGCCAGGGTCAGAGGTCCTCGCCCCGGGCCACCCGGGTCCCGGCGATGTACCCGAAGGTCATGCCGGCCCCGATGGTGGAACCGGCGCCGGGGTACGCCCCGATGGGCAGCCCACTGGAACAGTTGCCGGCGGCGTACAGCCCGGGGATGGCCTCCCCGCGGACCGACAGCACCTGGGCCTGCACGTTGACCTGCAGCCCGCCGCAGGTGGCGAGGGCTCCGGGGAACAGCTCGACGGCGAAGAACGGCGCCCGCTCCACCGTGCCGAGGCACGGGTTGGGCTTCACCTCCGGGTCGCCCCAGCTGAGGTCCCACAGCCCCTCACCGCGGTGGAAGTCCTCGTCGACCCCCCGGCGGCAGAACCCGTTGAACCGGTCCACCTCGCCGGCCAGCGCCAGCGGGTCGACGCCCATCTGGCCGGCCAACCCCTCGACGGTGTCGCTCTCGAGCAGGTATTTGCTGCCCCTCAGGCCGGCCAGCTTCATCCCGAACATCATGTAGCGGTCGGCGGCCTGCTGGTCGAAGACCAGCCAGGCCGGCACGTTCCGGGGGGTGGCGCCGGTCTTGTTGCCGAAGGCCTCGCCGAAGTCGTAGTAGTTGGTGACCTCGTCCACGAACCGACGGCCGCGGGCGTTGACGATCAGCGAGTGGGGCAGGCTGCGGTCGTCGCGGCTGCCGCTGAGCTGCGCCTCGCCGTTCTCGTCCAGCGGCCCCATCCAGGTCTGCGGGAACCACCAGGCGTCCCCCAGATTGGAAACCTGGGCGCCGATGGCCATCCCCATGAGGTGGCCGTCGCCCTGGTTCTCGACGATCTCGCAGCTGTGCACCAGCGGCCGCTTCATCCAGATGCGCTTCAGCTCCTCGTTCCAGGCGAACCCACCCGTGGCGATCAGCACGCCGCGGCGGGCCCGGACGAAGAAGTCCTTGCCATCTCGCCGGGCCTGGACGCCGACGACCCGGCCGTCCTCCAGCACCAGCTCCTCGCCGGGGCACTCGGTGATCGGTCGGACGCCGAAGTTGAGGCAGCACTTCAGCAGGTCGCCGACCAGCGCCGTGCCGTTGCCGACGGCCTCGACCGGGCCGGCCGCCGCCCCGCCGCCCACACCGTCCTGCGGTGGCAGCAGGTGCATGCTCTTGGCGTAGTAGTCCAGCCGGTCGAACACCCAGGGGCTGCCGATGCGCAGCCGGTCGGCCCACTCGCCCAGGTCGGCCATCTCGAACTTCGGCGGGTACAGCGTCCGCCCGCCGTGCTTGCCGCCCGGCAGCCACCCGCGGTAGTCGGCGGTCGGCCCCACCTTCGGCCACGGCCGCGGCGTCGCCGTCCCGGCCTTCTCCTCGAAGAAGGACACCATCTCGTTGCCGACGTCCACCAGCGCTTCCAAGATGTCGTCGTCGGTGGTCACCCCGCAACAGGCCTGCAGGTACGTGAGGGCCTCCTCCCGGGAGTCCTCCACCCCCGCCTTGGCCATGTGGTGGTTGGCGGCCACCCAGTAGCCGCCGCCCGACATGGCGGTGGTGCCGCCGATGTACTGCGTCTTCTCCAGCAGTACCACCCCGGCCCCCTCGACGGCGGCAGCCAGGGCGCCGGCCAGGCCGGCCGCCCCCGAGCCGAGGACCACCAGGTCCGCCTCGTCATCCCACGTGATCGCCTCGGTCATTGTCGTGCTCCCCTCCTCGGTCCTCGGAACGCCGCAGCGGTCCTCAGAACGCCCCTTGATTGCTCAGAACGCCTGTCCTCATAACACCTGTCCTCAGAATGAACGCGGCAGGCCGAACGACTCGGCCACCAGGTTCCGGGCCATCTCGTTGGTGATCGGCCCGATCCGGTACAGGCGGGCGTCGCGCCAGTACCGCTGCATGTCGGTCTCGGCCGCGTACCCCATGCCGCCCAGGATCTGGATGCCCAGGTCGGCGGCCTTCCCGGCGTACTCCGAGGCGGCGATCTTGGCCATGTTCGACTCCACGCCGCAGGGCTCGTTGCGCTGCTGCCGCCAAGCCGCCAGGTAGGTCAGCAGCTCCGCTTCGCGCTGCCAGATGGCCATGTCGGCGACGTAGTGCTGCAGGGACTGGAAGTGGCCGATGGTCTTGCCGAACGCCTCCCGCTGCTTCAGGTACTCGACCGCGTCCTCGAGGACCCCGTCGATGATGCCGGTGCAGGTGGCGGCGACCAGGATGCGCTCGTTGTTGAGGGTGGTCAGCATCTGGTACCAGCCGCGGCCGACCTCGCCGACCACGAACCGGTCGGGTACGAACACATCGTCCAGGAAGACCTCGCAGGACCCGAACCCGCGCATGCCGAGCTTCGGGATCTGCCGGATGGTCAGCCCCTCGGACGGGTTCGGCACCAGGAACGCCGTCACCCCCTGGGCCGGGCGGGCCGCCTGCTTGTCGGTGCGGGCCAGCAGCAGCAGGTGGGTGGCGACGTGGGCCCCGCTGGACCAGATCTTCTGGCCCCGTAGACGCCAGCCGCCGTCCACCGGTTCGGCCACGGTGGTCATGGCCCCGAGCAGGTCGGTGCCCCCCGCCGGTTCGGTCACCGAGATGGCCATGCGGGCCCGGCCGGCGGCCAGGTCCGGCAGCAGCTCGTAGCGGACCTCGTCGGGCGAGAACGCCGCCACCGCCTTGGCGCAGAACGACGGGATGCCCCACATCCAGGTCAGCCCGCCCAGGGACCGGGCCAGCTCCCGGGCCACGATCACCTGGGTGATCACGTCACCGCCCTGCCCGCCGAACTCCTCGGGGATGCCGATGGCATGGAGGCCGAAGGCGCTCATCTTGTCCCACAGCACCTCGGGGTAGTTGAACTCGTCGGCCTCCCACTCGCGGGCCTGCGACTTCGGGGCCTCGCGCTCCACCCAGTCGTGCATCGTCTTTTGGAAGAGCAACTGCTCTTCGGTCAGGGAGAAGTCCATCGTGCTCCGTTCGGCCGCCCGACCGGCCCCCGAGGGTCGGGTTGTCGGTAACGCCCATCAACCAAATGAATGGTTGAATGCTCACACGGTGTCGCAGGGCTGTCAACGTCATGGGCCCGCCGCTCTCAGGGAGTCTCCGGGCCATTTCCGCCCTCGGCGCCGTTTGCTAGGGTTTTTGCCAAACAACTGGTTGGTCAGAGAAAACCAGTTGGTCGGAGAAAAGGGAGGCCGCGGATGCCCGGAGTGCACATCGACCACGTCTCTATGTGCGTCCACGACCTGGACAAGGCCATCGCCGACTGGGCGGACATCCTCGGCGTGCTGTCGCCGGAGCACGCGGCGAACCTGACCCGTGGTGGCGGGACCGGGGACGGCGTCCCCATGGTGTGGGCCACCTTCCAGAACCCCGACCCCACCGGCGTGTCGATCCAGCTGTGGGCCCCCGGCGCCCCGGACACCTGGGTCCACAAGGTGCTGGCCAAGCGCGGGGAGTTCGTCCACCACATCGCCTTCCTGTCCGACGACTTTGGCCACACGGTGGAGCAATGCCGGGAGGCCGGCCTGCCGGTCCTGTTGGACGAGAACAGCGGGCCGGACACCATGTCGTGGCTGCGGTGGAACTTCATCGGCGAGGAGAAGGCCCACGGGGTGCTCATCGAGCTGGCCACCCGGTACCAGGCGGTCGGCGACAAGTGGTACCCGCATCCCGGCAACGCCGAGAACGCCCACCTCCGCCAGGAGCTGGACGACCGGTACTACGGCGCGTGACGAACGGCCTGCGGTTCGGGTTCATCGGCGCCCCGCCGGCCGGGGAGGAGCTGGACCGCTGGGGCCGCCATGCCGAAGCCGTCGGCGCCACCTTCCTCAGTACCGGCGAGGGGGCGGCGGTATTCGAGGATCCGTACATCTCGCTGGCCATGCTGGCCCGCGTCACCGAGCGGGCTCTGCTCGGCCCGGTGCTGTCGGTCCCCGGCCTCCGTGACCCCATCGTCCATGCCAACACCATGGCCACCATCCAGCGGCTGTCCGGCGGGCGGGCCGTCCTCGGCCTGGGGGTCGGCGACCTCGGCCGCCTCGACGTCGGGCTGCCGCCGGCCACCGTGGCCGAACTGGTCGAGTACGCCGGCACGGTCCGCACCCTCACCGCCGGCGAGCCCGTGGAGGTGGACGGCCGCCACCTGCAGGTGCGGTGGGCCACCGACCAGGTGCCGGTGTACCTGGGCGCCGACGGCCCCAAGTCGCAGCGAGCGGCCGGGGCCATGGCCGACGGGGTGGTCGTCGGGCAGGCCGGTCACCCGTCCATGGTGGCTCAGGTGCTTCGCAACGTCGGCGACGGGGCCACCGGTGCCGGGCGCCGGTCGGAGGACCTGGCGGTGTGGTTCACCTGCCGCATCGTCGTCACCGACCGGCCCAACGGGGCCATCTACCTGGACGGCCTCGACGAGTACGGCGCCCGCCAGGCCCACTACCTGTGGCGCACCTCGGGTTCCCCCTCCGCCGACGACGTGGCGGCACGGATCGAGGCCCGCAAAGGGATCCGGCTGGACGACGACATCGCCCGGCGACTGGTGGCCTACAACCAGGACTTCAACCGCTCCGACGCCTGGTCGCACGGCTCCAAGACCAACGTCGACCTGCTCGAGAAGCACGGCCTGCGGGACTGGGCGGGGCGCATGTTCTACATCTCCGGTCCCGTCGACGAGTGCGCCGAACGGGTTCGCGGCCTCGTGGATGCCGGCGCCCGCAACTTCCTGGTCCCCGCCATCGTCGGTGACCGGTGCGCCGCCGCCGAGCAGGTGGCCGCCGTCTTCGACCGGCTGTAGGCCGCCGGCCTGTCCCCGCCACCTGGCCACCTGGCCGCCGCGGCGGCTTGACACCCCACGCTCCCGGCCGACATACTTAAAACCTACCAATCGGCCGTTTGAAAATAGGTCGAATGCCAGGCAGCGAAGCCGGAATGGGACCGGCTGAGGAGAGGCCACGTCGTGGGTGAGGGTGCGATGACCGGGGCGGGGACCACTGGGGCGCGCCCGCGGGTCGCCCTGGTCACCGGGGCCGGCGGCGGCCTCGGCCCGGCCTGCGTGTCCCGCCTCGCCGACGACGGCTTCACCGTCGTCGGCGCTGATCTCAACGACGACGCCCTCAAGCCCCTCGCCGACCACCCGTCCGGCCGCGTGCACCCGGTCCGGGCCGACGTCACCTCGCCGACCGCCGTCGCCGACGTCGTGGCCTCGGCCGTCGCCGACCACGGCCGGCTGGACGTCGTCGTGAACATGGCCGGGGTCATCCGCAACGCCATGCTCGGCAAGATCACCGACGACGACTTCGGCCTGGTCATGGCCACCCACGTCAACGGCACCCTCAACACCATGCGGGCCGCCAGCCCGGTCATGCGGACCCAGCAGTACGGCCGCATCGTCAACCTCAGCTCCATCGCCGTCCGCGGCTCCCTCGCCGGTGGCTCCTACGGCGCCGCCAAGGGCGCCATCGAGGGCCTTTCCCGGGCCGCCGCCATCGACCTCGCCCGCCACGGCGTCACCGTCAACTGCGTCGCCCCCGGCGTCATCGCCAGCGGCATGTTCCTGACCACGCCGCAGGACTACCAGGACGAGGTCCTGCGCCGGGCCCCCATGGGCCGGGCCGGCACCCCCGACGAGGTGGCCGCCTGCATCGCCTTTCTGGCCGGCCACGACGCCAGCTACGTCACCGGCCAGACCCTGTTCGTCTGCGGGGGGCTCTCCATTGGCTTCTGACGCCACCCCTCCCGACGCCCCGAGCCCCGACGCCACCGGCGGCGACGTCTTGCTGGCGGTCCTCGGCGACGTGGCCGTCCTGACGGTCGACAACCCGCCGGTCAACCTGCTGCACCCCCGGGTGGCCCGGCGGATCGCCGAGATCGCCGACGACCTGGCGACCCGGGACGACGTGCGGTGCCTGGTCCTCACCGGCGCCGGCCGGCACTTCGTCGGCGGCGGCGACCTCCGCTACGTCCGCACCCTCGACCCCGACGCCGCCGACCTCTACGTCCGCGGCGTCCAAGACATGCAGCTGGGGCTCCTCCGGCTGCCCCAGCCGGTGATCGCCGCCGTCAACGGCGCCGCCCTCGGTGGCGGCTGCGAGCTGGCCATGGCTTGCGACATCCGGGTCTCGGCCACCTCGGCCGTCTGGGGCCAGCCGGAGGTGGGGCTGGGCATCATCCCCGGCGCCGGCGGCACCCAGAACCTGCCCCGGCTGGTCGGCCCCGGTCGGGCCAAGCTGCTGGTGCTCACCGCCCAGCGGATCAGCGCCACCGAAGCCCGCACCATCGGCCTCGTGGACCTGGTGGTCCCCGACGACCAGGTACTCGACGCCGCCCTGGAGGTGGCCCGGGCCATCGCCGCCAACGCCCCCCTGGCCGTCCGGGCCGCCAAGCGGGCAATCAACGAGGGCATCGAGCTCGGCCTGGAGGACGCCTACCGCCTGGAGGCCCGCCTCTTCGCCCCCCTGGTGGCCACCGCCGACTTCGGCGAGGGGGCCCAGGCGTTCTTCGACAAACGACCACCCCATTTCGACGGCAAGTAGTGCAACGGCAAGCCATCGCAGTGCAACCGAAAGCCAGTCAACGGAAAGTGAGCCAGACGTGCGAATCGGCGTAGTGCATGTGACCACCGAAGCGGCCTCGGGTCCCTACACGGAGCTCATCACGGCCAACCTCGAGCAGGCGAAGGCCGACGGGACCGAGCTGGTCCACCAGTACGTGGGCCACATGCGGCGGGCGGCCGACACCGCCATCGCCTACCCCACCCTGCTCAACCGGGTGGACGTGGCCGCCCGGGTGGTGGCCCTGGCCGAGGACACAGGCGTCGACGCCGTCTTCGTGGCCTGCTCCGGCGACCCCGGCGTCGACGAGGCCCGGACGCTGGTCGACATCCCGGTGGTCGGCCCCATGGAGGCCACCATCGGCCTCGCCTGTGGCTACGGCCGCCGGTTCGGCGTCGTCACCGTCTACGACCTGACGTGGGACGCCCACATGAAGGACATGGTCGACCAGTACGGGATCTCCTCCCGCTTCGTCGGCACCCGTCGCCTCGACACCCCCACCCCGGTGATCTTCACCAAGGGGTTCGAGGACCCGGAGGTGGTCGGCAAGGAGATCGCCGCCAAGGCCCTCGAGCTGGTGGAGCAGGAGGGGGCCGAGTCCGTCCTCATGGGCAGCGCCGGCCTTTCCACCTTCGCCTCCCGTTGCGGCATCAAGAAGGTCGACCCCTACGACGTGCCCGTGTTCGACATGATGTGTGTCGGTCTCAAGATGTGCGAGCTGCGGGCCGACCTGCAGAAGCGCATGGGCATTCCACCCGTCGGCCGGTCCGGCTGGTACGGGAAGTTCTCGCCCAAGGACCGCGAGCGGGTCGACACCCTCTTCGATTGGCAGCGCTGAGCTTCGCGGCGCGGGTAACGGGATCAAGCGGGAGCCGGTAGGTGACGAGCGGGTCCGCCGTCGGCGGGTCAACGGTGGGTGAACCGGCAGTGGCCGGGTTCACCGACGACGACGAGGCCCGCCTCGTCGCCGAGGTCCGCGCCGTCCTGGCCGACCCGGTGGCCGAGGCGGGTGGAGTCGGGGCGGCAGTGGTCGGGGAGCCAGGCCTCCGGGGCATGGACCACGCCGACCTGGGCTACGGCTTCGGCGGCTGGTCCCGGTCGTTCCTCCGCCAGGCCGGCGCCCGCGGCTGGATCAGCCTGCTGTGGCCGGCCGGGCTCGGCGGCGCCGCCCTCCCTCCCCGGGCCCTGTGGGTGCTGCTGCACGAGCTGGCCTACGGCGGCGCCCCGGCCGAGGCGCTGTTCTACTCCCTCGCCGTCGGCCAATGCCTCGTCGACTTCGCCACCCCCGAGCTCCAGCGGGAGCTGCTGCCCAAGGTGGCCGCCGGCGAGGTGGCCTTCTCCGAGGCCCTCAGCGAGCCCGACGCCGGCTCCGACCTGCTGTCGCTGCGGACCTTCGCCCGCCGCGACGGCGACCACTACGTCGTCAACGGCCAGAAGGTGTGGACGTCCAACGGCGCCATCTCGGACATGGCCATGGTGATCGTCCGCACCTCCACCGAGGGCCCCCGGGGCCGGGCCATCTCCACCCTGATAATCGACCTCGACGCCCCCGGCGTCACCCGGCGGGCCATCCCCGACATCACCGGCGAGCCGTCGTACGCCGAGCTGTTCTTCGACGACGTCGTCGTCCCCGCCACTTCCCTCTTGGGCACCGAGGGCGGGGGCATGGCCCAGGTCCTGGCCGCCCTCGAGTGGGACCGGTTCTGGGCCCGGTCGGTGAAGGCCCCGTTCCTGCGCCGGGAGCTGGACGACCTGGTGGCGTTCTTGAAGGGCGCCAGCGCCTGGGACGACGAGTCCGTACGGCTGGCCGTGGCCGAGCTGGCCGTCGACATCGAGGTCTGCGACGCCCTGTTCGCCGACGCCCTCGACCGCTACGGCGTCCCCGGCGTCGACCTGTCGGCCGACGCCGCCGCCGGCAAGACCTTCGCCGACGCCCTCGGCCTGCGCTTCTACGAGATGGCCGAGGACGTCCTAGGGCTGGCCGGTGCCCTGTCGCCCGCCCGGCCCGATGCCCCCCTCGGCGGTCGGCTGTGGCGCAACGGCCTCTGTGCCCACGGCCTGCGCATCGCCGGCGGCACCCCCGAGGTCCAAGAGTCCACGGTCGCCACCCGCGGCCTCGGGCTGCCGAGGGCCCGGTCGTGAGCACCGGCGCAGGCACGGTTACCGCGGCCCCGACCGGCGCGGCCCCGACCGGCGCGGCGCCGACCGGCGCGGCGCCGACGGGGATGGCCGCCGACGAGCTGGACGAGTTCCGCCGGGCGACCCGGGCGGCCTTGTCGAAGGCCCCCAGGCCTCGAGATGTGGCCGAACCGTCTGGCCAGCAGGAGTCGGCGGCCTGGGAGAAGGGGGCCCGGAAGGCCCTGGGCTCCCTCGGCGCCTTCGGCCTGCTGGTGGACGAGGCCAACGGCGGCTCGGCGGCCGGCTTCGTAGCCATGACCGTCGTCCTGCAAGAGGTCGGCCGGGCCGGGGTGGGCCGCTGGTTCTCCTCCAGTGCCGTGGCCGCCGCCCGGCTGCTGGCCGACGAGGCCGACACCGTCCTCGGCCACCGGCTGCTGCCCGACCTGGCCTCGGGGGCCCGGGTGGTCACCGTCGCCGTCACCGGGCCGTCGGGTCGCTACGACCTGGCCGGCATCGCCGTGACCGCCACCACCGAGGGGGAGGGGAACGGGGACGGCGCCGTCCTCACCGGTGTGGCCGACTTCGTCCCGGCTCTGGCCGACGCCGACTGCGTGGTGGTCGCCGCCCGGCTGGCCGACGGGCCGGTCGGTGGCGGGCCGGTCGGTGGTGGGCCAGTTGGTGGTGGGGGAGTGGGGCTGTTCGTGGTCGACCGCACCGACGACGGCGTGGTCTACGGCCCCGGGGACCGGTTCGGCCTGAACGGGCTGGCGTCGCTGCGTCTCGACGGGGTGCGGGTGCCGGCGGCCCGGGTGCTGCGCCGGGGCCTCGACGCCGACCGGCTCGCCGACCTGGTGGCCGCCGGGGCGGTGGCCGTGAGCGCCGAGATGGTCGGCAGCGCGGCGCGGGTGCTGGAGCTCACCGTCGCCTACGCCGGGGACCGGCAGCAGTTCGGCTCGCCCATCGGCGCCTTCGGGACGGTCCAGCACCACTGCGTGCAGATGCGCACCGACGTGCAGACGGCCCGGGCGGTCACCAACCGGGCCGCTGCTGCCTTCGACGTCGCCGCCCTCGACGTCGACAGTCTCGGCGCGCCCAATCCCGACGCGCTGTGGCTGGCGTCGGCCGCCAAGGCCTGGACGGCCCGGGCCACCCGCCGGGTGGTCGGCCGGGCCCACCGGGTCCACGGCGCCATCGGCTTCAGCGCCGAGCACGAGCTGCCCCGCCACACGGCCGGCCAGCGCGACTCCTGGGCCCTGTGGGGCGACCCCCGGTTCCACGCCGGACGGATCGCCTCGGGCCTTTGAACAACCTGACTAACCAAGACCAGATCGACCAAGAGAGGACCAGCATGCCAACGACCAAGACCCTGCCGGAGGTGGACGGGCTCTTCGCCCCTGCCGCCGACGACACCGCCGGCGACGGCGACCGGGTGCGCCTGTGCATCGGCACCTGCGTCGAGTGCGGCGCCATCTTCTTCCCGGCCCACGCCCAGCTGCACCGCCCCAACTGCTCGGGTGGCCCGGTCGAGGCCGGGTTGATGTCGCCCACCGGCACCCTGGTGAGCTACACGGTCCAGCACTACGCCCCGCCCGAGCCGTACCCGGCCCAAGCGGGGTGGGAGCCGGTGGGCATCGGCACGGTGACCTTCGCCGAGGGCCTGCAGGTGCCCGGGCAGCTGACCGGGGTGGACCTGGCCGACCTGAAGGTTGGCCTCACCGTGGAGACGGTGGTGGCCACCTTGTACGTGGACGACGACGGCGCCGAGCGCCAGACCTGGAAGTTCCGGCCGGTACAGCCGACCGGCCGATCGAACGAGTCGAGCGAGACGGGAGCAGCGTGATGGAAGACGTCGTAGTGGTCGGCATCGGGGCCCACCCGTGGGGCAAGTTCCCGGACAAGAGCTTCATCGACCTCGGGGCCACGGCGGTGCGCAACGCCCTGAAGGATGCCGGGGTGCTCTGGACCGACGTCCCGGCCGTCGTCAGCGGCATCTACGTCTGGGGCGGCACCGACGCCCTCAACGCCGGCAGCGCCATCGCCGGGCGACTGGGGGAGACCGGCATCCCCATCCTCAACGTGTTCAACATGTGCGCCACCGCCACCTCGGCGCTGCGGTCCGCCTACCACGTGGTGGCGTCCGGGGAGCAGGACATGTGCCTGGCCATCGGCGTCGACGTGTCCCCGGCGGGGTTCTTCGGGTTCATGGGCAAGCCGGACCCGGCCGACACCGACTACCTGCGGTTCCGCATGGTCGGCGTCACCAACCCGGCCTACTGGGCCATGGAGGCCCGCAAGCGGATGGAGGAGCACGGCACCACCGAGCGCCACTTCGCCCTGGCCAAGGTGGCCTGCTCCCGGCACGGCTCGCTGAACCCCGACGCCCTGTACAAGCGGGTGTACACCGAGGAGGAGGTGCTGGCCTCCCCGCTCGTCTGCGACCCGCTGCGGCTGTTCGAGATCTGCGCCACCCGGGACGGGGCGGCGGCCGTGCTGCTGTGCTCGGCCAAGAAGGCCAAGGAGCTGACCGGCAAGCCGGTGCGCGTGGCCGGCGTCGGCCTCGGCAGCTCCCTCTACGGGGACCCGACGCTGCGCCTCGGCACCCTGGCCGCCCCGGCCGTGGGCACCGCCCCGCTGCTCAGCGAGAGCTATACCGCGGCGCAGATGGCCTACAAGATGGCCGGTATCGGGCCCGAGGACGTCGACTTCGTCGAGGTCCCGGACAACAGCTCCTGGCACTACCTCCAGTACCTGGAGACCCTCGGGCTCTGCGAGCCCGGCGAGGCCGACAAGCTGTTGGAGACCGGCGAGACCGCCATCGGCGGCCGCCTGCCGGTCTGCCCGAGCGGCGGGGCGTCCAGCTACGGCGAGGCCATCTCGGCCCAGGGACTGCTGCAGGTCTGCGAGCTGGTTACCCAGCTCCGCGGCGACGCCGGGGCCCGGCAGGTCGAGGGCGCCCGGGTCGGCCTGGCCCAGACCTACGGCCAGCTCGGCAACTCGTCCACGGCCAT
>CAYVPF010000001.1:36840-39499 GCA_964453355.1 uncultured Acidimicrobiaceae bacterium | reverse complement strand
GTGACCGTCGACCCTTGGGGGGGAGGCGGGGGAAGGGGAAGACGATGCCTACGGAGAAGCCGACCCGCGAGTACCGGGTGATCTCGGCCGACAGCCACCTGACCGAGCCGGGCGACCTGTGGACGTCCCGGGTCGACAGCCGCTTCGTCGACCGGGTGCCGAAGATGGTGCACCTGGACGAGGGCGCGGCCTGGGTGATGGAGGGGGTGCCCCGGCCGATCGCCTTCGGCTTCACCGTCTGCGCCGGCAACAAGCCGGAGGACATGCGCGACTGGATGCACCTGTCCGAGATGCGGTCCGGTGGCTGGGATCCGGCGTTCCGGCTGACCGAGCTGGACGAGGACGGTGTCGACGCCGAGGTGCTCTTCCCCAACCGGCCGTGGCAGTCGGTGGTGGCCAACAAGGACCCGGAACTGCACAACGCCATGGTGCGGGCCTACAACGACTGGCTGTCCGAGTACTGCTCGCACGCCCCCGAGCGCCTGGGCGGTGCCGCCGCCATCCCCAACCGCGGGATCGCCGAGGCCGTGGCCGAGGTGCACCGGACGGCGGGGATGCCCGGCCTGGTCGCCCAGCTGCTCAGCTGCTACCCCCACGGCGACACCACCCTGTCGGAGGACGATGACCCGCTGTGGGAGGCCCTGGAGGAGGTCGGCCAGCCGGTGGCCATCCACATCGGCTTGACCGACACCTTGCCGTTCCAGCTGACGGCCCGCAAACTGCCCGGAACGGTGCACTTCTACGACGCCCCCGGCCGGATGCTGGAGCTCATCTTCGGCCGCGTCCTCGACCAGTTCCCAGGGCTGCAGTTCGTGATGACCGAGGTGGACTGCGGCTGGACGCCGTACTTCGCCGACCAGGCCGACGACAATTACATGCGGCACCTGAAGGCCACCCTCCGGGGCCAGGAGCTGGCCCGGCTGCCCAGCGAGTACATGGCCGACCACTTCGCCCTGACCTTCATCACCGACACCTACGGCATCGCCAACCGCCACCGCATCGGCGTCGAGCGGATGCTGTGGTCCAACGACTACCCCCACATCACCTCCGACTGGCCGTATTCGTGGAAGACCATCAACGCCCAGTTCGCCGACGTCCCGCCGGCCGAACGCCACGCCATGCTGGCCGGCAACGCCCTGCGCCTGTTCAAGTTCGGGGCCTGACCGTGGCCGCTCCCTCCCCCCGCCGGGGCGGCGAGGTGCTCTCCGGCCGCCGGGGCGGCGAGGTGCCGGGGGCCTTCGTCATCAGCATCACCCCGTTCGGTCCGGACGGCACCCTGGACGACGACGCCCTGGCCGCCCACCTCCGGCGGCTCGGGGCGGCGGGCCTCGGGGTGTACGTGGCCGGCGGCGGCAGCGGCGAGGCCTACAGCATGTCGCCGGACGAGATCCGCCGGGTGCTGACCGTGGCGGCGGCCGAGCTGAAGGGGGTGGTACCGGTCCGCGGCATGGGGGTGGAACCCCGCCGCGCCGACGACATGGTCCGGTTCGCGGCCATGGCGGCCGAGGCCGGCCTGGACGCCGTCCAGATCTACTCCCTGGAGCTCGGCCACGGCGAGCGGGCCGTCGACCGGGAGATCCGCCGGTACTACGACGACGTCCTTTCGGCCGTCGAGCTGCCGGTCGTGCTGTCCACCCACATGTCCGTCGGCTACCTGCTGCCGGTCCGCCTCGTCGCCGACCTGGTGGCCAGCTACGACGGCATCGTCGGCGTCAACTGCACGTCGCCGGACATGGCCTATGTGCGGGCCCTGATCGACGCCACCGAGCCGGCGGTGCCGGTGCACGTCGGCGTCCCCGGCCAGGCCTTCTTGACCTGGGCCGCCGGCGGGTCCGGGTTCCTCACCTCCGAGGCCAACCTGCTGCCGCAGACCGCCGCCCGGGTCGTCGACCGGTACCGGGCCGGTGACCTGGCCGGCGCCTTCGCCCTTTACGACCGCCTCCTGCGCATCGGCGGTGCCATGTACGAGGCCGGCGGCATCCGGGCCAACAAGTGCCTGCTGAACCAGCTCGGCCTGGCCGGTGGGATCCCCCGGCCTCCCCGACTGCCCGTCACGATGGACGACCCCGGCCTGGCCGAGCTGCTGGCGGAGGTCCGCCGGCCCGACCTGGCGGACCGGGAGGGGTGGGCGGGGTGACCGGCGGCCGGCGAGCGGCGGCGGGGTGAGCGGCGACACCGTCGACGACGAGGTGTTGGCCCGGTTGTTCGAGCCGTGCACCCTCGGGTCGCTGGCCCTGCGGAACCGGATGATGATGACCACCCACGGCCCCCGGCTGTCGCCGCGCCGGTACCGGGGGTACCTGCGCGAACGCAGCGCCGAGGTGGCCCTGGTGGGGGTCTTCGCCTCCTACGGGGTCCTCACCTTCCCCCTCGGGCCCGGCCGGTTCGTGCCGGAGGACCACCTGGACTTCGACGTGGTGCCGCCGCACCCCCTTACCGACGACGGTCGCCGCTACCTCGACGGCCTGGTGCCGATGATGGCGGAGCAGGCCGAGGTGGTCCACGACGGCGGCGCCCGCATCGTCGGCCAGCTGCTGAACCTCGGCGGGTCGCAGCACGACGAGAACTTCCAGCCAGCCCTCGCTCCCACGGCGCTGCGCAACGAGTATCGCCGGGCGGTGCCCCACGCGCTCACCCGCAACGACATCGCCGACCTGGT
>CAYVPF010000001.1:29529-36740 GCA_964453355.1 uncultured Acidimicrobiaceae bacterium | reverse complement strand
AGTATCGCCGGGCGGTGCCCCACGCGCTCACCCGCAACGACATCGCCGACCTGGTCGCCGCCTTCGGTGAGGCCGCCGGTCGGGTGGTCCGGGCCGGGTACGACGCCGTGGAGCTGGCCGCCGGCCACGGCTATCTCTTCGAGCAGTTCCTGTCGCCGCTCACCAACGAACGCGACGACGACTACGGCGGGTCGGCCGGCAACCGGGCCCGGTTCCTGTTTGAGGTCCTCGACGCCGTCCGGGAGGCCACCGGCGACGGCTTCCCCGTCGGGGTCCGCATCTCGGGGGCCCAGCTGGCGCCCGGCGGCCTGGGCAACGACGACATGTGCGCCCTGGCCGGCCGGTTGGGGGAGTGGGGTGTCGCCTACGTCAACGTCAGCGGTGGCACCTACACCGGCCTGCAGCGCGGCCTGCACCAGGCCTACGTCGCCCCGCCGTCGGCCGGGGAGGCGCCCAACGCCGTCGACGCCGCCGCCATCCGCCGGCACACCACCGCCGGGGTGATCGTCGCCGGCCGGTTCACCGACCTGCGTCATGCCGCCCAGGTCATCGCCGACGGCGGTGCCGACGTGATCGGGTTCACCCGGCTGCTCATCGCCGACCCGGCCGCCCCGGGCAAGGCCCGGCGGGGCCGGCTCCTGGACGTCCGGCCGTGCATCGGTTGCAACGAATGCCACTACGGCCGCCCGGTGACCTGCGCCGTCAACCCGGCGGCCGGCAAGGAGGACGAGCTGGCGGCCCACCCCGCCGCCGCCCCGCTCCGGGTCCTCGTGGTGGGGGGCGGGCCGGCCGGCATGGAGTGCGCCCGGCTGGCCGCCAGCCGCGGGCACCGCGTCGAGCTGGTCGAGCGGGCCCCGGCCCTCGGCGGGGCGGTGGCCCTGTGGGGCACTCCGCCCGAGTGGCCGGCCGTCCCCGCCTACCTGGAGTGGCTGACCCGGCAGCTCGACGACCTCGGCGTCACCGTCCGGCTCGGCACCGAGCTGACCGGGACGGCGGCCCTGGCGGCCGAGGCCGATGTCGTCGTGGTGGCCGCCGGTGCCGACGAGCAGCTGCCGGCCGTGCCCGGGATCGACGGCGCCGGCGCCGTCACCATCTCGACGGCCCTGGCCGACCTCGACGCGCTGGGGGAGCACGTCGTGGTGGTCGGCGGCCTGGAGGACCACCTGCCGCCGCTGGTGGTGGCCAACCGGCTGGCCGCCACCGGCCGCCGGGTCACCCTGCTGGCCGAGCCGATGGTGGCCGGCGAGGGGATCGAGCCGGCGCTGCTCCTCTCGCTCACCGCCAGCCTGGTCGACCGTGGAGTGGACATCTGCACCCTCAGCGCCCTGGAGGCGGTCGACGGCGACGAGGTGACCGTCCGGCACACCCTGACGGGTCGGCGTCACGGCATCGGTGGGGTGCACTCCCTCGTGGTGGCCGGGGTCCGCCGGTCACGGACCGGGCTGGCCGAAGCCGTGGCGGCCGACGGTCGGGCGGTGCACGTCATCGGTGACGGCCTGGCCCCCCGCCGGCTGATGCACGCCACCTTGGACGGCGCCCGCTGCGCAACTGCGCTGTAGGGCACTGCGGTCCGAGGGCCGGGTTGCCTGCGTTCAGGGTGTGGCGGCGCCGGCCGGCAGGCGGTCGGTGGACGGGTCCAGCTGGCGCCACAGCATCTCGGTCATGACCGAGATGACGAGGTCGTTGTCGAGCTGGCCCTCCTGCTCGTTCCACAGGTCGAAGAACCGGTTGATCTGGGCGAACAGGAACATGGCCTCGATGCGCCGCCGTTCGCCGGCCGGCCGGCCGGCGTCGGCCAGGATGCCCTCGATGATGCCCAGGTACCGGTCGATCTCTTCCGCCCGCACGGTGGCCAGCTCGGGCTCCACCTCCAGGGCCTGGCGGAAGATCCCCTCGCGGACCCGGATGCTCCGCCAGTGCCCGAGCATGCGGGTGACCCATCGGTGGACGCCGTCGTAGGTGACCGTGAACCCCTCCTCCCGGAGCGTCGAGAAGGTGGTCCCGCGGGTGATGTCGTGCACCACCTCGGTCAGGATGTCCGCCTTGTTGCGGAAGTGCATGTAGAAGGACGTCCGGGTGGTTCCGGCGGCCACCACGATGTCGTCGATCGTGGTGTTGACGTAGCCCTTGTCGGCGAAGCACTGCAGGGCCGCGTCGACCATCTTCCGCCGGGTGAACTCCTTCAGCTCCTGGCGCAGCGTGACCCGCCGCCGCGGCGCCTCCGCATCCTCCCCCTCGAGTTTCATGGCTCGGTCATCCTAGCTACGGCCCTCCTACGGACCGATGAATATCCTGACGTACTGCCCATAATCCTTACTAACTGACACTTGACTTTACAGGGTGTACACCTTACGATCGTCGTACAAGTCGGGGCGGGAATGCAGCACAGGGGATTGCGGCACAGGGGAGGGGTGAGTTGCGGGGAATGGGGTCCACCGATCGGCGTGGTCGCGCCTTCGTGCGGCACGGCGTCCGGGGCTGTGCAGTGGCCGGTTACCCGGTGACCGTATGAGCGAGGACCTGTTCGACCAGGAGGCCGACGTGGTCGTGGTCGGCGCCGGGGGAGCCGGCTACTCGGCGGCGCTCACCGCGGCCAACGAGGGTGCGTCCGTGGTGATGATCGAGCGAGGGGCCGCCCCGGGTGGCACCACCATCCTCTCCGGCGGCACCGCCTGGATCCCGAACAACAGCCTGATGCGGGCCCAGGGCATCGCCGATCCGCGGGAGGACTGCCTGAAGTTCCTCAGCCGGCTGGCCTACCCGCAGTACTACGACCCCGATCACGAGACCCTGGGGCTGCCCGCCGACCGGTACGCGTTGATCGCCGCCTTCTACGACCACGGCGCCGACACCATCGACTACCTGTGCGAGCTGGGTGCCATGGAGGTGTACTTCGACGGGGACACCCCCGACTATCACGCCCCCATGGACGAGGACAAAGCCCCCTACGGGCGCCGGGTTCCCCAGGTGGGTGGCAGCGAGCCGATGTTCGAGCGGCTCGAACAGGCCCGGGAACGGCTGGGCATCCGGCTGCTCTTGGAGCACCGGGTCCAAGACGTCATCCGCAACGACGCCGGGGCGGTCTGCGGGGTGGAAGCCCGGTCCGGCGTCCGGACCGTGCTGGTCCGGGCGCGCCGGGCCGTGATCTTCACCACCGGCGGCTACCTGCACAACCCCGACCTGGTCCGTGAGTACCTCCCCGGCCGCATCTTCGGCGGCTGCGCCACCCCCAATGCCGTCGGGGACTTCCTGAAGATCGGCGAGTCGCTGGGCACCCCCCTCGGCAACCTGGGCCGGGCCTGGTGGAAGCAGATCGTGGTGGAGCGGGGCATCCGGGGGCCCGGGGTCATCGGCCTGCCGGTGGCCGCCGGGGACTCCATGGTGCAGGTCAACCGGCACGGCCGCCGGGTGGTGAACGAGAAGGCGCCGTACAACGAGCGGGGCCAGGCCCACTTCGCCTGGGACGCCACCGAGCGGGAGTACCCGAACACGGTGCTGTTCCACATCTGGGACCAGCCCTGCGCCGAGGTGGAGGACCTGGGCTGGCGGATGCCGATCCCGTGGCCGGGCACCACCGAGGACTACGTCATCGACGGCGCCACCCTGGAGGACCTGGCCGCCGGCATCCAGCAGCGGTTGGACACCCTCCGCCCGCACACCGGCCCGGTCCGGCTGGCCGCCGACTTCGTGGCCGAGCTGCGCCGCACCATCGATCGGTTCAACGGCTTCGCCACCGCCGGCGTCGACGCCGATTTCCGCCGGGGCGAGCGGGCCATTGAGATCAAGTGGAACGGCGCCGGCCGGCCCGGTTCGGTCAACCCGACCATGGCGCCGTTCGCCCCGGTCGGGCCGTACTACTGCGCCATCGTCGGCGCCGGCGCCTTCGACACCAACGGGGGGCCGCGCACCAACGACCGGGCGCAAGTCCTGGGCGGCGACGGCGAACCCATTCCGGGGCTGTACGGCGCCGGGAACTGCGTGGCGTCCATCGCCGGGCAGGCCTACTGGGGTCCGGGGGGGACCATCGGTCCGACGTTGACGTTCGGCCACATCGCCGGGCTTCACGCCGTGGAAGAGCCGGAGAAGATCCTCTAACAGCGCAACGCCGGGCCCGCGGGGTCCGGTTGGACGGGACAAGACAAGAAGGGGGCAGACACCATCATGGTGCGTCGATTCATCTACAGCGGTCTGGCGTTGGCACTTCTCCTCGCCGGAGTGGCCGCCGGCACGGCAACCACGGCGGGGGCGGCGAAAAAGCTGAAGCCGCTCGTCATCGCCTCGATCGGCAACTACAGCGGCGGCGGCACCACGTCGTCCAACGACGGCGCCGAAGCGGCCATCACAGCCTGGGCGAAGTGGACGAACGCCCACGGCGGGGTGGCCGGCCACCCGGTCGACCTGATCATCAAGAACGACGCCTCGACACCGGCGGCGTCGACGGCGGACGTGAAGAAGCTGGTGCAGACAACACACGTCATCGCCATCGTCATGGCCTTCGACACCGCCACCGAGAGCAGTTGGGCGTCCTATGTCGAGAGCGCCAAGATCCCGGTGGTCGGCGGCGACCTGGACACCCCGACATGGATCACCAACCCCATGTTCTTCCCGGAGGGCACCACCGTCGACAAGCTCATCGGCGGCGGCATGTACGCCGCCCACAAAGACGGGAAGAAGACGGCCGGGTACGTCGTCTGCAGCAACATCGCCGCCTGCCAGCAGGCGGCCACAGCGGCCAAGGCCACAGCGGCCAAGTACACAGTGAAGTACGTCTACACCGGCCTGGTGCTGCCGGGAGCGGCCAGCTACACATCGACCTGCCTGGCCGCCAAGGCATCCAAGGCCCAGGCCATCGGGTTCGGCATCTCCCCGGACACAGGCATCCGGGTGGCCACGGACTGCGCCTCGCAGGGCTACCACCCGACCTACCTGATCTCCAGCCAGTCCGTCACCGCGGCGATGCAGCACATCGCCGCCCTGACAGGGATGCGGAACGTGTACACGGACTTCCCCTGGTACTCCAACAAGACCCCGGCCCAGAAGACCTACCACCAGGCGTTGACCAAGTACGCCAAGTCGTACAGCTCGTCGATCGCCAACTCGGCGTCGTCGGCGCAGGGGTGGGTGTCCGGGCAGCTGTTCGCCGCCGCGGCCAAGGCGGCCAAGTTCACACAGATCGCCAGCCCCACGAACGCCGACGTGCTGAAGGGGCTGTACCAGCTGAAGAACGAGACCGTCGGGGGCCTGGCGCCGCCGCTCACCTACAAGGCCGGCAAGCCAACCGGTTCGGTGAGCTGCTTCTTCATCGGCGGCCTGAAGAACGGCACGTTCATCACACCGTACGGCAGCAAGTCCTTCTGCCTCTGATTCGTCCCATCACCTCCTGAGGATCCAGCACCCGTGCTCCCGTTCATCGCCGCCGGACTGGCCGCCGGCTCGATCTACGGCCTGGCGGGCGTCGGGCTCATCCTCACCTACCGGACGTCGGGAGTCTTCAACTTCGGCTTCGGAGCCATCGGGACCGTCGCGGCCTACCTCTTCTACACGCTCCACGTCAGCCATGGCGTGGCGTGGCCGGTGGCGGCGGCGGTCTCGGTGGTGGTGGTCGGCGGAGTGCTCGGGGTGGTGCTGGCCCAGCTGAGTCCCCGGCTGGCCAGCGCCACCCTCGGGCTCCAGATCGCCGCCACCGTCGGGGTGCTGCTCATCGTCGAGGCGGCCACCACCCTCATCTACGGCACAGGGCAGCTGATCGTGCCGGCCTTCCTGCCCGAGCACCCCCTCCACGTCTTCGGGGCCACCATCGCCGTCGCCCAGGTGATCATCTTCGCCGTCGGCCTGGTGGCGGTGGTCCTCTTGTACGTCGGGTTCCAGTTCACCCGCCGGGGCCGGGAGGTCCGGGCGGTGGTGGACAACCCGGAGCTGCTGAGCCTCAGCGGGACCAGCCCGGCCCGGACCCGCCGGCTCGCCTGGGTGGTGGGCTGCCTGTTCGCCAGCCTGGCTGGCGTCCTCTTGGTCCCCAACCTGGGGCTCAGCCCGACCGTCATCACCCTGCTCGTCGTCCAGGCCTTCGGGGCGGCAGCCGTCGGCCGGCTGCGCAGCCTGCCCCTCACCTACGTGGGCGGCCTGGTCATCGGGGTGGCGGCGGCCATCCTGACCAAGTACTTCAACCAGGAGACACTGCTGAGCGGGCTGGCCGCCAGCATGCCGTTCGTCGTCCTGTTCCTCGTCCTGCTCTTCACCCCCCGGGGCAAGGGACACACCCGCGACACGGTGGTCCGGGCCATCCGGCCCCGGTGGTCGATGCCCGGCCGAGCCCAGCTCGGCCTCGCCGTGCCGTTCACCGTCCTGCTGTGCTTCGTGCCGCAACTGGTCGGCAGCGACCTGACTGACTTCACCAGCGCCCTGACCTTCTTGATCCTTTTCCTCTCCCTCGGCCTGCTGGTCCGGCTGTCCGGCCAGGTGTCGCTGTGCCACGCCACCTTCGCCGCCATCGGCGCCTGCGCCTTCGCCCACTTCACCACCGGCTTCGGCATCCCGTGGCTCCCGGCCCTGCTCCTGGCCGGCCTGCTGGCCGTACCGCTCGGCGTCCTGCTGGCGCTCCCGGCCATCAGGCTCTCCGGCCTGTACCTGGCCCTGGCCACGTTCGGTTTCGGCCTCCTCGTGCAGGCGATGTTCTACACGAACAAGATCATGTTCGGTCCCCTGGTCAACGGCCTGTCGGTGCCGAGGCCGTCGCTGTCGTGGTTGTCGGTCGGCAGCGACACCGGCTACTACTACGTCGTCCTCGCCATCGTGGCGGTCGCCGCCGTACTGGTGGTAGCCCTCGGCCGCAGCCGGTTGGGCCGCCTGCTCAGCGCCATGGCCGACTCCCCGACCGGGCTGTCCACCCTCGGCAACAGCGTGGTGTTGACCCGGACGCTGGTCTTCTGTGTCTCCACCTTCCTCGCCGCCATCGCCGGGGCCCTATACGCCTCGCTGCTGACGTCGGTGAGCGGGACGTCGTTCGACCCCCTCCAGTCGCTGACCTATCTGACGCTCATCGTCATCGTGGTCGGCGGCGCCCCCTGGTACGCCGTGTTCGCCTGCATCGGCATCGCCATCATCCCGGCGTACATCACAGTGCCCACAATCAGCCAGTACCTGAACCTGGTGTTCGGTGTGTTCGCCCTCCTGGCCGCCACCGCCGGCATGATGGAACCGCCGGCCTGGTTCCG
>CAYVPF010000001.1:20905-29429 GCA_964453355.1 uncultured Acidimicrobiaceae bacterium | reverse complement strand
CGCCAGCGCCAGTGTCGTGGCGAACGGCGCTGGGTCGACCCGGCCGGCGGCCCAGCCGGTGATCCGGCCGGCGGCGACGGGCCCACTGTCGGTGCGGAACGTGACCAAGGTGTTCGGGGGACTGGTGGCCGTCAGCGGCGTCTCCCTGGAGGCACCGCCGGGGCGCATCACCGGCCTCATCGGGCCGAACGGCGCCGGCAAGACGACCCTGCTCAACGTGTGCTCGGGCCTGCTGGCGCCGACGGAGGGCGCCGTGCTGCTGGGTGGGGCCGACGTCACCGCGGCCACCGTCGACCGGCGGGCCCGGCTGGGGTTGGGCCGGACGTTCCAGCAGATGGAGCTGTTCGAGACCATGAGCGTGGCCGACAACGTGGCGCTGGGCGTCGAAGCCCGCACCGCCGGCGCGTCGGCCCTCCGCCAGGTGGTGGCCGGGCGGGTGTCGACCGAGGCCACCCGCCGGTCCACCCAGGAGGCGCTCGCCCTCTGCGAGCTCACCGACCTGTCCACCCGGCCGGTGAGCGACCTGTCCACCGGCCAGCGCCGGTTGGTCGAACTGGCCCGGGTGATCGCCGGGGGGTTCGGGCTGCTGCTCCTCGACGAGCCGTCCTCCGGCTTGGACCTGGCCGAGACCGCCCGGTTCGGCCAGACCCTCCGCCAGGTGGCCGGCGGGGGCGACGTCGGCATCGTGCTGGTGGAGCACGACATGTCGCTCGTGATGGGGTTCTGTGACTACGTCTACGTCCTGGACTTCGGCTCGCTCATCTTCGAGGGGACGGCCGCCGAGATCCAGGCCAGTCAGGTCGTGCGGGCGGCCTACCTCGGCGATCTCGAGACGGCCGTCGGAGGCCCGGCGTGACGGCGGCGTCCGGCGCCGGGCCGGTCCTGGCCCTGGACGGGGTGGCCAGCGGGTACGGCCGGCTGCTGGCGGTGGCCGACGTGGCCTTGGAGGTACCGGCCTCCTCGGTCGTCGCCCTCCTCGGTCCGAACGGGGCCGGGAAGTCGACGGTGCTCCGGACGGCGTCCGGGCTGGTGGGCGCCCGGCGGGGCCGGGTGCTGGTGGACGGGACGGACGTCACCCGGCTGTCCCCGTCCCGGCGGACCGCCCTCGGACTGTGCCACGTGCCCGAAGGGCGCAGCGTCTTCAAGTCGATGACCGTCCGCGAGAACCTCGACCTGTTCCGGCCGCGGCAGCGCCGGTCGGCCGCGGCGGGGGACCCGCTGGAGATCTTCCCCATCTTGGCGGCCCGGGCCGGCCAGGTGGCCGGCAGCCTGAGCGGCGGCGAGCAGCAGATGCTGGCCCTCGCCCGGGCGTACCTGTCGGGGGCCAAGGTGGTGCTGCTCGACGAGGTCTCCATGGGCCTGGCCCCCAAGGTGGTGCACGAGATCTTCGAGTCCATCCGCGGCCTGGCCGCCACCGGCGTCAGCCTGCTCATCGTCGAGCAGTACGTCCGCCAGGCCCTGGCCATGGCCGACCGCGCCTACGTGATGGTCCAGGGCCGCATCGTCCACCAGGGCCCGGCCGGCTCGCTCGACGACGACCGGCTGGCCGAGCTCTACCTGGGCCAGGAGGGGGACCGTGCCGTTTCCTGACCTGTCGGCGTCGCCGGATCCGTTGGCGACGCTGCTGGCCCGGGAGGAGATCCGGGACTGCCTGTTCCGGTATGCCCGCGGGTGCGACCGGGTGGACCCCGACCTGATCGCCAGCGCCTTCCACGACGACGCCGTCGACCATCACGGCCCGGTGAACGGCTCCCCGGCCGACTTCCTCGACTGGTGGCTGCCGCAGCAGGCCGCCCGGGAGTCGGCCCAGCACTTCCTCATGAACATGGCCATCGACGTGGACGGCGACCAGGCCCACGTCGAGACGTACTACCTCAGCGTCATCAAATTGGCGGACCGCCCGCTGGCCTGGCTGGTCGGCGGCCGGTACGTGGACCGGTTCGAGCACCGCGCCGTCGGCTGGCGCATCGCCGTCCGGGTGGTGATCGCCGACTGGACCGTCGAGGCCGACGGCTCGGGGACCGCCGCCCTCCTGGCCACGTCCGTCGGTCGTCGGTCGAGGGAGGACCCCTCGTACGAGCGGCCGCTCGTCCGCACCCGCATCCCGGCGGACGACCGGTCGGCCGGCAAATGAGCACGCACGAGTGAGACACGAGTGAGAGGAGCGTCCCCATGGCCATGCGACAGCCCGAGCGCCGAGGAGCGGTGGGGTGGGTGTTCATCGGTGACACCCAGACCGAGATGGAGAACGAGGGGTTCTACGCCGCCCACGCCGCGGCCGAACAGCTGGACGCCTTCCGCCGGGACCCCGAGGTCCGGGTGATCGTCCTCACCGGCCAGGAGGACGGCCAGTTCTACCGCCTCAACCCCCGGTCCCACTGGGACGACCCCCGCTTCAAGGACCGGCTGAACCCGGTGAAGCGGAAGGGGAAGCTCGGGGTGGAGAGCAGCGGTCCGTCGGCCCACGAAACCCTGCTGAACATGGAGAAGCCGGTGGTCTGCCGGCTGAACGGCGACGCCATCGGCTTCGGGTCGTCCATCCTGTGGCTCTGCGACGTCATCGTCGCCCGGGACGACGCCCGGGTGGCCTGGGGCTTCCAGGGCCTGGGCCAGATCGAGGACAGCGACGGCGAGCTGCGGGGGATGCCCTGGGCCATCACGCCGACGTACGGCACCTACAGCTTCCCCCTCATGTCGCCGCCGCTCATGAAGGAGTTCGTGATGCTCTCCCGGGTGTACACCGCCCGGGAGCTCGCCGAGATGCGCCTGATCAACTACGCCGTCCCCATGGCCGACGTCGACGCGATCGTCGACGGGGCCGTCGACGGCTTCTTGGCCCGACCGTCGTCGGTGCTCGCCCGGACCAAGCGCATCATCAACAAGCACCTGGTGGACGAGTACGTGAAGGTCGAGGACCTGGCCGCCGCCTACTCCCATCTCGACCTGTGGGAGCAGGGCGCGTCCGGAGCCATGGACTGAGCGTGGGCGTGCGCCTGGAAGGCAAGGTAGCGGTGATCACCGGCGGTGGCGCCGGGCTGGGGCGGGCCACCGCCTTCCTGTTCGCCGCCGAGGGGGCCAAGGTGGTGGTCGGCAGCCGGGACCCCGGCCGGACCGCCAAGACGGTCGAGGAGATCGCCGACCGGGGGGGCGACGCCGTGGGCATCCCCGCCGACGTCGGCCGGGAGGACGACGTCGAACGCCTGGTGGCCCTGGCCGTCGACCGCTTCGGTCGCCTGGACGTGATGTTCAACAACGCCGGCATCCCGGTACCCGGCAACGGCCGGCAGCGGTTCGAGGACCTGCAGGGGACCGACTGGGAACGGCTCGTGGCCGTCAACCTGTCCGGCGTCGTGTACGGCTGCAAGCACGCCGTCGGGCCGCTGCGGGAGGCCGGCGGCGGGTCCATCATCAACTCGTCGTCCGGCGCCGCCTTCGCCGCCCTGCCCGGTTGGGCCCCTTACGCCGCCACCAAGGGCGGCATCAACGCCCTCACCCGGGCCCTGGCCGTCGACCTCGGTCCGTACAACATCCGGGTGAACGCCGTCTGCCCCGCCATCGGGGTCTCCTCCAACTTCCACCAGCCGCCCGGCAGCCCGGTCGTCGACGACGACGAGCTGACCCGGGCCTGGGACGAGGAGGGGTCGCTGTACCCGCTCCGCGGCGCCCGACCCCCCGGCCTGGCCGACACCGCCCGCCTCGCCGTCTATCTGGCCTCCGACGACGCCGCCTTCGTCACCGGCCAGACCATCGCCGTCGACGGCGGCCTGCTCTCGAAGATGGCCGAGCCGTTCACCGCCGACCACCGCGACGCCCAGCGCCGCCAGCGGGAAACGCCGCTCGACGGGGAAAACGGAGAAGAAGGGGCGATGCCATGACGACGACCGGACACGAGACCGAGCGTCTCGGGGTGGTGGCCAGCGCCGTCCGCACCGACGGGACGGTCGAGCAGCGGCTGCTGCGGCTGGAAGACGAGCGGGCGGCCCGCGACGTCGTGATGCGGTACGGCCACTTCCTCGACGCCAAGCGCTGGGACGACCTCTTCGCCCTGTTCACCGACGACGCCGTCCGCCTGCTGGGTGGTTCGTTCGAACAGACCACCAACGGGCGGGCGGCGCTGCGGGCGCTGTACGACACCCCGGCCAACAACGCCGCCGACGCCGACCAGGTCCGGCATCACTACGCCTCGGAGATCGTGCGGTTGTCCGAGTCCGGTGACACGGCGTCGGTGGTGGCGTACTACACGGTGCACCTGACCGGACAACGGGACGGCCGGCGGGTGCGCGGGACACACCAGGGGGTGTCCCACTTCACCCTGCGCAAGGTGGACGGGCAGTACCGCATCGGCCGCCAGGTGAACATCAGCGACATTGCCCACAACCCCCTGGCGCCGTCCGGCTACGTCGACCGTCCGGCCGGCTGAGGTGGGCCGTGGGCGGAGCCGATTTTCCCATGAAAGGCCGGACCGGTCGTGAGTAGGGTGGCGATGGCCAACGCGCTTGCCGTTGCCAGACAGGGGGATTCGCGCCCATGACCGCGCCCAGCCAGACCATCACGGCGATCCGCCACCCCGACCGGTTCTTCATCGGCGGCGAGTGGGTGGCGCCGTCCTCCTCGGACCAGATCCGGGTCATCGACTCGGCCACCGAAGAGGAGTTCCTCACGGTGGCCGAAGCCCGGGAAGAGGATGTGGCCCGGGCGGCGGGGGCGGCCCGACTGGCGTTCGACGAGGGTCCGTGGCCGATGCTGAGCCACGCCGAGCGGGCCGAGTACCTGCGGGCACTGGCCGCCGGGTTGCGGGAGCGGGCCGATGACATCGGGCAGATCTGGCCCCGGGAGTCCGGCGTGCTCCACGCCATGGCCGCCCACGCCGCTGCGGGCTCGGCGAGGACATTCGAGTACTACGCCGGGTTGGCCGACACCTTTCCCTTCGAGGAGCCGGCGACCCCGCAGGGGAGCGGGTTCGGGTTGATCGTGCGGGAGCCGGTCGGAGTCGTCGGCGCCATCATCCCCTGGAACGGGCCCATCGGCCTGATCACCGCCAAGGTCGCCCCGGCCCTCTTGGCCGGCTGCACCGTGGTGCTGAAGTGCTCGCCCGAAGCCCCCGCCGAGGGGTACATCGTCAGCGAGATCGCCGAGTCGATCGGGCTTCCGCCCGGTGTGTTCAACATGGTCACGGCCGACCGCCAGGCTTCCGAGTCCCTGGTCCGGGACCCGCGGGTCGACAAGATCACCTTCACCGGCTCGACCGCCGCCGGCCGGCGGATCGCCTCGATCTGCGGCGAGCGCATCGCCCGCTGCACCCTCGAGCTGGGGGGCAAGTCGGCGGCGGTGATCCTCGACGACGTGGACATCGCCACCGCCGCCACCACCCTGGCCGGCGCCGAGTGCATGCTCACCGGCCAGGTCTGCTCGTCGCTGACCAGGGTGGTGGTCACCCGCAGCCGGCACGACGAGATGGTGGAGGCCCTGGCGGCCGCCTTCGGCGCCGTGCAGGTGGGCGACCCGTTCGATTCGGCGTCCCAGATGGGCCCGTTGGTGGCCGAGCGCCAGCGCGACCGGGTGCTCGGCTACATCGCCAAGGGCGTCGACGAGGGAGCGGTCCTGGCCACCGGCGGTGGCCGGCCGGCGCACCTGCCGAAGGGCTACTACGTCGAGCCGACCGTGTTCGGCAACGTGGACAACGCCTCGACGATCGCCCAGGAGGAGATCTTCGGCCCGGTGCTCAGCGTCATCCCCGCCGACGACGAGGAGCAGGCCATCCGGATCGCCAACGACACCATCTACGGGCTGAACGCCTCGGTGTTCACCCCGGACGTCGACCGAGCCCGGGCCGTCGCCCGGCGTCTGCGTTCGGGTACCGTCGGCCACAACTCCTTCCGCACCGACTTCACCGTCGCCTTCGGCGGCTTCAAACAGTCCGGCATCGGGCGAGAGGGTGGGACCGAAGGTCTGCTCCCGTTCCTGGAGACCAAGACGGTCATCCTCGACGAGGCACCGGCCGCCTACCGGTCGTAGCCCCGCTTGACCGAGCCGGGCGACCATTGTTGTTTTTCTCGCGCCGGCACAACTTTTAGAGCGTATGCGCTCAATTTCTCGCGCCGGCGCCGTTTCCGGAGATCATGAGAGGCCCCCCTCGGCAAGCACTCCACGAGACGTAGCTTTGCGTAGCGCAATTTGCTACATTTGGTTGGTGACCAAGGTGATAGCGCAGCGAGAGCTCCGGAACGACAACGCCAGGGTGATCGAAGCCGTTGCTGCCGGGGAGAGCTTCGTCGTGACCCGCAACGGGGTACCCGTGGCGGAGCTGCGACCGGTCCGCCAGAGGCGCCGGACCTTCGTGCCCAGCAGCGAGGTCGTGGCCTTGGCCGCCGCCGGCCCGCGGATCGATCGGGAAGCCTTCAGGGCGGACCTCGACCGGGCTGTGGACCAGGGCCTGTAGGTGCCAGCGGGCCTGCTCGACACCTCGGTCGTCATCGACTGGGACGACCCGACGGTGGCGGGCGCCCTCCCGGAGGAAGCGGCCGTCTGTGCGATCACCTTGGCCGAACTGGCGGCTGGGCCGCACTTGGCCTCGTCTGGTTCCGAGGGTGCGCGCCGTCAGGCTCGACTCCAACAGGTGGAGGCGACCTTCGAGCCGCTCCCCTTCGATGCGGCCGCCGCCCGCAGCTACGGGCTGGTCGTCGCGGCCGTCGCCGAGACCGGCCGGTCACATCGACGACGGGTTGCCGACCTGCTCATCGCCGCCACCGCCCACGCCAACGGCCTGGCGCTCTACACCCGAAACCCTGACGACTTCGCCGGGCTGAGCGAGCTGGTTCTCGTCGTGGCGATCTGACGCTCCGGCGATGTCCGGGGTGGTCAGCGGTCGGCGGTGAGCACGAGGGCGGAACCGTCCATGACGGCGCCGGAGGTGACCGCGCACACATCGTGACGCGGGGCCTGGGTGGTAGCCCGCCCCTGCACCTGCAGGGCGGCTTCCGCCACGGTGTTCATGCCGTGCAGGTACCCCTCGGCGAGCAGCCCGCCGTGGGTGTTGGTCGGGAGCCGTCCGGTGGCCGCCGTGCCGCCGCTGGCCACGAAAGTCCCGGCGCCGCCCCGTTCGCACAGCCCCAGCCCCTCCATCCCCATCAGCACGGTGCTGGTGAAGCAGTCGTAGATCTCGGCCACCTGGACGTCGCCCGGGCCGATGCCGGCCCGGCCGAACAGCTCGTCGCGCAGCAGCGACGTGTAGTTCCGGGTGTAGTCCTCCCAGCCCAGGTGGTCGCCGATGTCCAGCCCCGGCCGCCCGCCCGCCCGGTAGGCCCCCGAGGCCACCACCGCCGGCGGCACCCGGCTGTCCCGGGCGGCGTCCAGGGCCGACACCACCACGGCGCAGGCGCCGTCCACCTCTACCGTGCAGTCCGACCCCCGGAACGGTTCCACCACCCACGGTTCGGCGAGGTAGTCGTCCAGGGTCAGCGGCCTGCGGCGGTACGCCCGGTCGTTGCGCTCGGCGTACACCCGCTGGGCCACGGCCACGGCGGCCAGGTCTCGCGACCCCTGCCCGGTCTCCAGCAGGAACCGCCGGGCCCACATGGCCACGTACATCAGGTACGACCCGTAGCCGATCGGGTACCGGTACTGGCCGCCGCCGCCGGCGAACCGCATCGTCCCGACGCGCGGGCCCGACCGACCGTTCAGGGCCCGGAACACCACCACGTGCCGGGCCTGCCCGGCGGCCACCGCCTGGGCCGCCGTCCAGACCAGGGCACACGGCGCCTGCCCGCCGAGGTCCAGGTCGAGGGCCAGCCGCAGTTCCGGGACGGCCAGCGTCGTGGCCACGGCCACGCAGGGCACCGAGTCGTGCATGACGCTGAAGCTGGCCATGCCGTCGATGTCGGCCGCGGTCAGCCCGGCGTCGGCGATAGCACCGGCGCACGCCTCCCGGGCCAGGGACAGGACGCTCCGGCCGGAGCGGGCGGAGAAGTCGGTGAACCCGACGCCGGTGATGGCCGCCCCGCTCACCGACCGGCCTCCCCGGGCGAGTCGGCCCCGGGCGAGTCAGCCCCGGGCGAGTCGGCGTGGAACCGCAGCTCGGTCCAGCCATCGTGCCCCACGTAGTGCACGGCCACCGCCAGGCCGTCGGCCGGCTCGATGTCCGGGTCCAGCCGGCCGACCATCCGGCAGCCGTCGTCGAGGGTCACGGTGACGATCGTGTACGGCAACTGGTCCGCCAGCTCGGGGACCAGCGGCCGGTGGACGCGGATCCACGAGTACACCCGGCCGTGGCCGGTGGCGGACTGGCGGGTGCCACCGACCGTCCCGCAGTACGGGCAGGCCGGCATCGGCGGGAACCGCACCCGGTCGCAGGCGTCGCAGTGCTCCAGGAGCAGCTGGTGCCGGCGAAGCCCTTCCCAGAAGAACCGGCTGTCGGCGTCGACCCCCAGCCAGGCTGCCGCTTCCGGATCGAGGGCCGCTTCCGGATCGAGGGCCGCTTCCGGATCGAGCGGCGCTTCCGGATCGAGCGGCGCTTCCGGATCGAGCG
>CAYVPF010000001.1:14539-20805 GCA_964453355.1 uncultured Acidimicrobiaceae bacterium | reverse complement strand
CGCTTCCGGATCGAGCGGCGCTTCCGGATCGAGCGGCGCTTCCGGATCGAGCGTGGTCACCGGCCCGTGAACCGGGGTGGTTCCTTGGCGGCGAACGCCCGCAGCCCCTCGGGGGCGTCCTCGGAGGTGAGGCAGTAGTAGGCGTTGCGCTCCCGCTCGTACCGCAGGCCGGCGTCGACCGGCAGGCGGTCGCTCCACACCGCCTCCAGCACCTCCTTGGCGTTGGCCACCGCCAGCGGGCTCTTGCGGGCCACCGCCTCGGCGAACCGCAGGCCGGCGGCGGTGAGGTCGCCGTCGTCGACCACCTCGGCCACCAGGCCGACGGCGAGCGCCTCGTCGGCGGACAGGAAGCCGCCGGTGAAGATGAGCTGGGCCGCCCGGGCCCGGCCGAGGGCCCGCGGCAGCAGCGTCAGCACCCCGCCGCCACCCATCTGGCCGAAGTTGAGGTGGGCGTCGCCGAGGCGGGCCGACCGGGCGGCGATGGCCAGGTCGCAGTTGAGCAGCAGCTCCAGGCCGCCGGCCGCCGTGACCCCGTTCACCAGGGCGGTCACCGGGAACCGGGCGGTGCGCAACCGTCCGAAGATGCGGTGCAGGTCGGCCACGAACCGGGGGAACCGGACCGGGTCACGCTGCAGCGCCTGGTAGCTCTTCAGGTCCCCGCCGGCGCTGAACGCCCGGCCGGCTCCGGTGACCAGCAGCACCCGCACCGACTGGTCGGCCACCAGGTCGTCCAGGATCTCGTCCATGGTCCCCAGCATCCGCCAGTCGATGGCGTTCAACGACCGGGGGCGGTTGAGGGTGAGCACGGCCGCCTGCCCGGTGGACAGCCGGTGTCGTTCGACCAGCAGCGGCGGGCGGGCGGGCATCCGGCTACGCCCCGACCGGGCCGGCGCTGCGGCCGGCACCGCCGCCACTGCCGCTGGCCCCGGCGGCGGTGACCTGGCGGACGAGCTCGTGCTTCTGCACCTTGCCCGAGGCGGTGGTGGGCAGGGCGTCGACGACGTGCAGCTGCTCGGGCAGCTTGTAGCTGGCCAGCCCGTCGGCCCGCAGCCGGGACACCACGGTGGCCAGGTCGACGGTGTGGCCGGGGCGGAGCACCAGGCAGGCGCAGGACCGCTCGCCCAGCCGGTCGTCGGGCACCCCGACGACGGCGGCCCGGTCGACCTCGGGGAACCTGGCCAGCAGGTCCTCGATCTCCCGGGGTGCGATGTTCATGCCACCCCTGATGATGATCTCCTTCTTCCGGCCGACCACCGTCAGGTAGCCGTCGTCGTCCACGGTACACAGGTCCCCCGAACGGACCCAGCCGTCGGGGAGGAAGGTGGCCGCCGTGCGGTCGGGATCGCCGAAGAACCCCACGCAGGTGTCGGGGCCGCGGACGAACAGTTCGCCGGGCTCCCCCGTGGCCACCGGCCGGCCGTCGTCGTCGCGGATGGCGACCTCGATGTCGTCCAGGGCACGGCCGTCGGTGTGCCGCCGCTTGGCCGCCGGCGAGGCCGGCCGGTTCCAGGTGGCCACCAGCGCCTCGGTGGACCCGTAGAGGCGGAGCACGCCGAGGCCGCGGCGGTCGCCCTCTTCCACCAGCTCCGGCGGCACCGGGGCTCCGCCGCAGCCGAAGTGCCGCATCGACCGCAGGTCGCGGTCGCCGGCGGCCCCGAGGAGGTCTTTCAAGAAGGTGGTGGCCGCCAGCGTGTAGGTACAGCGTTCGGCCTCGATGAGCCGGGCCGCCTCCTCCGGGTCCCACCGTTCCTGCAGGACCAGCGGCAGCCCGAAGTACAGGGCCATCCGCACCCCGAAGTTGAGGCCGGTGGAGTGGCCGATGGGGGACGGCATCCAGACCACGTCGCCGTCCGCCACCCCCAACGCGGCCCGGGCGGCCCGGACGCTGAAGTTGGCGGTCTGCTCGGTGTGCATGATCGGCTTCGGGGTGGCCTCGGTGCCTGAGGTGAAGATCAGCTCCGACACCGCCCCCGCGCCGGGTCCGGCGCCGAGGCGATCGGTCGTGGGTTCGTCCGGGCTGGTGCGCAGCAGGGCGGCCAGGGAGGTGTCGCCGTCCCCCTGGCGGGGGTCGCCGGGATTGCCGGGGTCGCCGGCATCTCCGCCGAGGTCACCGACGACGACGTGGCGGGTGGCCGAGCCCGCGGCGTCACGGGCCCCGGCGACCAGGGCCCGGTAGTCGGTGCCGGCCCCATCGACACCGACGGAGCCGGGGGCGAAGATGGCCCGGGGCCGGGCGGTGGCGAACACGTGGGCCAGCTCCCGGGCCCGGTAGTTGGGGAGCAACGGGTTGAGCACGGCGGGCACCGACAGGACGGCCAGATCACAGACGACGGTCTCGTAGGTGTTGGCCAGCTGCACCGACACGACGTCGCCCGGTCGGACCCCCATCCGGCGCAGGCCGGCGGCCACCGCGGCGGCGTCGCGATGCAGCTGGGCCCAGGTGGCCCGGCGGGCACCGCGGCGGTCGACCACGGCCAGGCGGTCGGGGTGGCGGGTGGCGTGCCCCGCCACCCGGCCGGCCAGGGTGTCGCCGGTCCACAGCCCACCGTCCACATACGTCCGTCGCCGGGACGGCGACGTGACCACGTCGGCCAGCACCGGAGCTGCCTAGGCCGGCTGAGCCGTCAGGGCGGCGTCGTTCTCCTGGGCCAGCTCCAGGGCGATGTCGATGATCTGGTCCTCCTGGCCGCCGACCAGCTTGCGCTCGCCGCAGCGCAGCAGGATGTCGGCGCCGGACACGTTGTAGCGCTCGCCGGCCCGGAAGGCGTGCTTCAAGAAGCTGGAGTAGACGCCGGCGAACCCCATGATGAGGGCGAGCCGGGACAGGGTGGGCTCGTCGCCGTCCATGATGGGCAGGACCACGTCCTCGGCGACGTCGAACATGGCCATCGGGTCGATGCCGGTGCGGATGCCGAGTTTGTCGCAGACGGCGGCCAGGGCCTCGGTCGGGGTGTTGCCGGCGCCGGCGCCGAAGCGGCGGGTGCAGCCGTCCACCTGGGTGGCGCCGGCCCGGATGGCGCAGATGGTGTTGGCCACGCCGAGGGCCAGGTTCTCGTGGCCGTGGAACCCGACGGTGGCGTCGTCGCCGAGCTCGGCCCGGAGGGCTTCGATGCGGTCGGTGACCTGCTCCAGGATGAGGGCGCCGGCGGAGTCGGTGACGTAGACGCACTGGCAGCCGGCGTCGGCCATGATCCGGGCCTGGGCGGCCAGGACCTCGGGCGGCTGGGAGTGGGCCATCATCAAGAACCCGATGGTCTCCAGGCCGATGTCCCGGGCCAGGCCGAAGTGCTGGACGGCGACGTCGGCCTCGGTGCAGTGGGTGGCGATGCGGATCACGGACGCCCCCAGGTCGGCGACGGCGCGGATGTCGTCGCGGATGCCGAGGCCGGGGAGCATGAGGCAGGCGATCTTGGCTCGGTGGGCCCGGGCCACCGCCTCGGCGATGAGCTCGCGCTCGCCGACGGCGGACTGGCCGTAGTTGAACGACGACCCGCCGAGGCCGTCGCCGTGGCTGACCTCGATGACCGGCACCCCGGCGGCGTCGAGGGCGGAGACGATGGTGCCCACCTGCTCGCGGGTGAACTGGTGGCGGATGTGGTGGGACCCGTCGCGCAGCGACGAGTCGGTGACCCGGACGTCGAGATCGGTGGAGTACGGCGCTGCGTTGACGGAGGTCATTGGGCCACTGGCTCCTTCTGGGCTGGCTCGCTAAGGGAGGCGGCGATCTGCTCGCCGACGCGGACGGCGGCGGCCGTCATGATGTCGAGGTTGCCGGCGTAGGGGGGCAGGAAGTCGCCGGCCCCTTCCACCTCGATGAACACGGCCACCTTCTCGTCGTCGAACTGCGGTTCCCGGAGCAGCCGGTAGCCGGGCACGTAGGTCTGCACGTCCTTCTCCATGGCGTGGATGGAGGCGGCCACGGCGTCGCGGTCGGCATCGGGGGGGAGGGAGCAGAAGATGGTGTCGCGCATGATCAGCGGCGGGTCGGCGGGGTTGAGGATGATGATGGCCTTGCCCCGCTGCGCCCCGCCGATCACCTCGACGGCCCGGGAGGTGGTCTCGGTGAACTCGTCGATGTTGGCCCGGGTGCCGGGGCCGGCGGACACCGAGGCGACGGTGGCCACGATCTCGGCGTAGGCCACCTCGGTGGCCCGGCTGACGGCGGCCACCATGGGGACGGTGGCCTGGCCACCGCAGGTCACCATGTTGACGTTGGGGGCGTCGATGTGGTCGGGCAGGTTGACCGGCGGGACGACGAACGGGCCGACGGCCGCCGGGGTGAGGTCGACCGCCAGGATGCCGGCCTCCTGGTACCGGGGGGCGTTGGCCCGGTGGACGTAGGCGGAGGTGGCCTCGAACACGATGGCCGGCAGGTGGTCCTGGGCCAGCAGCCAGTCGACGCCGCCGGCCGACGTCTCGACGCCGTGGCTGCGGGCCCGGGCCAGCCCGGGGCTGTCGGCGACGACACCGACCATGGCCTGGACCTCGAGGACGGGGGACCGCCGCAACTTCTCCAGGAGGTCGGTCCCGATGTTGCCCGACCCGACGATCGCCACAGGTATCTTCGCCCCGTCCACATCCGGCATAGTCGGCCCCTCGCTGCTCGTTCCCGGTGGGTTATCCTAACGCCGACCTGCCGGTTGGTTGAATTAGGAGGGGGTGGAGGCGGCGATGGCGACGGTGCCCGACCTGGTCCGCAACCCGGCCCGCCGGTTCCCGGACCGGCGGTGCATCGTGGAGGGGGACCGGTCGCTGACGTTCGCCGAGGTGGACGACCGGGCCGACCGCCTGGCCGCCGCCCTGGCGACCCGGGGCCTGCAGCCGGGGGACCGGATCGCCCTGCTGGCCCAGAACGAGCTGGAGTACCTGGAGATCCAGGTGGCCAGCCAGCGGGCCGGGGTCGTGATGGTGCCCGTCAACTTCCGGCTGACGGCCCCGGAGATCGGGACCATCCTGGCCGACTGCGGCGCCCGCCTCCTGGTACACGGCCCGGGCCTGGCGGCGGTGGCCGAACAGGCGGCCGGCCGGGCCGGGGTCGCCGACGTCGTCCACCTCGGGGCCGACGGGTTCGGCCAGCCCTACGACGAATTGTTGTCAGGGCAGTTGCCATTTGGCCAGGTGCCGGCCGCCTCGGCGGGCCTGGCGGCCGACGCGGCGGCCAACATCCTCTATACCTCCGGCACCACCGGCCGGCCCAAAGGGGCGGTGCTCACCAACCTCGGCTTCTACGCCCGGTCGGCGGCGCTGGGCCTGGACGTCCGGGCGACGCCGGGCAGCGTGTTCCTCCAGGCTCTGCCCATGTTCCACATCGCCGCCAACACCGCCTACTCGTTCACCTTCTGCGGCTCCACCATCGTGCTGCTGCGGGAGTTCTCGGTCGACGGCCTGGTCGGCGCCCTCCACCACCACCGGGCCTCCCACGTCCTGCTCGTGCCCACCATGATCAACGCCGTCAACAACCACCCGGGCATCGACGACCACCGGTTCGGCGACCTGGAGCTGGTCATCTACGGGGCGTCGCCCATCGCCCCGGAGGTGCTGAAGCGGGCCATGGCGGTGTTCGGCTGCGGGTTCTTCCAGCTGTACGGCATGACCGAGACGTTCGCCTGCAGCGTGCTGCGGCCCGAAGACCACGACCCCGACGGCCGGCCCGAGCTGCTGGCCTCCGCCGGCACCGACGCCCTGACCTTCGAGACGGCGGTGGTCGACGACGACGGGGCGCCCTGTCCGACCGGGGTGGTCGGCGAGATCGTGGCCCGCGGCCCGGCCCTCATGACCGAGTACCTCGGCGCCCCCGAAGCCACGGCGACGTCGCTGCGGGACGGGTGGATGCACACCGGCGACCTCGGCTACCGGGCCGAGTCCGGCTACCTGTTCGTCACCGACCGGCTGAAGGACATGGTGATCACCGGCGGCGAGAACGTGTACCCGCGGGAGGTGGAGGACGTCCTGTACGCCCACCCGGCCGTCCTGGAGGCGGCCGTGATCGGGTTGCCGGATCCCCGCTGGGGCGAGCGGGTGCACGCCGTGGTGGTGCTGCGGCCGGGGCCGGCGGCCGAGGGCACCCCGGTCGGCCAACCCGGGGATCGGGCCGCCGGCCCGCTGGTGGACGACCTGATCGCCCACTGCCGGGCGTCGCTGACCAAGTACAAGTGCCCCACCTCGGTGGCCTTCGTCGACGTCCTGCCGAAGAACGCCACCGGCAAGGTGCTGAAGAAGGAGCTCCGGGCCGCCGCCGGCGGCCAGGCGGATACGGCCGCCGCCGG
>CAYVPF010000001.1:0-14439 GCA_964453355.1 uncultured Acidimicrobiaceae bacterium | reverse complement strand
GGCCGCCGCCGGCGGCCAGGCGGATACGGCCGCCGCCGGGGAGGTCGGATAGGGTGCCGGTGGACAAACAAACGGTTGGGAGGTAACTGTGCGAGAGGAAGCGGCCGGGGGCGACGTCGTCGTCGTGCGGCTCGGCCGCCCCGAGGCCCTGTGCGCCGTCACCCTCGACTCGCTCACCGAGCTGGCCGACGACATCGCCCAGGCCGCCGCCCAGCCCGGGGCCCGGGGTGTGGTGGTGACCGGCAGCGACCGGGCGTTCTGCGCCGGTGCCGACCTCGGCCTCGTGCAGTCGGCCCTGGCCGGTGACCCCCGGGCGGCCCTCGACCCGATCATGGACGTCCTGCCGGCCATCGTGGTCGGCCTCCGCGACCTGCCGGTGCCGTCGGTGTGCGCCCTGGAGGGCCCGGCCGTCGGCGTCGGCATGAGCCTGGCCCTGGCCACCGACATGCGGGTGGCCGGCCGGTCGGCCTCCCTCATCCCCGGCTACCTGCGGGTCGGCGGGTCGCCGGACGGCGGGTTCAGCACCTTCGCCGCCCGGTCGATGGGCAGCGCCCGCGCCCTGTCCACCCTCATCCGCAACCGCCGGCTCGGCGCCGAGGAGCTGGCCGGCCTGGGCCTGGTGGAGGAGGTCGTCGACGACGGCGGGGCCGTGGACGCCGCCGTCGGGCTGCTGGCCGGGCTGCCACCGGTGGCCCCCCTGGCCCTGAAGCACGCCCGGCGGCTGATGGAGACGGCCTGGGCCCTCCCCCTGGAGGACCAGCTCGACCGGGAGCGGGCGGCCATCACGGACCTGTGGGCCTCGGCCGACTACCGGGAGGGCGTCACCGCCTTCTTGGAGAAGCGGCCGGCCCGCTACACCGGGACGTAACGTGCCGGTCGAGTTCCTGGTCCAGCCGGACTCGGAGGCTGCCCTCGACGAGGCCGGGCCCCGGGAGGTCCCGGCCGGCGCCTACCGGGACCCCGCCCGGTACGCCGCCGAGGTGGACGGCCTGCTGGGCCGCAGCTGGGTGGTCGCCGCCCACTCGTCCGCCGTCCGGCCCGACCGGCTGGCGGTATGGGACGGCTTCGGCCAGACGGTGGTCGTCTGCCGGGACGACGACGGCCGGCTGACCGCCTTCGCCAACGTCTGCCAGCACCGCGGCGCCCGGCTGGCCGAGGACGGGGCGCCGTGCCCCGGCGGCCAGGTGGTGTGCCCGTGGCACGGGTTCACCTACGACCGCGCCGGCCAGCTCGTCGCCGTCCCCCGACGGGCCTCGTTCGACCGGCAGCTGGTCGACGACCTGCGGGCCCCGACGGTGGCCGTGGCCGAGTTCGCCGGGCTGGTGTGGATCAACCTGGCCGGCGACGCCGCCGAACCGTTCGGTGACTGGATCGGTGACCTGGCCGGGGAGCTCGGCGACTACGGCATGGACGCCTGGTGCCTGGTCGGCGAGCGGCGGTGGCCGGTGGCCGCCAACTGGAAGGCCGTGATCGAGGGGTTCAGCGAGGACTACCACGCCCGGGTCGTCCACGACGAGACCATCCCGAGCGGCCTCATGTACGACGGCACCCAGATCCGTCTGCTCGGCCGGCACAGCATGATGGTGACCCCGTTGGCCTCGGTGGACTACGACGCCCTGGTCCCGCCGGTCGACCACCGCCGGCACGCCTACTGCCACTACAGCGCCTTTCCCGCCACGATTTTCAGCTGCTTTCCCACCCACGCCCAGGTGATGTCGATGGTGCCGCTGGCCGTCGACCGCACCGAGCTGCGGGTGCAGGTGGTGGCCCGCCCCGAGGCCCCGGTCGGGACGGACCAGGCCCGCTACGACCGGCGGATGGCCTCGGGGGTGGACCACTTCGCGGCCATCGCCGCCGAAGACCTGTCGGTGCTCGACCGGCTGGCCACCACCGCCTCGGCGACCGGCTACCGCCGCAACGTGTACTCGCGGCTGGAGGCCCGCATCAGCCGGTTCCATCGCGCCGTCGACGACGTTCTCGGACCCTACGACCTCGGCCCCTCGGGGCCGGCCAGCAACGGAGGAAAGGCACCCCATGCCGACTGACACCCAGACCGCACCGTCAAGCCCGGTCACCGATGCCGCCACGCTGTCGCGGCTGTACGAGTTGATGGCCCTGATCGCCGCCACCGACCGCCGGGCGGCCGAGGAGGCCCGGTCCGGCGCCATGAAGGCCGCCTTCTACCCGGTGCACGGCCTCGAGGCGGTCTGCGCCGCCATCGGCGTGGCCACCACCCCCGACGACCAGCTGGTGTCCACCTACCGCAACCTCGGCGACGCCGTCGCCAAGGGGGTGCCGGTGGAGCGGATCGTGGCCGAGTACTTCGGCCGGTCCACCGGCACCTCCAAGGGGCAGGGCGGCCCGATGCACCTGGTCGACGCCACCCACGGCCTGATGGCCACCTCCGGCATCGTCGGCGGCGGCCTGCCCATCGCCGTCGGCCTCGGCCTGGCCGCCCAGCTCGACGGGGTCGGGATAGCGGGTGAGGGGAGGGTGGTGGTGGCCACCTTCGGGGATGGGGCCACCTCCATCGGGGCCTTTCATGAAAGCCTCAACCTGGCCGCCCTCTGGCAGCTCCCGGTCGTGTTCGTGTGCCAGAACAACCAGTGGGGCGAGCACACCCCCATCGGCGAGTACTCGCCGGTGGCCTCCATGGCCCGGCGGGCCGCCGCCTACGACATGCGGGCCGTCACCGTCGACGGCTTCGACCCCCCGGCCACCCTGGCCGCCATGCAGGCGGCGGTGGCCGCCGCCCGGGCCGGCGACGGCCCGACCCTGCTCGAGTGCGTCACCTACCGGCTGACCCCGCACGTGGCCACCATGGACATGTCCTACATGCCGGCCGACGCCCTGGAGGCAGCCCGGCGCCGGGAGCCGCTCCCGGCCTTCCGGCAGTGGCTGGCCGACCAGGGCCTGGCCACGACCGCCACCCTGGACGCGGCCGACGCCGCCGCCGAGTCGGCGGTAACCGAGGCGTTCGCCGCCGCCGCCGCCGCTCCACCACCACCACCGGACACGATGTTCGACGACGTGTTCGCCGACAAGGCCATGGTGCCGGTCCGATGAGCGACACCACCGCCACCACCACCCCGGGCGCACCGGCCGCCCCGGCCGCTCCGGCCGCCGAACAGTGGAACATCACCGGGGCCGTCAACACCGCCCTGTCGGCGGCCATGGCCCGGGACCCCAAGCTGCTGGTCCTGGGCGAGGACATCGCCGACCCGATCGGCGGCGTCTGGCGGACCTTCGCCGGGCTGTCCACCACGTACGGCACCGACCGGGTCCGCAACACCCCCATCTCCGAGCAGGCCATCGTCGGGACGGCCATCGGCGCCGCCCTGGCCGGCTACCGGGTGGTGGCCGACATCATGTTCTTCGACTTCATCGCCGTCTGCCTGGACCAGCTGGCCAACCACGCGGCCAAGCTCCGGTACATGTCCGGCGGGGTCTCCGGGGTGCCCATCACCGTCACCACCACCGTCGGCAGCGGCCGGTTCGGGGCCCAGCACACCCAGAGCCTGGAGGCCTGGCTGATGCACGTCCCCGGGATCAAGGTGGTGTACCCCACCACGCCCGAGGACGCCGCCGGGCTGATGGCCGCCTGCATCGACGACGACGACCCGTGCCTGTTCATCCAGCACAGCGCCACCCTGTTCAAGAAGTCGCCCAAGATGCCGTCACCGGCGCCGGTGCCGCTGGGGGTGGCCGACGTCAAGCGCGAGGGCACCGACGTGTCGATCATCGCCTACGGCGTCGCCGTCCGTGACGCCCTGCGGGCGGCCGACACCCTGGCCGAAGAGGGCATCTCGGCCGAGGTGGTCGACCTCCGCAGCCTGGTCCCGTTGGACGTCGACGGCATCTTGGGTTCGGTGGCCAAGACCCGGCGGGCCGTGGTGGTGCACGCCGCCACCCGCTTCTGCGGCCCCGGCGCCGAGATCGCCTCGGTCATCGGCGCCGAGCTGTTCGGCGACCTGCTGGCCCCGGTACGCCGGCTCGGGGCCGACTACGTGCCGGTGCCGTTCGCCGCCGAGCTGGACCCGTTCCCGAGCGCAGGCTCCGTGGCCGAGACGGTGCGGGCAATGGTGGCCGGCTGACGGATCGGGGACCGGCGACCGAGGATCGCCGGGGTCAGGCCCCGGCGATCCTCGGTCGGATGGCCTCGGCGAACCAGGTCATCCGGTCCAGGTACTCCTCCACGCTGCGGATCGGCGCCGGCCGCCCGTGGCCGTCGTCCATGGCGTTCAGCGGCGCCAACGTCGTGGTGATGCCGTTTGCCGTCATGGACGCCACCCGCTCGAGCACGGCGTCGTCACCGACGGCGAAGTCCGGGGCCACCGTCTCTTCGTGCGACTCCGGGTCCATCGTGGGCTCGTCGAAGTAGGCGGCGATCTCCAGCGACCGGGACGGGTCGTAGTCGGGGTGGCCGCGGATGAAGTCCGCCGCCGCCGGGTGCTCGTCGTGGCGACTGGCGTAGGACAGCCAGCCGGATCCCCACTTGGCCACCCGCGTCAGGGCCCGCTTGGAGGTGGCCTTGCCGCCGAACCACAGCCGCATCGGCTGCTGGGCCGGCTTCGGCTCGAAGGCCACCTGGGAGAACCCGACGTGCTCGCCGTGGTACTCGGCCACCTCTTGCGTCCACAGGGCGATCATCGCCTCGACGTACTCGTCGGTGATCTCGTTGCGCTTGGCGAAGTCCACCCCGAGCAGTTCGAACTCCGCCTGCATGTAGCCGGTCAGGACCATCGGTTCGCAGCGGCCCCCGGACATCCAGTCCATGGTGGAGATGGCCTTGGCCATGTGGATGGGGGGCTCGCAGGGCACCACCAGGTGGGGGACCACCGTCAGCCGTCGGGTCGCCCCCAACAGCAGCGCCGAGGCGGCCAGCGAGTGCGGCCAGCGGGCACCCATGTTGTCGGTCCACACCCCGTGCTCCAGGGCGATGTGCCAGGGGACGAACAGGTACTCGAACCCCAGCTCGTCGCCCTGGCGGGCGATGGCCAGCAGCTGGTCGCCGGTGATGTTCAGCTCCCAGTCCTCCTGCCGCTGTGGGGGGAACGTGGTCAGGCCCGGAATGACGAACCCGAATTTCATTTGCCTCCCCCTTCATGCCGAGCCCACGGCTCGGGTCGGTTCCCAACCCCCTGTGGGCGACCCCGTCGAGGCCGCCAACCGGTCATTGTATGACTAACGTTTGGTAGAAAATTTGCGTCCTAGCCGAGCCTCGGCCGGATGGCTTCGGCGAACCATGTCATCCGGTCCAGGTACTCCTCCAGGCTGCGGATCGGCGCCGGCCGCCCGTGGCCGTCGTCCATGGCGGTGAGCGGCGCCGGGGTGGTGGTGACGCCGAGGGACGCCAGGTAGTGCACCCGCTCGACGACGGCGTCGTCACCGACGACGAAGTCCGGGGCCACCGTCTCCTCGTGCGACTCCGGGTCGTGGGTGGGCTCCTCGAAGTAGGCGGCGATCTCCAGCGGCCGGGACGGGTCGTACTCGGGTTGGCTGCGGATGAACGCCACCGCCGCCGGGTGCTCGGCGTGGCGGCTGGCGTAGGACAGCCACCCCGACCCCCACTTGGCCACCCGGCGCAGCGCCCGCTTGGAGGTGGCCTTGCCGCCGAACCACAGCGGCATCGGTCGCTGGGCCGGCTTCGGCTCGAAGGCCACCCCCGAGAACCCGACGTGGTCGCCGTGGAACTCCGCCACCTCTTGCGTCCACAGGGCGAGCATCGCCTCGACGTACTCGTCGGTGATCTCGTTGCGCCTGGCGAAGTCCGCCCCGAGGAGATCGAATTCCACCTTGATGTAGCCGGTCAGCAGCATCGGCGCGCAGCGACCCCCGGACATCCAGTCCATGGTGGCGATGGCCTTGGCCAAGTGGATCGGCGGCTCGCAGGGCAACACCACGAACGGGCAGACCGTCAGCCGTCGGGTCGCCCCGAGCAGGAGCGCCGAGGCGGCCAGCGAATGCGGCCACCGGGCGCCCATGTTGTCGGCCCACACCCCCTGCTCGACGGCGATGTGCCAGGGGACGAACAGGTACTCGAACCCCAGCTCGTCACCCCTCCGGGCGATGGCCAGCAACTGGTCGCCCGTCATGTTCCGCACCCAGTCCTCCTGGCGGTGCGGTGGGAACAGGGTCAGGCCGGGGGGACTGAAGGAGAATTTCATCGGTCCCGGCCGGTCGCCTGTGTCATGCGCCTCCCCCTCTTCCCCCGGCATCATAAGACTAACGTTTGGTAGAAAGTTGTGCCGAACGAGGAGGGGAGGGCGGGGGATGAAGTTCATCATTTTCCCCCCGGGGGTCATCCGGTACCCGGAGGCCATGCATCCGTGGGAGAAGCAGGGGCCGGGCGCCACGGTGGCCGACGTGGTCCGGGTGCTGAAGTTGGCCGACGACCTCGGGTACGACTTCGTCACGATGCCCGACCACATCGTCATCTCGTCGGCCGAGGCGGACGTGCTGGGGCCGCAATGGCCCGAGGCCCTGACCTCGCTGGCCTTCTTCGCCGGCCAGACCAGGAACATCCGGCTGTACACCAGCATCCTGGTGGTCCCCTACCGGAACCCGTTGTTGCTGGCCAAGACCTTGGCCACGGTGGACTGGTGGTCCGGCGGCCGCCTCACCATCGCCGTCGGCGTGGGCCATGCCCACGACGAGTTCGAGCTCCTGGGGGTGCCGTTCGAAGAACGCGGCGCCCGCACCGACGAGTACCTGGCCGCGGCCAAGGTGCTGTGGCGTGACGACGTGGCCAGCTTCTCGGGCCAGTACGTGTCGTTCACCGACCGCGTCTGCGACCCGCACCCGGTCAACCGGTCCGGGCCGCCCATCTACATCGGCGGGAACTCCAAGCCGGCCATGCGCCGGGCCGCCCGGATCGGCGACGGCTGGCACCCGTGGACGGTCCAGCCGAAGGACGTCCCGGCCTGCCTGGAGTACATCCACGAACAGCCGGAGATGCGTGACAACCCGCGGCCGTTTGACCTGGTCATGCCCATGAGCCGGCTGGCGGTGGACGACGTGACCCACGAGGTGACGGGCGAGACCTACTTCCCGACGACCAAGACAGAGATCATCGAGGAGCTGGAGACGCTGAAGTCGATCGGCACCACGGTGGTGGCGACCTACTTCCCGCCGTCGGCCAGCCTCGAGGAGTACCTGGACCGCATCACCTGGTTCGCCGAGGAGGTTATGCCCCTATATCACGATTGACCGAACACCTGCACATCCGCGACGCCCGCTCACCGGCGGGTGGTCGTACTGTCCGCCGTGGGGGGTGCGGCAAGTGCGGCGGATGTGTTGACGACATTCTGTAACGGAGTTAACATCATCTGACCGTTTGGTTGGCATCTGCCGGGAATCCGGTGGTGCAGCGCTGGCGGAAGCGCTGGCGGAGAGGGAGGGGACATCAACGTGAAGAAGCGATCGTTCGCGTCGGCTATTGCCGGCGGGGCATTGATCCTGGGGACGGTGGGGATCGTCTCGGTGCAAGCCGGGACCGCCGGGGCGGCCACAAGGGCCACCACGGTGCAGAAGTCCACCTACCTCCCGCCGTCCAAGATCATCCACTCCCAGGCGCTGACATGGGGCACCGCCGCCGCCAACACCAAGCTGAAGGCGATCATCGGGACATACCCGAAGTCGACAGGCAGCACCACGCGCGGCGTCAGCGGCAACACCGTCAACTTCGGGTGCGTCGCGCCGGACACCGACAATGGCGTGACCACGGTGTTCGCCGGCTTCTGCAAGGGCGTCGCCGCCCGGCTGAAGGCTGCCAACGCGGGCAAGACAACCCCGTACACCCTGAAGCTGACCCAGACAGCCGACAGCGGGACGTCGCAGACAACCCAGGTCACCGACATCACCACGGCGGTGGACACCGACCACGACTTCGGGATCTTCGTGAACAGCGCCCTCGGGCCCATCGGCACCAAGATCCTCGAGACAACACACGTCCCGTTCTTCGGTGACTTCACGACATGCGGCAAGACATCGGTCTACGGCTTCGACGTCACATACGACATCGAGACCTGCACCGCTCTCGAGACCCAGACCGGCGACAAGTACCTGACGTACACCAACGGCTTCATGAACGCCTACATCAAGGCCCTCACCATCAAGGGCACACAGGTCAAGTACGCCGGCCTGGCCCCGGACACAGGCGGGCTGTTGACCTACGTGCAGGTGCTGGAGAGCCAGATCAAGAAGAGCGGGGTCAAGCTGGTCGGCAACTCGACCACGTTGCCGGCCACATCGGCGTCGATCACCGACCTGTCGCCGTACGTGACCAGCATCCTCGCCAAGACACCCACCATCATCGGCATCTACAGCGCCGACCCCACCCTGGTGGCCCGTTTGATGGGAGCCCTGAAGGAGAACGGCTACCAGAACAACGTGTCGGCGTCCTGCACATCGGCCGAGCTGAAGAACCCGACGGTGGCGGCGGAGATCACAGGCTGCATGGCCACCGCCACCGGCTTCGGGTACCCGTCGTTCGGCGGCAAGTACTGGGCCACCGTCAACGCCGCGGCCAAGGCTGCTGGCCAGTCGGTCCCCGCAACCGAAGGGTTCGTCCGGGGCTGGGTCAACGCCGACATCGCCGTCGACGGCCTGAAGGCCTACGGGGCGTCGAAGGGCGGCAAGCTCACGTCGGAGAAGCTGGTCAACCTGATGAACAACGGGTGGACATACCCCGGCTACGGCGACGTGGTGGCCAAGCAGACGTACCCCTACGGGAAGTACGGCGCCCAGCCCTGCGCCACCCTGGCCCGTGAGTCGGCCAAGGCCAAGTCGACAGTGCCCTTCAAGGACCTGACCTGCGGTGGGGTGTTCTACACAAAGCTCTAAACCGCAGCAGCAGTGATCGGTGCAGGCGCCCCGCCCGGGATTCCCGGGCGGGGCGTTCTGCGTCCGGTCTCCAGGGCCTGCGGGCCTAGTTGTCGACCAGCCGTTTGGTTGTTACTGTCGGTCGTGACCGCCCCGGAGTGGAAGTGCGGCGAGGGAGCGAAGGTGACCAATGGGTGAGGCCTACATCGTCGAAGCCGTCCGGTCGCCGGTGGGCCGGCGCAACGGCGGCCTGTCGTCGATGCACCCGGCCGATCTCGGCGCCGAGGTGGTCGGCGCCCTGATGGACCGCAGCGGGGTCGACCCGGCGGCGGTGGACGACGTCATCTTCGGCTGCCTGGAGGCCCTCGGCCCGCAGGCGGCCAACGTGGCCCGGGCGGTGTGGCTGGCCGCCGGCCTGCCGGAATCGGTCCCGGCCACCACGGTGGACCGCCAATGCGGCTCCGCCCAGCAGGCCGTCCACTTCGCCGCCATGGGGGCCATGGCCGGAGTCCAGGACCTGGTGGTGGCCGGCGGGGTGCAGCAGATGTCCATGATCCCCATGGGCACGGCCAACGCCGCCGGCGTCCCCTTCGGCCAGCCGGACCCGTGGACCGGATCGGACGGCTGGGTGAAGCGCTACGGGCACACCGAGCTGAGCCAGTTCGTCAGCTCCGACATGATCGTCCAACGGTGGGGGCTCACCCGTGACGAGTTGGAGGAGTACAGCGCCACCTCCCATCAGCGGGCCCTGGACGCCCGGACCGAGGGACGGTTCGACCGGGAGATCGTGCCGGTCAACGGCCTCACGGCCGACGAGGGGCCCCGCGAACCCAACCGGGAGAAGATGCGGTCCCTGGCCCCGCTGCTCCCCGACGGTGTCACGACGGCAGCGATGGCGTCGCAGATCTCCGACGCCGCCGCGGCGGTCCTGGTGGCGTCGGAGCGGGCGGTGGCCGCCCATGGCCTGCGCCCCCGAGCCCGAATACACCAGATGACGGTCCGCGGTGACGACCCCATCATCGGGCTGACGGCGCCGATCGAGGCCACCCGGGTGGCGCTGGACCGCGCCGGCCTGACCCTCGACGACATCGACCTGGTCGAGATCAACGAGGCCTTCGCCCCGGTCGTCGTGGCCTGGGAGCGGGAGCTCGACGCCGACCACGCCAAGGTCAACGTCAACGGCGGCGCCATCGCCCTCGGCCACCCGCTGGGGGCCACCGGGGCCCGCCTCATGACCACCCTCTTGTACGAGCTGGAGCGCACCGGCGGCCGCTACGGGCTGCAGACCATGTGCGAGGGCGGCGGCACCGCCAACGTGACGATCATCGAACGCCTCTGACCGCACGGCAGCGGGCCGGCGGCAGAGGGACAAAGGGGAGGGGATCAGATGACGGACTCTGATGATGCGACGCCAGAGGCGTCCGATGACGCGGTGCGCAGCGCCAACGAGGCGACGCTCCGCCAGATGATGGCGTACCTGGCCGCCGAGGACTTCGACGGCATCTTCACCCTGTGGGCCGACGACTCGGCGCTGGAGCTGCCGTTCATGCCCAACCACGCCCTGCGGCGGGTGGAGGGCAAGGACAACGTCCAGGCGTTCTTCAAGGCCGTGAACGGCGACGACCTCGGCGAGATCAACCTGACCGTCAACAGCATCATGCCGATGCTGGATCCGAACACCTTCTTCGCCGAGTACACCGGCGAGGCCACCGTGAAGGCCACCGGCGGCACCTACCGCATGGACTATCTCGGGTTCTTCCGGTTCGTCGACGGCCAGATCGTGCTGTGGCGCGAGCATTACGACGCCGTCCGGGCCATCCTGTGGAACCGGCAGGACGAGATCAGGGACACCCCCCCGCTCGACCTCGTGTGGGAGTGACGGCGGACCCGGCCGCCGGGCCGGGGCGTCGTCAGTAGCATCGGCCCGCATGGCCGACAGTCGAGAGGGCGACACCCGGGTGCCGGGGGTGCGGGCGAGGAAGAAGGACGCCACCCGACGGCGCCTGATGGAGGCCGCCGGGGCCGTGTTCGCCGAGAAGGGGTACGCCGCCACCACCGTCGACGACATCGTGCAGCGGGCCGGCACTTCCCCGGCCACGTTCTACCTGCACTTCAAGCGGAAGGTGGACGTGCTCACCGCCGGGCTGGCCGAGGAGGACCAGGCGGTGTGGCTGGTGTCCGAGCCGCTGTTGCCCGGGGCCGGCCCGCTGACCCGCAAGGGACTGGCCGACTGGCTCCGGCGGCTGTTCGACACCTGGCAGCACTTGGAGGCAACCCGGCTGGCGCTGAGCCAGGCCGTGCTCATCGAGCCGGAGCTCCGGGCCCAGCAGTCGGCCCGGCTGTCCGACGGCATCACCTTCTGGGAGGCGCTGCTGCACGACCTGGGGTCACCGCCGGGCGCTCCCACCCGGGCCCAGGCCGCCATGCTGAACGCCCAGATCTACGGCCTGTTCGAGATGTGGATCGTCTACGGGGTCGACGTCGACCGGGACGCCGTACTGGCGGCCGCCACCGACGCCCTGTGGGCCCGCCTCGGAAAACACTAGAGATTGTCTCCACCAATCCGTTGACTAGAGAAAGTCTCTAGTTTTACAATGGAGGGGCGCCCGGGTGGACCGGGCCCGGGCGGGGAGGGGAGAGCCATGCGTTTCGGGCTCAGTTACGAGATCTCGGTGCCGAAGCCGTGGACGCCGGACTCGGAGCGTCAGGTGTTCCTGGACTGCCTGGAGCAGGTCCGGGTGGCCGACGAGGTCGGGTTCGAGAGTGTCTGGGCGGTGGAGCACCACTTCTTCGAAGAGGTGTCCCACTCGTCGGCGCCGGAGATCTTCCTCACGGCGTGTGCCATGCAGACCGAGAAGCTCCGGATCGGGTCCGGCATCACCGTGTGCGTGCCGGAGTACAACAACCCGGTCCAGGTGGCCGAGCGCATGGCCACCATCGACCTGCTGTCGAAGGGCCGTCTCAACTGGGGATCCGGCCGCAGCGGCACCTGGTACGAACTGGGCGGCCTCGGGTCCGATCCGGACGAGACCAAGAAGACCTGGGACGAGTACGTCCGGATGATGCCGAAGATGTGGACGGAGGAGTACTTCTCCTGGGAGGGCCGGCGGTTCTCGATGCCGCAGCGCCCGATCGTCCCGAAGCCCTACCAGCGGCCCCACCCGCCGCTGTGGGTGGCCGTCACCAGCCCGGGCACCGAGGTCGACGCCGCCGAGCGCGGCATGGGCGCCCTCGGGCTCAGCTGGGGTGGCCTCAAGAGCCACGAGCAGAAGATCTCCCGCTACAAGAAGATCATCGAGACCTGCGAGCCGGTGGGGACATTCGTGACCGACCAGTTCTACACGGTCAACTACATGTTCTGTCACGAGACAAACGACTACGCCGTCCGGATGGGCGAGAGCATGTCCGACCACGTCCAGTACGGCACCGCCCAGTCGGTCGGCACCCGGGAGGCTTACATCAGCCGGGCCTATCCCGACTACACGGCGGCCCTGGAGGGGTACAACCCGGCGTCCGCATCGCCCAGCCGGGCCTTCATCCCCGAGGGCCTGACCGTCGGGGACCCCGACCACATCATCGAGGCGCTGAAGATGTGGGAGGCCACCGGCGCCGACGGCGTCAACTTCATGATCAACTCGCACAACGTCATCCCTCAGAAAGAGGTGCTCGACAGCCTCCGGCTGTTCGCCCGTGAGGTCATGCCGAAGTTCGATCCGTTGGCCGCCCAGTCGCTGCTGGACGAGGTGGCTCTGGTGGGAGAGGGAAGCCGATGATCACCTACGGAACCCGTGACGTGGAGCTGGAGGCCGCCGGCGCCCCGACCGTCGACCTGACCGCGCAGACTGAGCCGCTCGAGCTAACCGGCGGGGAGGTCCTGCAGACCTTCTACGAGCTGCCGTTCACCGGCTTCGCCGAGCGCATCCCGCCGGCCCTGCACCCCACCCACCCGCCGATGGCCCACATGATCTTCTACAAGGTCCCCGACAGCCCGGTCGGGCCGTTCAACATGGCCCTGGTGCGGGTCAGCGCGCTGGCCGGTATCTCCCGCTGGAGCTATCCCATCGCCGGCTGGGTCGACAACACCGACGCCATCGAGTACTTCGGCCGCCGGTGGGGGTACAGCCTGGCGCCGGCCACCGTGGAGCTGCAACGACGTCACGACCGCGTGTGGGGCACCGTCGAAGTGGGTGGCCAGGTGATCCTGGAGACCGGGATGTACGACCCCGAGCCGGTGAACGGCACCGACGCCACCCACGCCGGCCACCTCAACGTGGCCCACGTCGAGCGGGACGGCACCGTACAGCCGACCTTGGTCCAAGCCGGTCCGCAGCTGTCGTTCCGCAAGTGCGACCGCGGTCGGCCGCAGATGACCACCTACGACGTCGGGGCCATCGGTGGCGACAAGCCCTACTGGCCCGTCTCCGCCTACTCCGGTACCTGCAACTTCTTGTTCTCGCCGGTCAGCTTCGTCGCCGACCCCAACAAGCCCGTCATGGACGGTGGGCTCATCCTCAGCGGGGGCTTGCAGGCCGTCTGACCCGGCCGGGCCCCGCGTCCGGTCAAAGCTCCGACAGCCGGCGGGCGAGGAACCGACGCTCCGGGTCGGTGGCGGCCAGCTGCAGGGCGCGCCCGAACGCCTCGCGGGCTTCGTCGTCGCGGCCGAGACGGCGCAGCAGCTCGGCCCGGGTGGAATAGAAATACCGGTACTCGGCGAGGTCGAGCGAGTCGACGAGCTCGAGCGCCCGTTCGGGCGCCCCCGCCTCGGCGACCGCCACGGCGCGATTGAGGGCGACGACGGGCGAACCGGTGAGAAGTTCGAGGCGTTCGTAGAGCACCGAGACCTCGTGCCAGTCGATGTCCTCCTCGGCCTGCAGCGAGGCGATCGCCGCCTGGAGCACATACGGCCCGGTCACCGATCGCAGCGCCAGGGCCTGTTCGAGCGCCGAGCGGCCGGCGTCGATCTTCGCCCGGTCGTGCCGGGAGCGGTCCTGCTCGGCCAGCGGGATGAGCTCGCCCTCCACGACACGGGCCTGGCGACGGGAGTCGTGGAGCAGCATCAGGGCGACCAGTCCGTACACCTCTGGTTCGTCGGTCATCAGCTCCGCCAGCAGTCGGCCCAGACTGATCGCCTCGGCGGCGAGATCACCCCGGTCGGTGAAGCCCTCGTTGAAGATCAGGTAGATCACTGCCAGCACCGCCGACAGGCGGTCCGGCAGCACCCGGTCGGCGGGTACGGCGAACGGGATCGCCGTCGCCTTGATCTTGGCCTTGGCTCGCGAGAGCCGACGCTTCATCGTCTCGTCGGACACCAGGAAGGCGCGGGCGATCTCCTCGGTGGTGAGGCCGCCCAGGGCCCGCAGCGTCAGGACCACCTGGGCGTCTGCGGCCAGGGCCGGGTGGCAGCAGGTGAAGATCAGCTTCAGGCGCTCGTCGCCGATCGTGCTGTCGTCGAGGTCGATGTCGTCCATGGTCGCGGTCAGCCGATCGTTCTGGAGCAGCCGCCGCTTTCCTTCGAGGGTCCGCTCGCGTCGGATGCGGTCGATGGCCCGGTGGCGCCCGGTTGCCACCAGCCAGGCCACCGGGTATTGCGGCACCCCGTCTCGGGGCCACCGCTCG